>DATFLI010000081.1:0-6536 GCA_035267805.1 Balneolaceae bacterium | reverse complement strand
AAACATGAATCACAAAAAGACCGGCCGCTTTATCCCGGACACGACAGCCGGGAATTTTGGGAGCGACTTGATCAACGTAACCGGGGAACCGCTCGTTCTTATGATGCGCTGGGCCTGGCAGAATATGAGGCGATCGAAGGGTTCGTCCGATGGCAATCTTACGACATCTAAAATCTAAACAAACCATAGGTATCACTATGAAAAAAATATATGGATTACTAGCACTCCTTATCTTACCGTCCCTGCTTTGGGCGCAACCGAAGACACCGGTGAGTGAGTGGAAGGGCAAGACTATTTTGTTTATCGGGGCACATCCCGATGACGACGGCGGATCCCACGGGACGATGGCTATGTTGCAGGATCATGGAAATCAGGTGTATGTGATGATTCTGACAACCGGTAACGTGGGCACAAAAGATCCGAATATGACACGCGATCATCTTTCAAAGATTCGGCGCCAGGAAGAAGTTGACGCCCTGAAAGCACTAGGTATTCCCGAAGATCATTATATCAATCTTGGTTATACGGATGGGATGATGGAATTTCAGGATCGGTTGGGAGTGCTGCGTCGAATGGTATGGTGGATTCGGAAATTAAAGCCGGATGTGATGATTGCCTTCGATCCCGGGTACGGCTATCAATATTGGCATAAGACCGATCACCGTTCGGCCTCCTATCTGGCTGCCGATGCCGTGCGTATGGCGGAATGGCGACTGCTTTTCCCCGCTCAGATTATCCATGAGGGGTTGGAAGCCCATTGGATTCCGGAGTGCCTGTTTTTTGGAGGACTTCCTTCGACACAAAATACAAAGATTGAC
Organism: Balneolaceae bacterium; assembly: GCA_035267805.1. Lineage (GTDB taxonomy): Bacteria > Bacteroidota > Rhodothermia > Balneolales > Balneolaceae > Fodinibius. Next base: position 5,718 of record DATFLI010000081.1, on the reverse strand, counting down.
GTAACCGCTTATGGTAAGCAGGTTGTTGAAGCAAATTCAAAGTATATCAGTCAATACAGTTCGAATTGGTTGCATTACCGGGGACCAAATCCAAGTGATTTGCCAGGTGACGAAGGCAAAGAATACATGGAAAAAGTACGGAAAGGAGTCTATAACGAAGACGGGAAAGTCATAGAAACATTCCGCTATTATAATGGTCCTCCGGATGGAATTGGACATCGTAAGCCGGGTGGAATTGAAATGAAAGATGAGGATAACTGATCTTTTAAATAATTCCTTTTCGAAAGATGGATATTAAAAAGCGGCTGGCACAGGCCCGTCGCTTTTTTAATAATAAACATATGTTTTTTAATAGTTTGTTATGAAAATTTGCCAAGCTATATTGAAGGCAGTAACGGCAAAAAATGTGGGTTATTTCACCGGACAAAGTCTTTGAAAAGGACATAAAATTAGCTGACGATTGGTTTAGCGGCTATCTATCGCTCACGTATATGAAAACCAACGGCCAAAATAAAAAGAAGGACGATATCAGGCTGGTTGATAGGATTCGTAAAGGGGATGCTTTGGCATTTGAAGAATTATTCTTCAAATACTATAGCAGACTTTGCGGCTTTGCTGTCAAGCTGGTAAAATCACCTGATATAGCTAAGGACTGTGTTCAGGAGGTATTTCTTAAAATTTGGAGAAACCGTAAGGATTGGAGTGTCTATTACTCTTTGTCGGTATATCTTTATCAGGCCGTAAGAAATCAGGCGCTGAATCAGCTGGAGAAAAGCAAGACTCACCGCGAATATTCCGAAAGATATTATGAGGAGGACTTCCACAATCCTGTAAGTGAAGGCAGAAATCTTTCGAATGAAGAGATGGCATTAATAGGAGAAATCTGGAAAATTGTAGAACAAATGCCGCAACGTCGGAAAATGGTATTTGAATTACATCGCAAACATGGATTGAGTTACAAAGAAATTGCCCAGATTATGGATATCACCCGGAAAACGGTTGAAAATCATATGGGTAAGGCTCTACAGGATGTCCGTGACCAACTAAATGGCAATACATATTTTTAGGTTATTTGTTGAAAGCAGAAGGCCTATTCTCTGTTTTACAAATTATTACCAAATATTTTAGCTTCATCTAAAAAGCCCCAACAGTACAAGCAGACGAAATAATCAGAGAGCACCCGAACTAATTATTAGTACGTTAATAATACCCTTTTAGGACGGCACTTCGATTTGATTAGGTATCTTTAAAAAAAAATGTATTTTTAGTCCTAAATTATGTTTAGGCGATTATCCTATCAGTTTATGTTTCTTCACGACTTTTCTGTTACAGGCGAAAATTCACACTGTCTGAATTACACCTTTCTAATACAAATTTCACAGGAAGTTTAATGCACTTGTCCTCTTTTAAATACTCACCTATGGATGGGACAATACTAAAAGAAAAAAAAGATGAATAACAATATGAAACATTCAGATGATTCACGTCTTCGTCGCGACTTGGGTATTATTGGTTTATTATTTGCGGCGGTAGGCTCAATTATTGGTTCAGGGTGGCTCTTTGGGGCTCTAAATGCAGCAGAAGAGGCCGGGCCCGCTTCTGTTATTGCTTGGGGCATCGGTGGCATTATGATTGTGTTTATCGGTCTCAGTTACGCCGAGCTTGGAACCATGTTCCCGGTTTCCGGCGGCGTCGTACGATTTCCACACTTTGCTTTTGGATCTTTTACCAGTTACACCTTCGGCTGGATTACCTGGATTGCTGCCGCTTCAACGACATCTATTGAAGTTTTGGCTGCCCTGCAGTATGCAAATAATTATATCCCGTGGCTACAACACCTCGATAAATATGGCGATCCGATACTTACGGGGCCGGGCTTTGCTGTTGCAGTGGGGTTGATGGCTTTATTTAGCCTGGTGAATGTGATTGGAATCCATTGGTTCTCAAAGTTGAATAATGCTCTGGTCTGGTGGAAACTGGGGATTATCACGCTGGTGATCATTGCATTCCTTGTAACCGTTTTTCACGGCAGCCACTTTTCGGATGCCTCAGCCGGCGGCTTTTTCCCGTCGGGTTGGCAAGGGGTGTTCTCATCAATTGCCACGGCTGGTATTGTGTTTTCCTATTTGGGCTTCAGGCAAGGCGTTGAGTTGGCCGGCGAAACACGAAATCCTCAGCGCAACGTGCCCATCGCTATCATTGGATCGGTATTACTGACAGCGGTTATTTATATAGCTTTGCAGGTTGCCTTTATCGGAGCATTACCTGTTGGTGCCTTGGCTCACGGCTGGGCTAACATCGGAACCAGTTTTACCGGGAAATTAAATGACATTGCCGCTACCTTTGGTCCGCTTGCTGCTATAGCGGGAGCTATGGGACTGACTTGGCTTGCGGTGATGTTATATATCGATGCCTTTATTTCTCCGGCGGATACAGCTTTAATTTATACCACTGTAACATCACGCATTTCTTATGCGATGGGACGTAATAAAAATGCTCCTCACGCTTTGGCGAAGGTGAATGATCGCGGAGTACCCTGGGTGAGTGTGATACTAACCTTTATTGCAGGAACAATCTTTTTTCTACCTTTTCCGGGATGGCAAAAAATAGTTGGTTTTGTGACTTCTGCCACGGTACTGTCTTTTGGATCCGGACCATTGGCATTGTTAGCCATGCGTCAGCAATTACCTGAGCAGGAACGCCCATTTCGTTTGCCATTTGTAAAGGTAATTGCTTATCTCGGTTTTTTAGCCGCCAACTTGGTGGTCTATTGGGCCGGATGGGGAACGATATGGAAGTTGATGATTGCTGTGCTAATTGGCTATGCTATTTTAGTCATCCATGAATTTGTGAGTGATAATACTCCACAGCTTGAATTCCGTTCCGGCATCTGGGCTATTGTATGGTTGATCGGCTTGGCCATTATCAGTTGGCTTGGATCGTATCCCGCAGTTTCAAAGAATGCCGGTAACCTCGGCTTTTTGGGCGTTGGATGGGATATTATCGTAATTGCGATCTTTTCACTTTTTGTGGCTTGGCTGGCTGTTAAAAATCGTCTGCCGGTCGAAAAAGTCGAAGCACATTTAAATGAGCCTATCCCCGATGAACCGATGATTGAATAATATATTTTAGAATTAAAGTTCGGTAGCTTTTAAAGTCCCGCCATTTAAGCGGGACTTTTTTATTTTTAAGCCTTTCTGTTAATGGAATGAGTATAAAAATGGAACCGGTATAAATTTCAAATTATAAAATCTGGCATTCCTCAAAGAGAGAATAGTTCATTTTTAAAAGGGGTAAAGCCCGATTCAGGTCAGGAACATTAAGCCACGCCTATCTAAAACTCGATTAAGGTTAGTTAACAAGCCCTCCTCCGTAAAAAAGTTTTCAAACTTTTGGGGGTACCCTTCGTCCCGCCTGTCTATTGGACAGATAATGATTTAAAGAAGCATTAATCACAAAAAGTAAATTCAATTGAATACTCAATTAGTTGCGCGCTTTTTAGCTGATAAGTGTACACCGGCTGAAAACGACAAAGTTAAACAGTGGATAGAATCGGATCCCGAAAACCAGAAATTGATGGAAGAGCTAAGAAAAATCTGGGAAGCTTCTTCAAGGCAGGACAAGCATTTTGAGGAGTTGTTTAATCCCGATGAAGACTGGCAGTATTTCAAGGAACGTATCAAGCGCGAAAGAAATACATCTATATTCCCGATTACTCATAATATAAAGGCCAACAGGGCTCGTTTTTCACAATTCAGACGGATTGCCGCCATAATTGTTATTGCTGCCCTGCTGGGTATCCTGGCCTATCAGGATTTATATACCAAGCCGCAGGTGGCTGATCCTGTGCTTCGGGAAATCTCTATTGAGAAAGGACACCGCGGCAATGTTACGCTTTCCGACGGTACCCAGGTTCAGTTAAACGGGGAAAGTAAAATTATCCTGCCAAAGGTATTTGAAGCGGATAAACGTGAGATTACTCTAAAAGGGGAAGCCTTTTTTGATGTTACTCATAATCCCGATCGCCCTTTCATTATTCATGCCGGCGAAGCTATAGTGCGGGTAGTAGGTACTAAACTCGACGTACGTTCCTATCCCGAAGACGACGGGGTTCGTGTAGTTGTAAAACGGGGCCGGGTAGAATTAAAATCACGGAAGGATTTCGTAAAGAATATGGCGGTTTTAACGGCCGGTGAGGTGGGAAAGCTCTATCGCAAGGACAATCAAATTAAGGAAAGGACAGTCGAAGATCTCGATGTTTATCTAAGCTGGACAAAGGGATATCTGAAGTTCAAAGATACACCCATGGATGAAGTTGCCAAACAGTTGGAGCGAAAATACGATATCCAGGTTGAATTCAGCGATTCTTCTCTAAAAAAAATGCGCTTAACGGCAGAGCTTAAAAGCAGAATTATCCAGCGCAATATGGATGTCATATCCACATCATTGGATATGGGATACAAAATTGATCAGCAGGTGGTGACCTTCTATAAGAAGAAGGAACAATAGACGGTACACTTTTTACACAAAAGACCAAATCCATAAGGAGGTACTTATGAAAGGGAAAGCGACAAATAGCATGGCGATAGCACTCTTTTTATGTTTTGTTACGTCATTTTTTGTTACGGGGATGACAGCAACGGTGGATGCCCAATACTACACTTCCAGTTCGAACCAGGTGTATAACAGTTCGTATTATCTGGTAGAAAAGTATTCGGATCATATATCGGAGCTGAGCAAGGTGATTTCGGTGGTAGCAAAGAAAAAAGCCATCCGGGATATCCTTGAAGAAGTAGCTCATAAAGCAAATTTGGGGATCGCATACAATGCTGAACTCGGTTTCCTGAATAAAGAAATGAATGTCAACTTACATCAGATGACTGTGGGAGCTATTCTGCAGCACTTGCTACGGGATACACAGTACCGGGCAGCCATCTCCAAAACCAGGGAAATCGTCTTTATTAAACGACCTCCTTTGCCAAAAGCTGCGGACCAGCTGCTGGATAAGGAACTTACCGGGACGGTGACTAATGCCGAAAATGGCAATCCGTTACCCGGTGTAAATGTCGTTGTTAAGGGGACGACCAACGGAACTTCTACCGATGGGAATGGCCATTTTAATCTGACGGTAGCGGATAATGCGCAAACGCTTGTTTTTTCTTTTGTGGGATTTAAAAAGCAGGAAATCGCGATCGGTAGTCGAACCCAATTTAATATCGCGCTTCAACCTGATGTCGAAGCGCTTCAGGATGTGATTGTTGTGGGATATGGTACTCAGCAAAAAACGGATGTAACGGGCTCGATTTCTTCGGTGGGTTCGGAAAAATTGCAGGATGTTCCGGTTACAAGCTTTGAAAATGCCATCCAGGGTCAAATAGCCGGGGTGAATGTTGAGGAAACGACCGGTGAGCCGGGCGCAACACCGCAGATAAAAATACGAGGTACCGGCTCTATTTCTGCCGGTAATTCTCCGCTCTATGTTATTGATGGATTACCCATTTCAAAGAATACCAACTTGCAGGGTGATCTGTTCCGACGCAGGGCTGCATTTACCCCGCCCAAAGCAAATCCGCTGGCTACGTTGAATCCTAATGATATCCAGTCGATTGAGGTTCTAAAGGATGCTTCAGCCGCTGCCATTTACGGTTCTCGCGGTTCTAACGGTGTCATTCTTATCACTACTAAAAAGGGCACCCATAACGGTAGGCCACAGATTAA
>DATFLI010000080.1:0-3194 GCA_035267805.1 Balneolaceae bacterium | reverse complement strand
CTTCCAATCGTATACAGAAATAAACTACCAGCAGCTGGCCTTATTCACGATTTGTGGTAATACAGTATGGATTTTACTGCCTGTCAAAATATTCCAAAAACCTGCTATTCGGCAGCGCGGTCTTCCTCTCCTTTTTCCCCTTCGGATAAAAATTTACTTTCGCCACCTTCAGATTCAAATTGTACGGGACTGGATGGCATCTGTTCAACCTCATCATCATTTAATTTTGGAACGGGCATAATTCTTTTATGAAAGATGAGCATAGAGATAATGGCCGTGCTTATAGCGACATCCGCTACATTGAAAATGTAAGGAAAGACCGGATAACCGTTAATAGTGAGTGTGAAATGAATAAAATCGACAACATGGCCTTGCAGAAATCCGCCATAGTTTTGTATTCGAGCCATAAATATCCGGTCAATAATATTGCCAAAGGCTCCTCCCAGAACCAATCCCATACAAAAAAGATAACCGGTTGTAGCTTCTTCCCTATTATAGAGCACATAAGTTAGGATCCCAACAGTGGCTACAATGGCAATGATGCTGATCACCTCGGTTGAGGCCCAGCGCATCCCCAAAGCCATGCCCGGATTCTCGGTAAAGTGGAAAGCAAGCCAACCGGGTATGATATCGAAATTCTGCCAACCCGGCGAAAGACGAATCCAATACTTGGTTACCTGATCCAGTATTACAACGATAATTGCCGGAGCAGCGAGTGCAGTGAGCTTTCGGTTATTCAAATGGTAACAGTCTTACAGGATAATTAACGACGTTTCAATTTTGCTTCGATACTCAATTGAGTATGAGGCACAGCCTCAAGACGGCCTTTGGAAATCTTTTTTCCGGTCACTTTACATACGCCATATGTCTTATTATCAATACGCTTTAGAGCATCGTTCAGATAACGGACAAATTTTTTCGTACGATTAAAGAGCATATACGTTTTTTCACGCTCCTGCGCATCCGTCCCGGCGTCAGCCATGTGGAATGAATAAGCAGACTCATCGTTTGCATTCTCCATGCTGTCGCGCAGGGAGTTTTGAAGCGATTCCAGTTCTTTTTCAGCTTCCTCACGTTTTTTTAAGATGATTTCCCGAAAATACTCGAGTTCTTCATCTGAATACGGGGAAACGCGATCCTGTTTGGTTGTACTTTCTTTTTTTGCAGATGCCATAATGCACTCACTTTCTTAATTAGGGTTTCTTCTGATGGAAATGGTGGATTCGCCGTCACCAATTTCCCAGTTTTTTACAAAATCCGAAACTTTAAGCTCATGGGGCGAAATATCTTCGGCTAACGTCTCACTTTTTATGTATTCTTTCATGGATTCAACGGCTTCCTCGAGCTGCTCGGTGCCCTCAAATCCGATCGTAATTCTATCTACTACATCAAAATCGGCCTCTTTACGCATATTCTGGATACGATTTACAAATTCGCGAGCCAGTCCTTCCTGGATAAGCTCGGCACTCATTTCGGTATCCAACGCCACGCTGAGGCCATTTTCGGTTTCTACCGACCAGCCTTCGAGCCCGGTACGATTAATCTCGAGCCCTTCACTGCCGAGCTTTACGATGCCGTCGTTGCCAAGATCCAGCTCAATAGAACCGCTTTTCTCATACTCGGTAATTTCTTCCGTAGTTAACTGTTGTACTTTGGCAGCCACCGGTTTCATCTTAGAGCCCAACCTCTTACCCAATACAGGGTAATTCGGCTTTGCCGTCTTGCGGACAATACCTGAATCGTCATCCACAAACTGAATCTCTTTAACGTTTACTTCATCCAAAATGATATCTTTAACCGATTCTATGGCCTGGCGTTCTTCCTGATCCTCAATCGGCAGGATAATTCGAGCCAGCGGCTGACGTACGTTAATTTCAATTTTGTTACGCAAACTCAGTACCATCGACGAAATTTGTCGTGCCAGCTTCATACGGTGTTCCAGCTGCCTGTCAATAGCCGTCTCTTCTACCGTTGGATAGAATGAGATATGCACTGATTCTTCATCCGCCTGTGTTACCTGGTTTAGCCGTTGATACAGCCATTCGCCCAAAAATGGAGCAATGGGACTTATCAATTTAGCTAAATCTACCAAACATTCATACAATGTTTGATAGGCGGCGGTTTTATCCAGGCTTTTGCCTTCTTTCCAGAACCGGCGTCGATTGCGACGCACATACCAGTTACTTAGCTCATCCACGAAGTGCTCGACGGCACGTGCCGCTTTTGTAGGCTCATAATCATCCAGAAACTCATCAACCTGCTTTATAATAGTATTTAAACGGGAACTGATCCAGCGATCCATTTCCACCCTGTCACTCACAGGAATAGGGGTGCCCGAATAGGTGAAGCCGTCGATGTTGGCGTACATCGCAAAGAAAGAGTAGGTGTTTACGATCGTATTAAAGAACTTACGCTGGGTTTCCTGCAGCCCCTCTTCGCTGAATTTCAAATTTTCCCAAGGCGATGAGTTGCTCATCATATACCAGCGCACCGTATCGGCTCCATACTCCTGGATCACCTCAAACGGCTCCACGGCATTGCCTTTGGATTTACTCATCTTATTGCCGTCCTCATCGAGCACCAGTCCGTTGGAGACAACATTTTTATAGGCCGGCTGATCAAAAAGCATCGTACCCAGCGCATGCAAGGTGTAAAACCATCCGCGCGTTTGGTCGACGCCTTCGGCAATAAAATCGGCCGGGAAGTTTCTTTTAAATTTATCTTTATTCTCAAACGGATAATGCCATTGTGCAAACGGCATCGACCCTGAATCAAACCAAACATCCATTAAATCGGGTATGCGATGCATAGTTCCGCCGTCCGGCCCTTTCCAGGTAATATCATCAATGTAGGGACGGTGCAGATCGATTTCCTCGTCATCCGGCAGACCGGCTTTCTTCTTCAACTCTTCGATACTGCCCACTACTTCAACATGATCGGGATTCTTATCGCTTACCCAAAGCGGAATGGGAGACCCCCAGTAACGCTGACGAGAAATAGCCCAGTCGACATTGTTTTCGAGCCATGTTCCAAACCGACCGCTACCGGTACTTGGCGGCTTCCAGTTAATCTTCTTGTTAAAGTCGACCATTTTGTCTTTGACATCGGTAGTGCGAATAAACCACGACTCTACCGGGAATTGCATAAGCGGCGTACCCTTACGCCAATCGTGTGGATAATTGTGCAGATACGTT
>DATFLI010000079.1:0-8057 GCA_035267805.1 Balneolaceae bacterium | reverse complement strand
CCCCACCGAGTCCGGGCAAGGCAAAAGCCAAACCTGCTTTTAGGTACACATCCTTTTTATAAATACGGTAAAGCAGGATCAGGATGATGGTGAAAGCCACGCCCAACGCATTCGTGCCCAAGGCATTGCCGGGGGCCATATGATTCAGATAAAGCAGAAAGGGTAAGCCAATCACGGCTGCGCCTGCGCCGATAAATCCCACGGCGAAACCTGCCAACAATCCTGCAAGAAGAAGCCAGATCATTTGTATTCTATAATTTCTGCTGTTTTAAATATTTGATTAACGGCCAGTAATATAATGTAATAAGCCGTGTAAAACAGGTGTTCAAGGAGAGTAAATTTTAATTTCTTGATCCATATAGGAAGACATTAGTCACTTTTTTACTAAATTATTGCAAAGCAATGGAGATGTAATAACTTTAAAAAACAAAGAGATGAGAAAGCAAAATGTTTTATTACTTGTGATGACCTTAGTGGTGGCCCTTGGATGCTCATCTTCGGGCTCCACAAGAAGCGAAAATGTTGCTAAGCAACGCGATAAAGATACCGTTACCAATAAAAATAATGTTGGACGCGATCTGGCCTATTATTTACAACAAGTTCCGGGCGTAATTGTCAGTGGATCGGGCAATAATGTAGATGTTAATATTAGAGGCTCTGCTTCTTTTATGGCATCAACTAGTCCGCTGTTTGTTATAGACGGGCAACCGGTGGGTAACAACTATTCGAATGTGAATAGTATGATCAATGTGAATGATATTGATTATGTAAGAGTATTGAAGGGAAGTGAAGCAGCTGCTTACGGCGTACGGGGTGGCAATGGCGTGATAGAAATTTTTACCAAGAAAGATTAGTGTTATGGGGCTGTTATGTTTTTACTTCAGCTGTCCGTCTTTTTGCCTCCGGCGATCTCTCAGCAAATACCGGGCAACAGCAGCCACTACGATTGAATGATCAATTATGCCTTTATCCACGAATCCCAGAAAATCATCAATTGGAATCGTGTGTACGTTGATACGCTCGTGTATATCCATGGAATAGTTGTTAGATTCCTTGTAACGGCACTTTTCGGCCAAATATAGATGCGTGAAATTGGTCATAATCGCTGGATTTGCGCTCACCTTTCCGAGACTCAACCAGGAATCTGAGATAAAACCCGTTTCTTCGGCAAGTTCACGCTGAATAGCTTCGAGCGGCTTTTCGCCCGGATCCACCATACCGCCGGGAATTTCGAGTGTCGGCTGCTCGATCCCATACCGGTACTGCTCTACGCAAATCACCTGTTTATTTGCGGTAATGGGGATGACATTTACCCATTCGGGGGCCTTGAGCACGTAAAAATCTCCCTCATTATTTTCGGATTCAGCATCCAGCCTCATTTTTCGGTATAAAAGATTAAATATTGGTGTCTGATATTCCTTATTTTCATGGACTACCGACCAGGGTTCAATAGAGAATTGAAAAGTTTTATCACTCATATAAAAAACTATTTATGGCTGAACGTTACGAATTCCAATCTGAAGATATTAGCTCGGAAGCCGAGATCAACAAACATGTTGAGGAAGCTTGCGACATCATGGAATCAATTTATGAAAAAGGAGAATATCCCAAAGTACTGGTCAAGAGGTCGTGGTCCAAACATAATCCTATTATCACCGGTGAGATGGCTCGACCCAAAGCGTACCGTTGGTATCTGCTGCGAGAATTGAAGAAACTGGCCGAAAAGGGGGCCGTTATTAAAGTGATTCCATCACGCGAGCGCTTGGCGATGAACGATCCCCAGCTATTGGATAATGCCGATGAGGATGAGTGGGATATTACCCAGAAAAAGCTCTTTTTGTTCAGCCCGGAACGCATCGATATTTCGCTTAATCGGCTGGAGCATTACACCGGAACAAAACCGGAAGATTTTCAGCGCTATATTCTCTTTACCAACTACGACATGCACGTGGAAGTCTTCCTGGAGAAATTCCCTAATTGCGTGAAACCCGAACGGGACGGCGTTCAGATGCCGGCCTATCATCACAAACTAAAAGATAATAAAGGAATTACACTGATTAATATCGGGGTGGGGCCCTCAAATGCAAAGACGATCACCGATCACGTAGCAGTATTGCGTCCCGATGCTATGATCATGGTCGGACACTGCGGCGGACTCCGCAATCACCAGGAAATCGGGGATTTCGTGCTGGCTACCGGCTTTATGCGAAATGATGGGGTGTTGGATGATATCCTGCCGTTAAATATCCCTATTACTCCCAACTACCTGTTGAATGTGTATCTGAAAGAGGTGCTGGACAAATATAATCGCGAGCATCGAATGGGCACCATTTTCACCACGGGAAATCGGAACTGGGAGTTTGTAAAACGGCGCACGGTCGAGCAAATCCACATGAGCAGGAGCATCGCAGTGGATATGGAATCGGCTACTGTGGCCACGAATGGTTACCGGTATCGTATTCCCAACGCCACGCTGCTTTGCGTAAGTGATAAGCCGTTGCACGGCAAGCCCAAGCTAAGTGATGAAGCACAGCAGTTCTATGAGGATTCCAAAGAGCTGCACCTGGAGATGGTCATCGAAGCCCTCGACATGTGCAAGGAGAACTATCCCGAGGGTTTGCCTAACGCCAGCATCCGTGCCATGAACGAACCCCTGATGGGCGGCCCGGACGAGGATTAGTTACAGACGGCAAATATGAGATGGCAGGTGTCCTGGATGATGCGTAGATCGGGCATCTTGCCGGATAAAGATTAATATTTTTAGCTGCCTCTCCCTTTTTTATTAGCTGTGAGGGAATTGTACTCCCGAACTAATTTCTCCTCCCTGTAGGCCGGATGGGTAGCCCGGCCCATTTTTCAGTTCCAGTGCTATCTTGTTTTGTACCTCCGGTGGGAAGCGTATGACAAGTGTAGCCCTTACACCTGCACAATATTTCAAGATGGCAGATTCCCTCTAAAATTATTGAATCGAATTCCCAGTTTTTATATAGCCAATGAGGGGACGGATTACCAATCCGTCCTACATTGTTATTGATCCTGATTGTATACTGCTATTTACCCTTATTCAATAATTATTTATTGATAAACAATAAAAATTTATTGCTATTCAAATAATTTTGTGATTTATTAATAAATGAACGGGAAAAATAAATTCCATTTTTATGAGAGCAAAAGCCAAGGGGGCGGTCATATCATTTATCAACTTTTGGGTACAACTTGCATGGGCAGGTTACCTGGTGTACGGCGTTATCATATTAGTTCAGGTGATCCTGCAAGTATTTGGCGCCTGGCCTTTTTCACCGCCTATTCAATTATCGACATCTTTACAAACTGGACTATTAAGCGGTAATCCCGATTTAGGGTTACATTCCGCCGACCTAGCTTTGACTGGGCTGACAGCTAACCTTGTTCCCGGTCTGGTCTCATATTCAGCTACAATACCTTATTTGGCTTTGGTGATTGCCAGGCTTGCTGTTATTGCGCTTTTGCTTTACGGGCTGGGCAGGTTGAAAGTTATCCTCAAGAATCTAAAAGATGGAGAACCATTTTCCTTAGAAAATATAGCTCAGTTGCGACTTTTAGCGTATCTGGTATTGCTGATAACACCACTACAACTGGTCTTTCAAGCTATTTCATACTGGTATTTATCAACATTTGAGGAACTGAGTTCTGTGCTTCAATGGTCGTGGCAGGCGGATTATAAATACCTTTTGATTGGACTTGGTATTCTTTTGATAGCAGAAGTGTTTAGGCAAGGCTACGAAATGTACGAAGAACAAAAACTTACGGTGTAAAATGTATTATTTCCTTAAAAGCGTCGCTTGCTTACTATTGACAATTTCTCTGCAACATAACAGTATTGATTACCGTGAGTTCGAGATAAAAATTGACCGTATTGATTACAGCATCTTTATCATTTAGGAGATCGTTGTAATTAGGATTCGTCCTTTTCAACAAAGATCTCTCATTCCGCAGTCTCTATTCGAGATGGCGAAGGAGTAAGATAGGTCTTCTATGTTTATATCGAACTCACATTAATTATTTAATTCCATGGCTATCAAAGTAAATCTAGACTTGATGTTGGTAAAGCGCGACATGTCGCTTACCGAACTGTCGGAAGAAGTGGGCGTTACCATTTCGAACTTGTCCATCTTGAAGACGGGTAAAGCCAAAGCGATTCGCTTTACGACGCTCAATGCTATTTGTGGAGCGCTCGATTGCCAGCCGGGTGATATTCTGGAATATGAAAAGGAATAGCTATTAGGGGTTAGGCGGGAAAAAGCAACCGTTAGTGATCACCCTTTTAGTTTCGAACATTTATCGACTGCCTTCTCCCCGCTTCACTTCTGCCCTGTCAGCTACGAATCAAATACTGAAACTTCACAAAAAACTCGCGATTGGTTTGACGAAGTCCGTTAACGCCCGCCGGTCCCGGTTGGTTATATTTTTTTAGATAATCGGTCATTCCGATGTAGAATTTTGTAAACGGATTAAGCTTGTAATACAGCAGTGGATACACCTGGAAATGCTTGTTGAAGGAATTGTACTGTGTAATGAAACGCAGAAAGAGCTTTCGCGAGAAATTATATTTACTGTTCAGACGGATGATATCACCGCTGTAATATTCCTGGGAATTATCCAGCGATGATAAAGTGGAATAATTATAATTGAGGGAAAGATGCAATCGTGGCGTTGGTTTGATATTCGTATATGCTGAAATGTTATAGCCATGTCCCAGTGTCGGATTTTCCGTTCTGTAAATACTTCGCCCGATTTCCAAATGACCTCCAAATGATAATTCATTCATAGGATTTGAATTCACATTTATCATCGTGCGATACATCGCCGTAAAGAAACGACCGCGATACTCCTCATCATTAAGTGGCAGATATCCAATCGATACACTGGTCTGAGCTCCAAATTGGTTGTACAGACCGGCATAGAGGTAACGCTCCATAAACTGACCCGCAAAATCGTAGCGCCAGCTCCCGTTGATATTCAAGTTGCCGCTAGAGAACCAATCTTTATTCGGGTACCATGAAATATTTTGACTGGCTTGGAACTGTCGCATATCCGTTTGATTAACAAATCCGCTCTGGGTCTGGAAGGTGGGTGAAAAGGACTTATACTCAGCGGAAAAGCTATAATATTTTGCCTGTCGCTCAAACTGGGCACTGATCAAACTGCCCCCATATCGTTGCCCGTTGAAGGCAGCATCATAGGAACTATGGCCAAAGCGGCGTGAATCATTGAACAAGGTCGTGTCCTGTAATTCGTGAGTATCCGAATAGCCCATCTGACCGCTGAAATAATAATGATCGGCCAGGTTCAAATTCCAATCGAGACTTCCTACATAGTTGAATCCTTCTCCCTGGTTTCGGGTCGTCAGTAAACCGCCGACATAAGACTCATTTCCAATATTATATTTTCCACGCAGAATGTTATCATAGGCGTGAACATCCGATTTGATGAGTGAGCTGCCGAGCTTCCCGGGAATTACAAAGGCTGCATCCCGATCGTATGCAGTCAGGAATGCGATGCTGTATTTGCTGGAATTTTGGGTGACTTTCCCCGCTGCCAGCGGATGATTGATCATGCGGGAATAAAACAGGTCTTCGGGCGTATTGAATAAATCGGATCCTTTCATGAAAAATGGCCGTTTTTCCGAATAGTAAAGTGCAAACGTCTGGTTCGCGTCAATTTGTGTGGCATCGGTTTCGACCTGGCTAAAATCAGGATTTACGACTGCATCGAGCGAAGTTGTAGAGTTCGGGGAATACGAAATGCTCCCACCGATGCGACCACGGACAGGACTATTATCGAATCCTGAAGAAGGATCATCCGGATTGTTGATCGATCCGTTCTGGTAGCTCATCGCATAGGGCAGCAGCTCTACGGTGTTGCTGCTTTTCACATTTTTCAAGCCAACCAAATCCCCATTTTGACACATCAGGCACGAGTTATCGATCTTCACATTGGTCCATACCAGCTGGTATCGATTGTTCCGGGGATAATTCCGAATAAATTGAATCGACCAGTTTTGCACATCCTGATTAGGGAAATGAAGGCTTTTAAAAGGGATTTTCATTACTGCCGTATATCCCGAATTATTAATGGTGCCTTCGGATTTCCACAGCACGTCATAATTCATATCCTCATTATTGTGCGTACGCATCCCATCCATTTGTACCCCCAGTGGATTGATAAAAAACTCATAGGCATGCTGGTTACTGTCAAAAGGATCCAAAAAGATGCCGACAAAATCGTCGTGAAAACTTTCGTCGCGGTCGGCTACATGTGCCCGGATCTTTTGTGGGTTCGGATCATTACAGATAAAGCCGATATAAAGGTTATTCTTGCTATAGAGTACTTTTACTTTTGTATCAACCGGCGCCGGGGAATCATCATCAGGTTGTACTTCGTATTTTATAGAAACTGAGCGGGCCTTATCCCAAACCGGATTGGATAAGTCACCGGTAATTTTTATATCCTTTTTAATTCGTAAAGGACTGAGTGTATTTTGGTGATTCTCATCTTTTGATTGAGCATGGAGTTGGAGAGAAGAAAATAACAGTATTAGAAATAAAAAAGCCGTTGTTCTACGCTGATTTACCTTTTGCATTGATACCATTTATGAGTTGAATTATAAGAGAACATTGGTTTCGATCATACGAACTTCAGAAAAATTGTTTCACAAAAAGTGAATATGCCTCTGTTTTTTACATTTTTTGTAAGGAATTGTGTGGATATCAGTCTTACTTAATAAACCATCAATTAAGAGGAGACTACTATGAGCAATTCTGAACAATTTGAAGCTGATAATTTTATAAAACGAACCGTCAAAGAGATGCAGCCTGATGAACAACCCCGTGAAAAACTGGTCAATTACGGCAGCGAAAGTTTGTCCGATGCTGAGCTGCTGGCGATCCTGTTGCGTACCGGCAGTACCAAGATGAACGTGATTCAGATGGCCCAGGCCCTGCTCGACCATTTTGACGGACTTCGGTATCTGGCTCGCAAAAGCTGGCAGGATCTGAAAGTGATTCCTGGCATGGGCAAAGTTAAGTCCTTAACACTGGAATCGGTATTTGAGCTTTCCAGGCGCATCCAGGTAGCTGGTTTAGGTGAGCAAGTGCAAGTTACTTCTCCCGGGGATGCCGTAGCTTATTTTGGTCCCAAGTTGCGCGATTTGACGAAAGAAGTGTTTATCGTAGCATTTCTGAACAATGCTAAAATAGTAATGGGGTATAAGAAAATTAGTTCGGGCGGAGCAACTGCAACGATAGTGGATCCCGCCGAAGTGATGCGCCAGGCAGTGATGAATGAGGCGAACAGTATTTTACTGCTTCACAATCATCCCAGTGGTAATAATAAGGAATCGAAAGCCGACATACAGCTCACCAAACGCATAGTAAAATCGGGAAAATTACTCGGTATTCCCGTTGACGATCATATCATCATCGCCGGCGACGGCTATACGAGTTTCCGAGCTAAAGGGCTTATTAATTAGGAATTACGAATTATGAACAGCAGAATATCGAACAAGGAATTTCGAAATAAATTCGACCTGGAAGAGCGGTTGATAAAATTTTCAATAAATATCTTAGAAGTAGTCGAAATGTTACCAAAATCCTATACGGGCAAACATTTTGCTGGACAATTAGTGCGTTCAGGATCTTCACCCGCTTTGAATTATGGTGAAGCGCAAAGTGCCGAATCCCGGAAAGACTTCATTCATAAAATGAAAGTTGCCCTAAAAGAACTAAGGGAAACTCATATTTGCCTGCAAATCATCTTGAGAAAACCCATGGTAAAGAAGACAACAACTTTAGAGTCGCTCATTAAAGAGAATAACGAACTAATATCTATTTTTGTAAAAAGCATATCTACAGCACAAAAGAACTCAAAATGAGAAAATTTAGCATTTACTACTTCTGCAATCTGCTATTCCTTGTTCGATATTCGAAATTCTCGATATTCGAGCCTAAAAACTGTTATATTTAGCGCTTTATAATTTATGGAAATTGATTCTATTCGATGAAGGATTATCTACGCAA
>DATFLI010000078.1:0-8331 GCA_035267805.1 Balneolaceae bacterium | reverse complement strand
AAGCGTCTGTTATTTAGATTTGCATCAATTCTTTTTAAGACCAGCTATTTGAAAGGATTAACACTTCTTTCGATCTTTCCAATAATAAACAGTCAATTAAAAAGAGAGGATTATGTCTAGATACTATGTCCATACCCTGACAGATGATGATGGAGATCATGAAGTACATAAATCAACCTGCTCTCGGTTGCCCAAGCCGGGTAATATGGCCGACTTGGGTGTTCACAGCAACTGTGCTTCTGCTGTCACCGAAGCAGAGAGGAGAGGTTTTAAGCCGGCTGATGGCTGCGCTCATTGCTCTGAGACTTGTCATACTTCGTAATATTTAAAAGGGATGGCAATTACAATGTTACCATCCCTTTTAAAAACTCTAATAAAAAATCCTATCCCCCGTTTGGGTAATGGGAAATAACGGAATAAGATTTATATATCTTCCTGGAACATAAGCATGTTACTTCGCACGCAATGCCCATTCCTCAAAGTTATCGTCCTGTTTTTCTTGCGGGATTAGTACTGAACTCAACCCCGGATATTTCCTATTTTCAAAGACCTTTGCCAAACCGACCTTGTTGATCAATCTCTGCATTTTCGTAAATTCGAAATCCTCACTTATACATAATAAGCGCCGGTGAGTAAATAGGCAGTTTCGTACATTTTTGGTCTTATCTATACAACAGCTTATTCCCTTTTCCGAACATTTTATATATGCCCGACCGGGTGGAAAGCTCAACAAAAAACGTCTGGCCTACCCTATCTTCAATAGGATTATAATGCTCAAAAAAACGCTGTTGCTCTAATATCCTATTATATATAAAAATTTATATTCGCCATTATGATAGCTAAAATAGGCCAAATCATCTATCCTTACAGACTTTATTTGTTAGGTTAACATAACCGTTTTTATTCACGCGAATTACAATTTTTTTAAAATATGGAATAGAAATTTTACAAATAGTAGGTAATCCCCAAAAAATATACTATACTTAGGCGTTCAGGCGTCTTTTAATGCACTAGCAAGGCGTTTTTGAGCATTTAAGTAGCACACGAAGTAAAATAATTTTGGAGATTTAACATGGCAGAACGCGAAGTAGGCACCGTAAAATGGTTTCATAACGGCAAAGGTTATGGATTTATCACTAGAGAAGAAGGCGAAGACATCTTCGTT
Organism: Balneolaceae bacterium; assembly: GCA_035267805.1. Lineage (GTDB taxonomy): Bacteria > Bacteroidota > Rhodothermia > Balneolales > Balneolaceae > Fodinibius. The sequence continues at coordinate 7,166 of DATFLI010000078.1, read as the reverse complement.
CACTTCAGCGAAATCGTAATGGAAGGCTATAAAAAGCTGGAAGAAGGGCAGGAAGTCGAATTTACTGTTGCAGAAGGCGAAAAAGGACTACAGGCACAAGAGGTGATACCAATTTAAGAATTATTTTTTATTATTAGTTTAGCGCCGCCTGTTCAGGGTGGCGCTTTTTATTCGATCCTATTTCTAGTAGAACTGCTTCTCTAATTCTTATTGAGGATGTAGTGTTCGAGCTTCTTTTGGAGCTCTGTCGGGTTAAATGGCTTGGTAAGATAATCATTCATCCCAGAAGCAAATACCTTTTCTTTAACCTCTTTAAGGGCGGCAGCTGTCAAGGCTATGATTGGTACATCCGATTTTTGAGCATCAGACAGCTCACGTATACGCCGGGTAGCCTGGTAGCCGTCCATCACAGGCATTTGTAAGTCCATCAATACCAGATTGATAGAATTTTTTTGCATTTCATCGACGGCTTGCTGCCCGTCCTCTGCCAGAATCACTTTGATATCCCATTTATCCAAGAAACGACACATCACTTTCTGATTGATGGCATTATCTTCGACAAGCAAAACAGTCGATCCTTTTAAACTTTCCGGCATCGTGTATTGATTAAAGGATGAAGACTCTTCGACTTCTTCCTTAATCTCAAACGGCATTTCTACATAAAAGGTACTGCCCTTACCTTTTTCACTTTCAACATAAATTTTGCCGCCCTGCAGTTCTACCAATTTTTTACTGATCGTCAGTCCCAATCCTGTACCGCCAAAGATCCGGGAGGTATCAGCACGTTCCTGGGTGAAAGAATCAAAAATTTCGTTTTGTTTCTCTTCGGATATTCCAATACCGGTATCCGTTACGGTAAATAAGAGACGCAAATCATGGTCTTCCTGCTCCTGCTTCTCAACGACAATTCCAACACTGCCCTCTTCGGTAAACTTTACGGCGTTGCTAACCAGGTTATTCAGTATTTGCGTCAACCGGTTCGGATCGCCACAAATGACTTCCGGAATGTCTTCCTCCACATCAAGATATCGCATAACATCTTTCTTTTCCGCCGTAAAACGGAAGCTTTCCAACACCCCATTCAGAAGATTTTCCAAATCGAAGGCGACCGTTTCAAACTCAATTTTTCCCGATTCAATCTTAGAGAAGTCCAGCACATCATTGATTAATGACAATAATGTTTTGGCCGAAAAATCAAGAATTTCCAGCTGCTCAAGCTGGTCTTCCCTGGGATTATCTTTTGCCAATAGGTTCGTCATCCCGATAATAGCATTCATGGGCGTACGAATTTCATGGCTCATTGTGGATAAAAATTCGGATTTGGCCTTCGATCCTTCCTCTACTTTCTGCTTTGCCTGCTCGAGCTGACTTACGTTTTCTTCAAGTTCTTCTTTCTTTTGCATCAGCTCTTTATTCAACAGCTGCGTTTTTTCCAGCAGTTTCTGCGTCTGTTCTTCAGCCAACTCTTTGGTATCGGAAAATTTGTTGAACGTCATCCAGGTAGTTACAAAAGCAGCCGCCAGGATACTCCATTTGACAATTTCTCCCTCTCCTGCTGCAAGATAGACCTTATCAAAGATCACATAGTCTAAAACAAGGTAACCCGCCACGGCCATACCAATCCCCAAGTTCCTTAGTTTCATGTGTTTTTTTCCGAAAAGAAGAATAGAGAGGCCACAAGCCGGCACATAGAATGCCTGTATAAACATATTCTTGCCAAAAACGGCACTTAAGATAAGGATACAGATATCCACATAGGCAAGCAGCAGAAACTTGGATACATTTTCATATCCCTTGCGCGCCAGCATTGGAATAAGTGCAAAGGCAACCGTAATGCTCAGGAAAAACCAAGAAAGAGAAATAGAATTATTGATCCGAAAAGCAATGAGGAATAATAGCCCAACCGCAGACAATGAAAATGATACATTGTGCAGTACTACCAGACCGGTTTTGTTAATCTGCTCAAATCGATCCTCGACGAGATCCTTGGCAGAGGCCATGTTTTTCAAGCCCGATATTGAATACATATACAATTAAAACTGGTTTCTAAGAAGCAATGATAGACGATATATATCTATTTTAAAATAATGAAAAAGACAAGACCTGCCGACTAAGTTAGAAGAACCTAATAATTGCTAAGATTCTTTAATAAATCACAATATGTGATGTTAATGGATAATAACCAGAGCCATTTTACCGGGGCATAGGTCCGGTTGTTCCCGATATTCTTAATCGTAAAAATTATCTTGGTCTAAGCTTCCGTCTTATTGTTTTCCAGCTTGGTTTTGTAGGCCATGGCATAAATTTTCATCTGTTTTACCATCGAAGCCAAACCATTGGAGCGAGTGGGTGAGAGATGCTGCTCCATTCCGATCTTTTTAATAAATGACGGAGGTGTGGCAATGATAGTATCAGGTTTCTGCCCGGAATAAAAACGTACCATCAAGGCAACCAGCCCTTTGGTAATGGCAGCATCACTGTCGGCCTCAAAAATTACTTTCCCGTTTTCCAGATGAGTGTGCAGCCAAACCTGCGACTGGCAACCTCTGACCAAATTTTCTTCTACTTTGTATTCTTCATCCAGCGGTTCGAGATTGCGCCCTTGTTTAATGATGTGCTTGTATCGTTCGGTCCAGTCATTCAGGGCTTCAAATTCCCGAATAATTTGCTGTTGGATATCTTGAATATCAGCCATAATACAAAAACCTGGTACTAACTTTTCAGGGGAAATTTAAGATCTGTCTGCATGTCAAGATACAAATAAATCACCCCAATTTAATACTAAGCTTCGGGTGATTCCTCATAAGCTTCATCAAAAGAAACAGCCCCGTGTACCATCTGCACTTTTTTATGGGTTTCATCCCATTCCGGGCGTGCATAATCCATCACTTGAATATAATTGCCGTCTTTACATTTCAATCGATATTCACAGGTAGAGTCCTTGCCCTTTTTGACTTTTAACAGGTGTGCTTTTACGCTGTCGATATCATCCTTATGAATAAATGCAGCCAGCGAATCTTTACCTGTCACTGCCTCTTCGGAAAGGCCCGTGAGTGGAGCAAATGATTCCGATACGGCATTTATAACTATTTTATCTCCGTCAAAAGCGACTTCATATTCAAACTCAGATGCTGTATCGACGATCCGTCCATAATCAAAATTCCGTTTCTTTAACGTTTCCATAATGCGCTTTTGCAAGGATATATTTTCAATCACAGCACGAATCAGTTTTTGATCCTTGAGATCCAGAATCTGGGTTTCGCCTTTCACCTGAATGGGGATCCCGCTTTTGTGCTTAATGATACCCTTGAACTCCTCCCCATTGAAATAGGCGTCTTCGTCCTGTTTATCGAAACGACCTTTCAATGAATTCATATAGCGTTCGGGAAACAGGTCCCATACCTTAATCCTTTTGAGCTCATCTTTTCCATAGCCAATGAGCTCTCTGAAGGCTTTATTAGCCATCACGATATTGCCCTGCACATCAACATCAATAACCGTCCTCTGTGATGCCTCGCGCAAGCCGTCAAACTCAACCTTGGTATCCAGTAATTGCTCCTCGGCGCGCTTACGCTTGGTGATGTCATGCTGATAAGAAACCCAGTGCGTGATTTCGCCTTCACTATCGGTGAGGGGATGAATATCCCACTGGTTGATAAATTCGGATCCGTCCTTACGATAATTTACAGCCTGCCCAAAAAATGACTGCCCTTCAGAAAGTCGTTTTTTCAGCTTGTCCAACACCTTACGATCCGTCTTTGGCCCTTGTAAAATCCGGGGTGTTTTACCGATCACTTCTTCCTTGGAATACCCGGTCATTTTGCAAAAACCATCGTTTACATATACAATCCTTGGACCGGGTTTGTTAAGATTCAACTCGGTTATTAAAATAGAATCGTAATCACTTCGAATAGCAGATTCCAATAAGTCTAACCGATCCGAATTTTGCTGAACTTCTTCTCTAAGATTCTCTACAATCTCTCTTATTTTTTTATAGGATTTTTCATCCTTGCTCAATTTTCTGAGCATTTCTGGGTCTAGTGCCTGCATACCGAGAACGTGCTTTATTTAGATTAATAGACGATTTAAATGTAATAATGGGATAATGCCCCGCAGTTATACTCAATTCGAACAACAATACAATATTCTATCATTCCGAAAATTTTATTTTCCGCAAAATTTTTTACCTATTGCCATACTATATATATAGTATAATTGTCTACATTTTAAGCGCAGCCATATTTTGGTTCAGCGGTAAAATTGTACCAACTTTGGGGAGATTTAAAAACCGGGTGGATATCAAAAGCGGGACACACGATAACCGTTGATAGTAAGGACCGCCAAATGGATTTTCTGATAAGCAGGGTCCTTTTTACATTCAAAAGCGAATCAAACGCCCAGCTCTTCGGATGCCATTTCGGTGCCGCGAACACGTGATTTAATTTTTTCAAAGGCAATATTCCGATCCGTTGCTGTGTCGTCGCCAAATGGCGAAAACCCGCAATCATCGGTGGTTCCCAGCTGATCAACCGGAATATATTCGGCAGCCGTCAATACCCGGTCGCGAACCGTTTCCGGTGATTCCACCTCTTCGTTGATCACATCAATAACCCCGATGTACACGTGCTGACTATCCCCCAACTGTTCGGCCACAAGAGGTAACACCTCCTCCGGTTCTTTTTCATTGGCCATCTGCATATAAAAATTACCGACATTCAACTGCATCAAATGGGGAATTAAATCCTTGTAAGGCACATCAGCGCTATGCGTTGAATCGTGATCCCCGCCGGGACAAGTGTGCACACCGATACGCCGGCGCTCTTCGTCCGAAAAATGAGACAGCACCTGATTATTAAGATCAATAAACTGCTGCAACAATCCTTTCGAAGGGTCCAGCTTTACGGCAAGCCTCCCCTCCGTAAAATCGATTTGAACGTGATAGGCTCCATTATCCAGGCAAGTACGTATGTCATTGACCGACTGTTCTATCAATTCCTCCATAAATTGCTCACGGGAATACCCTTCAATGCCGGTCTGGGGATAAAGCAAAGACATCGCGGAGGCCGAAATTACCGACTGCTTAAGCGGCTTAGTTGCATATTGCTGGGCCCGCTGTAAAAATGATCCGGCAAAAGTGCTGTACTCGAACGGACCTCCTGTCAGCCGTGGCAATTGCCGGGTATGTCCGTCTTCAAACGGGATAACTACGCCGTCGGGTGCCAGATTATCCAGATTGCTTAACGGATACGTTGCAAAACTAGGTTTACTTTGTTCACCGTCGGTAATTACGGGCGAACCGGTTGCTTCAAAAAGCTCGATTGTCTCGCGAACAGCCTCGTCAATCAAGCTGTCCAGCTCTTCTGCCGGTAAGGCTCCTTCGGCATGTCTTTTCATAGCTTGCTGCAAGTCGGGCGATCGAGGGATACTGCCAATGGGTTCGGTGGGAATAGGCATAAAATGTCCTCTATTATTAACAATTATGTAGTAATAAACCTGCTATTTTCAGTATTATCATATAGTTAATGAGAATACTGAAGCAATCTAGTAGTAGAAAAGCAGTTTTACAACTTAAAAGAAATTTACGGCAGCTAACTATTCCTACCACTCTTGTACTGTTGTAATTATCCCCCTGACAGCAATCGGTAAAAAAACTCCAGATTTCCGGAAATGGAGATAGGGTCCGGAGAATAGGAGAGCTTATTTAATTACGAATCCTGACCCGCCAATCTTTCCCCGAGGATCGAGATTATGCCTGTAAAATGCAGACAGGATAATTACTACTTTTTAAAAGTATATCGAGTCCGCACTAAAAAATCCCTGAATTTTCTCTACTTCAACAAGAGTTTAGAAATAGTATTCAGCTGCATGTTGGATGTCCCTTCGTAGATCTTACCGATTTTAGAATCACGATAATACTTTTCTACGGGATATTCTTTCACATAACCATAGCCCCCAAACAGATCAATGGCCTGGGAGCTCACCCGTTCGGCCACTTCCGAAGCATGATACTTAGCCATCGCAGCTTCTTTCAGAAATTTTTCTCCATTTTGTTTTAAACGTGCCGAATTATAGACCAGCAGACGGGCAGTCTCAATGTCGATAGCCATCTTCGCCAGTTGAAACTGCACACCCTGGAATTCCGAAATAGAATGGCCAAACTGCTTTCGTTCTTTCGTGTATTCCAGCGTTGCATCCAGGGCACCTTGCGCAATACCGATCATCTGGGCACCAATCCCTATACGACCCTCATTAAGCGTTTCGATCGCTACTTTATATCCTTTACCCACTTCGCCCAGTACATTTTCTTTAGGCACTTTGCAATCTTCTAACAAAATCTCGCAAGTGGAACTGGCACGAATACCGAGTTTATTCTCTTTTTTGGAAACGGAAAACCCTTCAAAATCCCGTTCAACCATGAAAGCTGTAATGCCCTTATAGCCCGCTTCGGGGTTTATGTTGGCAAACACCAAAAAGATATCCGCCTCATTGGCATTCGTGATCCACATTTTCGAACCATTCAATACGTAATGATCCCCTTCTTCTTTAGCCGTTGTCTTCAGGGCAAACGCATCGCTGCCCGAACCGGCCTCCGACAGGCAATAGGCTCCCACTTTTTGGGTAGCCAGTTGCGGGAGGAATCGTTCTTTTACGGAATCACTGCCCCAATTCAGAATTGCGTTGTTAACCAGGGTATTTTGTACATCCATAAACACCCCGGCCGATGCGTCGACCCGTGAAATTTGTTCAATGGCCACAATCGACATAAAGAATGATCCGCCGCCTCCCTGGTATTTCTCGGGAATCTCAACGCCCATCAATCCCATATCAAAAAAATCCTGTACCAAGTCGGGATCCAGCTTGGCAGCTTCATCCATCTCTTGAACTTTGGGTTTAATCACACTTTCTGCAAAATCTCGGGCCGCATCCTGAAGCATTTTTTCGTCTTCAGTTAGTTTGGTTAACGGCGGCACTTGCTGTAGGACTTGTTCCATAAGTAGCTTTCCTTAATGGTTTTCGGGATGTTCTTATTTTTAGTACTAAATATAGGAATTACTCATCAAAGAATCGGCCTCAAAGTTATAATTGGTAAGCGCGATTAGAAAAATAACGCTCTTAAACGGATCCCTTTACCAATATGTTAGTAAAGTAAAGGGAAGCTCGTTATT
>DATFLI010000077.1:0-22419 GCA_035267805.1 Balneolaceae bacterium | reverse complement strand
GGACGAAATTCCATTGCTTTTAAAAATGATGTAGGTGAAGTTACGCTTGATAACGGTAAGAAATTCTATGCAGCAAGCACATCCATCATTGCAGCCGAAATGTTAGAACTTATGAGAAGTGAAAGTCCCTGGATGGTTGGGGCTACTTTTGTGATGGTCTTTCTATTGATGATTTTCTCATTTCGTTCGTTACGCTGGTCTATTATTGCCATGTTACCGCTGGTCGTAGGTTTGTTATGGCTGTTCGGTATTATGATGCTTACCGGGATGATGTTTAATTTCTATAACCTGGTTGTGCTGCCGGCCATACTCGGCATCGGTGAGGATAATGGGGTGCACCTTGCGCACCGTTATCGCGAAGAGGGGCGCAACAGCATGTGGGATGTTCTATCGAGTACAGGACAGCATATTACGATCGGATCCGTTACTACCATGCTTGGTTTTTCCGGACTTATCTTTACCAACCATCCCGGTTTGCAGTCGCTGGGAGAAATGGCTTTCATTGGGATTGGATTGACGCTTATTGCCGCGCTTACCTTCTTACCTGCTCTCATTCAATTGTTGGAAGACCGGGACTGGATACGATTTTAAATCGTTGAATATTTTGCAAGAAACTTTTGAAATGCTGCATTCGTTTCAGCATCCGATGCATCTGCTCTTGGATAGCAAGATTCGGTATTGCAAACCGCCTTGTTGATTGAAGGAATTTTGCCCATTCAATAATTATTGATGTTCGAATACTTTTGTGAAAATCTTATTGCTATGCTTACATTCAGAGCGATAACAATTGCAGCTCAGATGTAAACATTTTAGATGATATTGGCATATGTAGCTGTAAATTGAGAACCGCTCAAAAGCGTCCTACTTATGATTGTTCATCTTCTAAAACCCGAATTTGAGGAGCTCATTGAAGCCAAAGATTGGGCTGCGTTGAAGGATATCCTGAACGATGTACCGGCTGTCGACGTGGCAGAACTACTGGAAGAAATAGATGTTGAAGTAGCTACGGTTATTTTTCGACTTCTCAAAAAACAGAAAGCTGCGGATGTTTTTGCCTACCTGAGCGCCGGTAAAGGCTTGGAATTGTTGAATAAGTTTACCGCTCAGCAGTTAAGTGAGGTGATGTCGAATTTGGAACCTGATGAACGGGTTGCACTGATGGAAGAGCTGCCGGGGCATCTTACCCAGCGTGTGATGAATTCCATGAATCCTGAAGACCGTAAGCAGGTACAGAAATTACTGGGTTATCCCGACGAGAGCGTTGGACGTTTGATGACGCCCCGGTATGTGAAAGTCAAAAAGGACTGGACGATTCAAAAGGCGATGAATCATATCCGCAAGTTTGGCCATAGCGCCGAAACAGTGAATGTTATTTACGTTGTGGATGAGCAGGAGCACCTCATCGACGATCTTCGTTTAAATCAGCTTATTTTGGCTGATCCTGAGGCAAGGATTGAAACTTTGATGGACGAAAGTTATGAGGCGCTGAGTGCTTTTGATGACCAAGAGGATGCTGTAAAAATGTTGAGTAAGTATGATCGTGTAGCAATGCCGGTCGTTGACTCAGACGGTATACTCGTAGGCATCGTAACCGTAGATGACGTTATTGATGTGGCTGAAGAAGAAACCACCGAAGACATGCAGCTGATGGCCGGTATGGATGCTCTGGATGATTATTATTCCCAGACATCTATTTTTCAGATGATCCAAAAACGCATTGGCTGGCTAGCTTTCCTTTTAGTAGGACAATTGTTCACAACTACAGCCATGGGGGCTTACCAGGGGGCTATCAAAGGTGCTGTTTTTATCACTTTTTTTATTCCTATGATTATTTCCAGCGGCGGTAATACGGGTTCGCAAGCATCTACACTGATTATACGCGCTCTTTCAACAGACGATATTGAACTTACGGCCTGGTTTAAAGTATTGCGCCGAGAACTTTTGTCGGGACTTATGTTGGGCTGCATTATGTCGGTATTAGGCTTTTTTGTCATTTTAGGATGGGGATATTTAGCCAGCGGGGTCTTCAACGAAGAGCTTGTACTTAGTGCAGTTGTTGTAGGGTTTAGCTTGATTTGTGTTGTACTATGGGGGAATATAAGCGGTTCGATGCTGCCTTTTATTCTTTCTCGAATTGGGTTGGATCCTGCCGTTACTTCTGGTCCCTTTGTATCTACATTGAGTGATGCTACCGGAATAGTTATTTATTTTTCGATAGCTATTTTCTTACTTAAGGGTACCGTGCTTTAACAGAAAAAAATGAAATCTTAAGAGCCAAAGCAGATGAAACAGTATTTAGATTTAGTTCGCAGCGTTTTAAATAATGGTGTCAAAAAAGAAAACCGCACAGGGATCGATACCATTTCCAATTTTTCTGAATTCTATAAAGTGGATTTATCGGAAGGCTTTCCTTTGCTAACGACTAAAAAAGTTTATTTTCGTTCAGTGATCCTGGAGTTGCTCTGGTACCTTAGGGGAGAAGATCATATCAGATGGCTGCGGGATGAAAATGATTGCCATATCTGGGATGATTGGGCCGACGAAGATGGTCATGTAGGACCGATTTATCCGGTGCTTTGGCGTCGTTTCCCTTATCATGAGGAGGAGGAGATTAGATTTGAAGGCGATGCATCCCATATCTGTAAAACGGTCTGGATTAAAAAAGAATTTGATCAGGTACAACGCGCTATCGAAATGCTGAAGCAAAACCCCAATAGCCGGCGCATCGTAGTAAGTGCCTGGCATCCGGGCCTGCTCAGCAAAATGGCGCTACCGCCATGCCACCTGATGTATATTTTCAATGTTACCGATGGCAAGCTTAACTGTCATTTGACACAGCGTTCGGGCGACATTGCACTTGGCATTCCGTTTAACCTGGCTTGTTATTCCGCTTTAACGATGGCCATTGCTAACGAAGTAGGATTGGATTATGGCACTTTTGCACACACTATTGTGGATGCTCATATCTACGAAAATCATATTGAGGGTCTCAAGGAGCAACTCACCCGTGAACCCCGTCCGCTTCCGAAACTAAAGATCGCCGATAAGCCTGTCGATGATCTTGAACTCGAAGATTTTACGCTGGAGGATTACAACCCGCATCCATCTATCAAATTTGAGGTTGCTGTATGACATTGGCTGCGATTGTTGCGCATGATCCTCAACTTGTGATAGGGAAAGAAGGGGCGCTGCCATGGCATTATCCTGAAGACCTGAGGTACTTTAAGCAAACCACAATGGGACATCCCATTATAATGGGGCGAAAGGTCTTTGAAGGGTTATCCGAGAAGCCCTTGCCCGGACGTGAAAACATTGTTCTAAGTCGTTCCAGGAAATATGAACATGTGCCGACTTTTTCGTCGCTGGATGAAGCGTTGGAGTATGTTAAGAATGAGGAAATTGTTTTTTTAATCGGGGGAGGGGAGATTTACAAACAATTTCTTTTTCGTGTTGATAAGCTTTATGTCACCGAAATTCACAGGGCTTATGAAGGCGATACTTTCTTCCCTGAATACCGCGATCAAATTGGCAAAATTTGGAAAGAAGTGAAGCGTATAGATAAAACCGATCTTTCATTTGTGATTTATGAGCGTATAAAGTAAAAGTGAAACTGAAAAACAGGTATGGAGAACAAATATCAGAAAATCTCATCCTGTACTTGTTCAGCATGAGATATGCAAGGAGATCGGTTATATTTTGATATCCTTCAAATGAACCACATAGGGCTTAACAACCGGCTCAGTCAGGGCGATGATATTTTCCGTATCCGCCGCCTTTGAAAATTCAACGGCTTTTTCTTTCTCTTCCAGAATCCAGATGCCCTCATTTTCATATTTATATGCCTCGCTGTAGCTTTCGTCAAAAGAGTAAAAATACTCTGCAGCAGAATCATCACTGGGCAACCCATTTTTATCCAGAAATTTCCTGGTCTTTGTCTTGACTTGAGCAATCAATTTCGAAGAAGGGTTTTTATCCAAAAAGGTGGTTCTGAAAAGAGACCGTGCTAAAAACCGCCTGCACAAATTTGATAATATAGGATCATCGGCATGCTGCCAGTATTTGATGCTTTGGAAAACGTCATTATCATCCAGTTGCAGATATTTTTGCAGGATTTCTGAAGAAATGCCTTTCTTGGCACTCGGGTTCGTCTCCAGGAAAAATTGAAGGGCAGGGGAAGCATGGTAAAGTTTTTTGCCTTCCATCATCAGCTTCCGAACTCGTTTGAAGATATTCTGCATCAGTTTGTCGGCACTTAACACCGTCTTGTGCAGATAAACTTGCATATACATCAAGCGTCGTGCCAGTATATAGTTTTCAATGGCGTAGATACCTTTCTTTTCAATAACGATATTCCCCTTAAAAACACGCATAGTTTTCAGGATACGTTCGATGCCCACCGAACCTTCATAAACTGAAGTAAACGCACTGTCGCGTTTCAGATAGTCGAGGCGATCCAGATCGAGTTGCGAAGAAATCAGCTGGTTAAGAAACGGTTTTTTGGGATACTGATCGGTAAAAATTTTGATGGCTACATCGAGGGCTCCATCCATCTCTTTGTTGAGCTGCTTCATGACGGCAAGCGTCATCATCTCATGGTGGAAGTCCTCAATGAGATTAATTTCCAAGGTATGCGAGAGGGGACCGTGTCCCACGTCATGCAACAGGATAGCAATGAGTGTCCCTTCGTATTCAGCGGGACTAATAGTCGTATCTTTTTCCCTAAGATTATTGAGTGTGCGTTGCGCGAGCTCCATTGCACCCAGAGCATGAGAAAACCGGGAATGCTCCGCTGCCGGGAAAACGAGATAGCCAAGCCCCATTTGTTTGATGCGCCTCAGTCTTTGTACATATGGATGATCTATCAGATCCAAAATGGAACCTTTGGGTACGGTGATGAACCCGTGTATCGGATCATTAAAAATTTTATACTGGGTACTTTTATCCATTTTTGATAATTGCTCTTCGAATTGTTTCTAAGGTAATCAGATAGAGCATTATTCAAAAAGACCTTTCGGTAACAAAAATTGGTCGGCCTGCTGAAAATCAGGAAGACGAGCCGGACGTTGTTTCTTCAGATCAAACCAAACACCATGAGCCTCAGCTGCAGAAACCAAATTGTGACTATTGGATGTATAAATGGCCTGGAAACTGGTAATGCTGGAATTACCCATTGCTTTGATTCCCGTACCGATCAATAGGTCAGCCGGGTATTCGACCGGTTGAATAAAGTCGATTTCAATATTAGCCAGCACAAAGCTATATCCATTTTTCAGCTGGCCTGCCAAAGCCGGTTCCTGTTGAATGAAATCAATTCGTGCCTCTTCATAAAACGTACTGAAGATAGCGTTGTTTACGTGGTTTAGCGGGTCCAAATCCCGAAAGCGAATAGGGGTAGAAGTCCAATGCGGGAAAAGCTCTTTTTGATAGTCTGGGTGTATCATTTGAATTTTTTATTTGCTACTTAAACCGTTGTTTTGCTAACCAAAGATGCGATCTTATGTTAGCAAAACAAAAAGATTTAATTAGAATTCCATTTAGCCGATCAGCCTTGAATTGTTATATTCAGTGGTAAAAACTCATAACAAAAGTTTGTATTTCTATGATTGAAGATGCCTCCAAAGAGTTTCTGGAAGAGTTGCTTATTACTCCCAGTCCGACGGGATTCGAATCGGCCGGCCAAAAAGTGTGGAAAGAGTATGTAAATCAGTTTGCGGATACGGTGGAAGCCGATGCTTACGGGTCGGCCACAGCAAAATTAAATACAAGCTTTGATGTGATCACCGTGATGCTTGAGGCGCATTGCGACGAGATCGGTATGATCGTTCAGCACATTACGGACGACGGTTACATTTATGTTAATAAGTTGGGAGGCAGTGATTCAACAATTGCGCGGGCTAAACTGGTAAATATTCATACAAAAGATGGCATTGTTTCTGGGGTAACCGGCAACACAGCTATACACCTTCAGGAAAAGAAAAATGGAGGAGGTACGCAGCCGGCCTGGAAAGATATTTATGTGGATATCGGAGTATCCAGCAAAGAAGATGCATTGAAGCTGGTCCAAATCGGTGATCCCATAACCTATGCCGATGAATTCGATTACCTGTCTGATAATATCTTATCGGGACGTGCTTTGGATAATCGAATCGGTGGATTTATGATTGCACAGGTACTTAAGAAGTTGCGCGAGCGCCGCGATGAACTCAAAGTTAATGTTGCTGTGCTAAACTCGGTACAGGAAGAAGTAGGCGGCTACGGCGCCCGTATGATGAGTTATCGTATCGATCCGGATTTAGCACTTGTTACCGATGTTACACATGCCACCGATACGCCGGGAATTGATAACAAGGAACATGGTCTTATTAAGCTGGAGCAGGGGCCGGTTATTAAACACGGTGGAGCCAATCATCCCAAAATTGTAGAATACCTGGAAGATATCAGCGAAAACAAAAAGATTGATATTCAGCACGAAGCCACCAGCGTGCGAACAGGCACCGATACCGATAGTATTTTTTATCAAAAAACAGGTATACCAAGTGCATTGATTTCTTTACCGCTACGCTATATGCACTCCCCGGTCGAAACAGTGTCGATGAAAGACGTAGAGTTGCTCATTGACCTAATGACCGAATCTGTGCTTGGCCTCGAGCCTGACCAAACATTCAATGTACTGGATTAACTAGCTCACTGCCTTAGAAATACGATTTTGAAGGGCTTGCACAAAGGGATTTGGCAAGTCTTTCTCTTCAAAGGGTTCGATCCAGATTGTATCCAATTTTTCATGATCAGCTTGGCGAAATCGATCGTAAAGTTCGTGCGCCATTCGACGAAAATTGCCATCATATTGAATAATGTTGCCTTTGACATTATCTAATTTTATATGATGGAGTAGATACAAGGCATTAGACTCCGTTTTTTGTGGGGCTTCTTTCAGCCATTTTACCTCGGCGTGAGGAGAATAATGCGTGTACTTTGTACCCGGACTTTTCGCAGCAGTATTCTCTGTAGACGGTTTGGCTACGCTTACTCTTTTATTTAAAATCTTTGATATCGCTTCTGCACTGATTGCCCCGGGCCGGTATACCTGATAAGGCTCCTCCGAAATGTCCAATACCGTTGATTCCAATCCGATGTCTGTTTCTCCTGCTTCTATGACAGGAAAATCTTCTCCAAAATCCTCTCTTACATGTTCGGCCTTGGTAGGACTCGGCTTACCCGATGAATTGGCACTGGGGGCAACCAATGGACCTGCTTGGGCAATTAAATCCTGCGAAAGCGGATGTTTCGGCCAGCGAACAGCCACACTGTCAAGTCCCGCTGTAATAATATCCAGTACCTCAGGTTTCTTTTTAAAAATAAGTGTGAGGGGGCCAGGCCAGAATTGCTCCATCAACTTGCGGGCATCTTCCGGAACTTCCTGAGCAAAATCATCAACCATATCCGCAGAACAGATATGCACTATGAGCGGATTATCGGCAGGGCGTCCTTTTTGGACAAATACTTTTTTGACGGCCGAAGGGTTCCATGCATCCGCTCCGAGACCATAGACTGTTTCTGTTGGAAAAGCAACAATTTCACCTTTCTTTAGAAGCTCAACGTATTTATTAAGCAAAGCTAGCCTCTTTTATATGTGTTTTTGAGAGATCTCTTAAAAATTCAGCGGCAGCCTCCAGGTTCCGAATATCATGAATCACAAACCGGACCCGGTTGTCTTTTTGAATGACTTCGAACTTGTCTTTAGCAATTTCCTGAATGGATTTCAGCAATTTTTGGAATCGTTGACCGTAAAATTCTTCGCCTAGCTCGGAATCATGATTGGGGCAGCTCAGCCACATTCGGTTGGACCGAATCCGGGCTTTGGTAAAGAACAGCCGTGAGGCATAAAGCTTAATCACGGTAGATGTAATAAGGTTTTGCGTAGCATCGGGAATAGCACCGAAACGATCTTCGACTTCCTCTTTCCAGTCTCTAATTTCCTCCAGTTTTTCAGCCCCCGATAGTTTTCGGTAAAGGTTAAGCCGTTCCACATTATCGGAAACGTAATCGCTTTCAAGCAGGGCGGGGAGGTCAAATTCCACTTGGGTTTCGGGCAGGTCTACTTCTACTTCCACATCACTAAACACATCACTGAATTCCTGCTCTTTCAGTTCTCTGACGGCATCGTTCAGGATTTTCTTGTAGAGTTCAAATCCAAGGTCATTGATAAATCCGCTTTGCTCTGCCCCAAGAATATCGCCGGCTCCGCGGATATCGAGATCACGCATTGCAATGTTGAACCCGGATCCCAGATCCGAAAATTCTTCCAGGGCCAGCAATCGTTTACGGGCTTCTTCGGTGAGCGTTTTTATGTCTGGTGTAATTAGGTAGCAGAAGGCCTTGCGATTGGATCGTCCTACACGTCCGCGCAGCTGGTGTAACTCGGCTAATCCGAATCGGTCGGCGCGGTTAATGATCATCGTATTGGCATTGGGGATGTCGATGCCGTTTTCTACGATATTTGTCGAAATTAGCACATCAAATTTATGATCGTAGAAATCCTCAATAATTTTCTCAAGTTTACTCGAACTCATTTGGCCGTGAGCAAATCGAACCCGCACATCAGGAATCAGTTGGCGGACCATATCCGAAATGGCTTCAATATTTTTCACGCGGTTATGGATGAAAAAGACTTGTCCGCCGCGGGAAATTTCCTGCATGATCGCATCACGTATGAGATCCTTGTTAAAGCTGTGAATTTCGGTCTGTACGGGCTGTCTGTTGGGCGGTGGAGTGTTGATGATGCTCAAATCACGCGCGCCCATCAGCGAGAATTGAAGAGTTCGCGGAATCGGTGTGGCGGTTAATGTAAGAACATCCACAGTAGCACGATACTCTTTTAGTTTTTCTTTGGTCTTGACCCCAAAACGCTGCTCCTCATCAACAATCAACAAGCCAAGATCGTCAAATTTAACATCTTTGGAGGTCAGCCGGTGCGTGCCTACAATTATGTCCAGCTTACCTTCCTTTAAAGACTTAAGGGTTTCTTTTTGCTGTTTTCTCGTGCGAAAACGAGAAATAACGCCCACCTTAACGGGAAAATCTTTCATGCGTCGAGCGAACGTTTTGTAATGTTGATCAGCCAATATGGTGGTAGGTACCAGCACGGCAACTTGTTTATGGTCCATTACTGCCTTGAAGGCAGCACGAACGGCGACCTCTGTCTTGCCGAAACCAACATCGCCGCAGATGAGCCGATCCATAGGCGTTTTATTTTCCATATCGGATTTTACCGCCTCGATCGTTTCTCGCTGGTCCGGCGTTTCTTCAAATTCAAACCGGGCTTCCATTTCCGTTTGCCAGGAATTATCCGGTGAAAAATCAAAAGCTTCCTGGGATTTTCTTTTAGCGTACAACTTAATTAGATCACGGGCTATGTCTTTTACTTTCTTTTTGGTCTGTGCCTTTTTACGAGCCCACTGTCCTGATCCCAGTTTGGTAATACGCGGCTGCGTACCCTCTTTACCGGAGTATTTCTGAATTTTATGCAGACTGCTCACATTCACATACAGCAATGAATCCTCCTGATATCGAAGCACGACAGATTCCTGCTCAACCCCGCGAACTTTTATCTTTTTAAATCCGGCGAACTTACCGATCCCATAATCTACATGGACTACATAGTCACCAATATTCAAATCGCGAAGTTCTTTGAAGGAAATGCCGCCGGTATGGCGCTTCCTGCGAACTTTCGGGCGATGATAGCGATTGAAAATCTGGTGATCGGTGTAGACTGCCAAGCCTTGTTCATTAAGGGTAAATCCTTCATGAATAGTTTCAACAGACAGGTGATATCTAAAGTTTTTGGAAGGTTCACCCAGAAGTTCTTCAAACCGGTCGCGCTGCCCCTCATTATCGCATAAAATATAGGTATCAAAACTTTGCTTGCTCAGTTTTTCTATATGTTCGCGTAGTAGCTTAATACTGCCATTAAAATCAGGCTGGGGACTGGCATCCAATCGGTATTGCCAATCGGCTTTTTTATTCCCGGAGAACCCTCCGAGATATATTTTGGCATGATTAATATAGGATTGTTGCAGCTCTTGGGAACTGAGATAAAGTTGATCCGGTGGGAAGGAATCTTTGTCAGTGTCAATATCGGTAAATTTTTCTGAAGCATTTTCGTATCGCTCTTTGATTTCTCCCCGGATAAGTGACTCATTGACGAGCACGAAAACCGTATCGTCCGAAAAATAGGATGGAAGTCCTCGTTTATCACTTTCGCTTAAAGTAGAGGCATTGGGAACGAAGCGGACCGTATTTAAAAAAGAAACGGACCGCTGGGAATCGGGATCGAATTCACGGATTGAATCCACATTATCCCCGAAAAACTCCAGCCGGATCGGGTATTCGCCGGAAAAAGGAAAAACATCCAAAATACCGCCGCGATGAGCAAACTCTCCAGGCTGATCTACAAATTTAACCGGCTCATAATCCTGATCCACCAGCATTTTCTTGAGTGCTTCCGGCTCCATAGTATCCCCGTTTTTAATGGTAATAGAGGCTTTGGCAAAAACCTCGGGAGGAGCAATTTTTTCGAAAATGGCAGGAGCAGAAGTGACCAGTACCGATTTGGGGTTATTTATAATCTTCTCCAGCACTTCGGAGCGCTGTACCACAATCGAACTGTCGGTAATTTGTTGCTCATCGTAGGGTTTATGTCCCGTTGTCGGGAAGTAGCTGGCCTGACTCACATCCAGTGCTTCAAGGTCACTTTGCATAAATTCTGCCGATTCCGCATCCGGATAAATAACAACAACCTTATCATATTTCATCGCCAATTTGGATACGAGAAGGGGCGGAGTAGATCCGATAAAATGATCCAGGAATATCGAGTTATGATTGTCGATATTATCGTGAATATCGCGCCACGGAATTTGAGCGGAAAATGTTTTTAAGACCGACTTCAGAGCCATGAAAAGTAACAGAAATTAGCAATTTATGTGCAATGCTCACTTCCAACAAAAGTAAGCATAAAAACGGTTCCGATTTGATGGAAGGTTAATAAACATTTTGCCAGATGAGTATGTATCTCAGATGATCATTCAACCGCATTGCGAAAGACAAAACGATCAGAGACAATAGACAGGACCAGCAACAAAATGCCGGGCAGCAGAAATCGAGGGTAAAGATCTTTATAATCGGTGTATATGACCTCATCGATTTTACTTTTTTCAAGCTTATCGATCTGATCATAAATGTCTTTGAGCTTCTTGGTATCGGTGGCCCTAAAATATTGCCCACCCGTCATATTGGCAATTTTTGTGAGCATATCCTCATCGATATCCACCTTTACATTCTGATAGCGATTGCCGAAGATCGGATCTTTTACCGGATAAGGAGCCGTGCCTCGTGTTCCTGCCCCAATAGTGTAAATTTTAATACCGTACGTCTTGGCTAAATCAGCCGCAGTCACGGG
Organism: Balneolaceae bacterium; assembly: GCA_035267805.1. Lineage (GTDB taxonomy): Bacteria > Bacteroidota > Rhodothermia > Balneolales > Balneolaceae > Fodinibius. The sequence goes on along the minus strand of DATFLI010000077.1, from coordinate 10,964 downwards.
ATCAATTTCGCCTGAGTTGTTTTGTCCATCGGTGAGCAGAATGATTACTTTACTTTTGGCTTTACTCTTTTTCAGCCGATTCACTGCCGTAGCAATGCCCATTCCAATGGCCGTGCCGTCCTCGACAACGCCCATTTCTACATCCTTAAGTTCCCGTTTTAGCAACTCATAATCGAGTGTGGGTGGGACCAATGTAAAGCTTTTGCGGGCAAAGAGTACCAACCCGATACGATCCGAAACGCGCTTATCTATAAAATCCTTGGCAACATTCTTTGCTGCTTCCAGGCGGTTGGGCTTCAGATCTTCTGCCTTCATCGATGTTGAGATATCGATGTCGAGTACGATATCGATACCTTCGGCATTTCGTTCGATCGTTGTATTTTTATACTGTGGTCGAGCCATCGCCAATACCACAAGCGAGAAAGCCAGACATTGCAGAATGGGTGCCAGCCAAATGCCATAGGATTTCCAGTTTCCAGCCAGTTTTTTAAGGCCTGAGGTATCGGAAAAGGTTAGGCTGGGCTCCTTTCGGTATTGGTGTTTCCAAACATGGTAGCCGATAATCGGAATCAGCAGGAGCAGTAACCAAAGCCATTGCGGATTCGCCCAACTCATGCTTTCACCTCTTCGGCTTTTTCTTGTTCCTCATTAAAACGCTGGCGTTCAGCTTCCATCTTATTCATGTGTTTTCTGCGAAGATGTTCAACTCGGGCTCCGTCTACATTACGAGCTCGTTCCAGGAAGTTGTAAGCCTTTTTTAACGCACGATCGGCTTGATCTGTTGTGGGAGTGAATTTAGCAAATTTTACCATGTCGGCTTCCTGTAAAACTGCACGCGTATCCGCTACCAGGTCTTTATCGATAGCCCCGGCCCGCAACATATCAAGCAGCTCGCGACTGGTAGATTCCAGGGCAGGAACATTGTACAGCGTTTCGTAATATTGCCGAATAGCGTCCCCGAGATCGATATAGAATTTCTTAAAATCTTCCTGGGTGGAAAATTCCATCTGATCGAGTTCCTTAATCGCTTTCTGGAGCTCCTGAATAGGATTTACAAATGGAATCGGCTCGAATGTTTTTGGTTCCTCGGGCTTCTCCTGTTCCTGTTTTTTCAGATAATATTGATATAAATAGTAGCCTGCTACAATTAAAATAATGAGTCCCAGGATGTAGGGCCACCAGGCAGCAGCAAATTCAAAAATTGGCTTCAGGGGCCGCAGCTTCTGATCGTTTTTGGCTAGTACGCTTTTAAAATTTACCGGGACCGGGTTGGTATAAAGCGTAGTGGTATCCTGTTGTTGAATAAGATATACCGGAAGGGCCGGGATGGTGGTATCCGCCGTACCGAAAAACTGCAGTTTGTAATAGACGCTGTCTTTATAAGATGAAACTTTATACTGCTTCCGCGAACGGATCTCAAAATCAGGACCAAAGTCGTTCGAGTCTGGAAAAGCGATTTCATCATAGTTTTGATCGCGATCCAGCGTGATTGAATAATCAAAAGTGTCGCCGACAAGAAGAGAGTCAACGGTTGTGTATTCTTTAAGACTTTGGGCCCGAACCGAGGAAATGCCGGCACAGACAAGACAAATAAGAAGTAGGAAGTAAAACTTTTGTAGCTTAATTTTTACCACTGGTGGTGATTAATAAAGTTAGAAGCTTAAAAACAATCCAGAAAAATAATTATTGTATAAACTGCTTTTAACTGGCGCTAAAATAGAAAAAATATGTAGATTCAGAAAAGATTGGTTTGTTTAATTAAAACAATTTTTTTCTGAAATGAGGTTGGGAAAATATTATGTTTTATAGGAAAATTTTTAAATAAAATCAGGACATGCGGAGTTTACTAGTTTTTGGGGTCATTTTAGGAGTATTATTGGCAGGATGTGAATCAAGAAAGGAATCGGATAAAGCGGATATTCCCCAAGCTCAAAAAGCTGATACTACAGTTTCGCCTACTATTGATGCCTTCGGTCAGGTCATAGACAGTATGCACGTAGAAGAGCACCATGTAAAGCGGAATGAAAGTTTTTATCAAATTCTCACAAAATATGATTTTAGCCCGCAGCAAATTTACTCTATCACCCAGAAAGCAAAGAATGTAACTAATTTGCATGATTTGAAACCCGGCCAGAAGTATCGTATCTATGCTTCCGCGAAAGGGGAGGCCAGTATTGAAAAAATGATTTGGCAACCCAATCCTGTAGATTACGTTGTTTTCGACTGGAACCCGGACTCTCTGCAAATTTACAAAGCGGCCCGTCCGATTACCGCTAAATCGGCTGTGGCATCCGGTGAAATTGATAATTCATTATTTGAGGCGATTAACCGGGAGAAAAAAAGTCCGCTGTTGGCATATAAGATGGCGAATGTCTTTGCCTGGGAGATCGATTTTTACGGTCTGCGAAAGGGAGATTCATTTAAAACGCTCTACAATAAAAAGTATATAGACGACAATTTTTACGGGATCGGAAAAATCAAGGCAGCCGAATTCACCTATCGGGGGAAAACATACCGGGCTTATCGATTTACTCATGGCAACGTTGACGGGTATTTTAATCGGGATGGAAAGAGTGTGGAGAAAGCCTTGCTCAAAATGCCTTTTAAGTATGGACATCGCATTACTTCTCACTTTTCTCAACATCGAATGAATCCGGTACTTCATAAAGTAATGCCACATCACGGGGTCGATTACGCAGCTCCGGTAGGCACGCCTGTTCTTGCAACGGGAGACGGGACCGTACTCGAAGCTCATTATGGAGGAGCCAGCGGCAATATCATTAAAATTCGTCATAATAGCACATATACTACTGCTTATATGCACCTTCATCGTTTTGCTCATGGCATACATGCGGGAGCTACAGTAAAGCAAGGTCAAATCATAGGGTACGTGGGCACGACCGGCCGATCTACCGGTCCGCATCTCGATTATCGAATTTTCAAGAATGGGAGGGCGGTCAATCCATTGACGATCGAGTTGCCATCAGCCGAATCTGTACCTGATAGCCTTATGAATGCTTTTACGCATGTTAGGGATTCGCTGAATCGAAAGATGCGGAATATGCTTATCGAACAACAACAAGACAGGCTGGTTGTTTCACAGGTAGCTAAGTAATTCTTAATAACGTTGCACGCGGCGACGGAAAAATGACATCAGCGGTTTGATATAAGAGGCGTTGGTTTCAAGCTCAATCATGTCGATCTTCATTCGCAGAAAATGATCGCGGAGGTATTTTTTATGAACAATTCTTTTTTTCTGATATTCCTGGCGCACCCTTTGGCTGGAGGTATCCACCAACACCTCGTCACCGGTTTCCGCATCTTTTAACGGTATCAGCCCGAGATTGGGCAGTTCATCTTCCAGCTTGTCATTAATAAAAATATTTACCAGATCATGTTTACGGTTGGTAATCTTCATCTGGCGATCGTAATTGTCATCCTGAAAATCGCTGGCCAGAATAATAATGGCCCTGCGATTCAGCAGCCGGTTTACATAGGATAGCGCATCGCTGATATTTGTGCCGGTCCCTTCAGGTTCGGTTGTAAGCAGCTCCCGGATCAGTCTCAGTACATGCAGGCGGCCTTTTTTAGGGGGAATTACTTTCTCAATCTGATCGGTAAACAGTACCAGCCCAACTTTATCCCCGTTTTTTATAGCACTAAAGGCCAGTACAGCACAGATTTCAATGGAAAGTTCCATCTTGCTCTGATTATTGCTGCCAAATACGCCGCTCTGTGAAATATCTACGCAAAGCATCAGCGTTTGTTCGCGTTCCTCTTCAAATTGCTTAATAAAAGGGTCGCCGGTGCGAGCTGTGACATTCCAGTCGATCTGGCGGATGTCATCCCCGTAATTATATTCACGAACTTCCGAGAATTCCATCCCTCTTCCTTTGAAAGCAGACTGGTATTCCCCGCCAAAGATATTGTTGACCATCCCTTTAGTACGAATTTCGATTTTGCGAACTTTTTTGAGGATTTCCTTTGAAATCATATGCCGGCTACTGACTTATTAAATAGCGATTTGAAGGATACGAGAAATCATCTGCATTTGAAAGCAGTTCTTAATATAACTTCTGTCCGGCTAATTTGTTATGTCAATTCTAATTGCCACAATATTGATATCGCGATACTTAACAATTTGCTAATACTTAGGTAACGTTTTGTTCAGAGATAATGGTTGTCTTTAGATACACCAAAGTTATACATCTACATAATCAGTACATGATTATTGGGAGCGAATTCAGCAAAAAATATCATGAGTATTTGAAGGAGATTGGCGATCTTTCTCAAAATGATCCCTCTCATAAGATTCCGGTTCAGGATATAAATTCCGGTCTCAACCTTGATCGGACTGAAGTCAAAAATGTGTTGGAATATTTTCAGGACCTGGGGTATATCGACATCGAAACGATCGGGGGTCCGTTGCTTTATGGACATATAACGATTACCAAGTCTGGTCTTGAAAAGTATAAGGATTTAATAAATTAAAGCTTAACGGGATTTAATTATTTTGCGAATCCTTATTCAATTTTTTCGAAAAAATTGCCTACCTTTCGCACGGATTTTATTCCCTTTATTATTATTAACCAAAGATTAGGATTCATGATTATAGGTGTACCCAAAGAGATAAAAACTCACGAGAATCGCGTTGCGCTATTACCCGGCGGTGTTACTAAAATGATACGTAATGGTCACGAGGTATTAATTGAAAAGGGGGCAGGTAAAGGCAGCGGGTTTCCCGACGAGAAATATAAGCAAGCAGGAGCCAAAATCGTCGATGATATCGAAAAGATTTGGGATCAGTCTGAGATGATCATGAAAGTTAAAGAGCCTATCGAGGTTGAATATGATCGCATGAAAGAAGGACAAATTATTTTCACTTACTTTCATTTTGCCGCCAGCCGGAAGTTGACGGAAGCGGTAATTAGATCGAAATCAATTGCCATCGCTTACGAGACGGTAGAAAAAGAAGATGGTTCTCTCCCTCTTTTGATTCCTATGAGTGAGGTTGCCGGACGGATGGCATCCCAGGAGGGGGCGAAATATCTGGAAAAAGCGCAGGGCGGACGTGGTATTCTCTTGGGAGGTATTCCCGGCGTACGTCCCGCCAATGTACTAGTGCTTGGTGGCGGAATTGTTGGCGTCAATGCCGCGAAAATTGCAGCGGGTATGGGAGCTAATACCACGATCATGGATATTAATATGACTCGTTTGCGTTACCTGGACGACGTGATGCCGCAAAATGTTACGACTATGTTTTCTTCTGAAGCAAATATCAGAAGCATGCTTCCTGATGTTGATATGGTTATTGGGGCTGTACTTAAACCCGGTGCCAAGGCGCCGCACCTGGTAAGTCGCGATATGCTTGGGTTGATGCAAAAAGGGGCTGTTTTAGTTGATGTAGCTATTGATCAGGGCGGATGTTTTGAAACCTCAAAGCCGACGACCCATGATCATCCAATTTACGAAGTGGATGATATTGTGCATTATTGTGTTACTAACATGCCGGGTGCCGTGCCTTATACGTCCACGTTGGGGCTTACGAACGTAACTCTTCCTTATGCGGTGGATATTGCTGACAAGGGGTGGAAAAAGGCAATTGAGCAGGATGAAGAATTAAAGCCGGGCCTGAATATCGTAAATGGTGAAATTGTATATCGAGATGTTGCCGAAGCTTTTGATTTGGATTATACCGATGTGAGCAGCATTCTATAAATCATTTTTGCTTTTACAGGCCGGATATTCGCAATGAATATCCGGCTTTTGCTCTAAAAAGAGGGGGATGAACCGCATTTTGGCTATAGAAGATTAAAAATGTGGATGATTCCATAATATTTTGTGTGCTCAAATGTTGTAAACTATTGAAATATATAGGGATAGATATGTTGGTAAGTTGGTTAATAACTTGTTAATAAGTATTTTTGTTTACGATACGACATCCCATTATATTTTTGAATCACTATATAGGTAATAGTTTGGATTAGATTTACTTCATGGGTAAGATTATTTCCATTGCGAATCAAAAAGGAGGCGTGGGTAAGACCACTACGGCTATCAACCTTGCTGCCAGTCTGGCTGCGATTGAACATACTACGCTCATCATTGACATTGATCCACAAAGTAATACCACCAGTGGATTAGGGATTGAATCGAAGACCGTCTCCAATTCTATTTATGAGGTCATGGTTGGCGGTGTTGATGCGATGGATGCAATTCGGGAAACAGAATTGCCTTTTTTGGAGCTTATTCCCTCACATATTAATTTAGTTGGCGCCGAAATTGAAATGATTGATCGAGAGCAACGTGAGCGTATTCTCGAAAAGGCTATTCGCGGTTTAAAAGACAAGTACGATTTTATCATCATCGATTGTCCGCCTTCTCTTGGATTGCTGACAATTAATGCACTGACTGCTTCCGATTCTGTATTGATTCCGGTGCAATGTGAATATTTCGCCCTCGAAGGGCTTGGACAGCTTTTGAACACCATCAAGATAGTTCGCCAGCATCTTAACACAGATTTGGAAATCGAAGGCGTATTGCTGACGATGTATGATACGCGTACACGATTATCGGATCAGGTAGCTGAAGAAGTACGTAAATACTTTGAGGACCGCGTTTTCGACACAATTATTAAGCGTAATGTTCGGCTGGCTGAAGCTCCGAGCTTTGGAAAACCGGCTTTGCTTTATGATTCTACGAGTGTTGGATCCAAAAATTATCTTGCTTTAGGTCGTGAGATTATTCACCGTAATAAAAAGCTTTTTAAGGATAGTCCCGTCTTCGCAAGCAGTTAAAGGATGATATTGTTATGGCATCGAAAAAAGTTTTAGGTCGTGGATTAGGTGCTTTTTTCCCTGAATATAATGAAGGTAATGAGCAATCCGGAAATCAGGAAGAAGCTCAAAGTACCCAGGGTACGGCCTATGTCGAGCCGCAACAGCGTGTAAATATTGTTCTGCATGTACCCGTTGAAAACATTCGCCCCAATCCTCACCAACCGCGTAAAGAATTTGATGAAGAACGTTTGGGCGAGCTGTCGCATTCCATTAAGCAACACGGACTTATCCAGCCGATCACTGTTCGTTATATTGGGGAAAAACGATTTGAACTGATCAGTGGCGAGCGACGGCTCAGAGCCTCGAAATTGGCCGGTATGGATGAAATTCCGGCCTATGTCAGGGAAGTCAATGACAAAGATATTATTTCATATGCGCTCATAGAGAATATCCAGCGCGAAGATTTGAATCCTATTGAAGTAGCAATGGGATACCAACGTTTAATAGAAGAAGCAGGTTATACGCAGGCGGAGGTAGCCGAACGGGTCGGGAAAAACCGTACGACCATCACGAATATGCTGAGGTTATTAAATCTGCCGGCATTTATACAGGCTGCTCTGCGTGATAATAAAATTTCGATGGGACATGCCAGAGCTTTGATCCCGGTTGAAAATGAAGATGATCAAAAAGAAGTTTTTAATAAGATCATCGACAAAGGATACTCGGTTCGTAAGACAGAGAAGGCGGTTAAAGCCCTGGATAAAGAGGACAACAAAAAATCAGCAGAAAAAGGCATAAGTGATCAACAAAATGCGTTCCTTAAGGAAATATCTAATCGCCTGCGTCGTACATTAAGTACCAAGGTCAATATTAAGCCCAAAAAGAATGGTGGCGAAATACGTATCGAATATTATTCGGATGAGGAACTGGATCGGCTGCTCGAGCTTATCGATTCTGTTTCTTAGCATTACCATTCTAGTATCATTTCCAAGTCAGGCACGATCACAATTTCGTACTCATAGTGCGCAAGAACGCGCTTTAGGTAAATTAGAACCTAGCTCCCCTCAAGATACTACCGATACTAATGAAAAACTACCGAATCCCAAAAGTGTGATGCACAAGTCCATGATTATTCCGGGCTGGGGACAGATTGTCAACAAACAGGCCTGGAAAGTTCCTCTTGTATATGGATTATTGGGGGGATTGACCTATTACAGTATTTACTTAGATAAAAAATATCACGATTACAGGGCGGCATATTATAACCTAAACCCGGAACAGAAAGGGCAAGCGTTACTTTTTGGGCCCACACCTTCATATATTCCGGAAAACGCAAATATTCAACAACTTAAAACAATCCGAAATACGTACCGAAATCGCCGTGATATGGTATATATTGGAATAGCATTGGCTTATGGCTTAAATATTATCGATGCTTATGTGTATGCTAACATGCGATCATTTGATGTATCTAAGGATTTGAGTATGCGAGCCCGGATTCAACCGGGTGTTACGGGTCAGGCGGCTCCCGGAATGACGTTATCAATAGATTTTATTACCAGATAAGTTATTATAGACTATGAATGAAAAAGAGAAAAAAATGCTTAGAGTGCCCGAAAATTTTGATGACAGTCACGATAGTGATGTATGGAGCATATTTAAAATTATGGGTGAATTTGTAGATGGGTATGATAAACTTTTTAAGATTGGCCCTTGTGTTTCGATTTTTGGATCGGCTCGAATGGTCGAAGGAGATACTTACTATGAAATGGCTCGTTATACTGCCCAGAAGATTACAGAAAAGGGCTTTGGAGTGATCACCGGTGGAGGGCCCGGTATCATGGAAGCTGCAAATAAAGGAGCTCAGGAAGGAGAGGGTAAGTCGGTTGGGCTAGGTATTTTACTTCCCCACGAGCAGGGCGTAAATCCGTATGTTGACAATGAGTATGTGATCAATTTTAATTACTTTTTTGCCCGTAAAGTGATGTTTGTGAAATATGCACAGGGATTTATCGTTTTTCCGGGTGGCTTTGGTACTCTTGACGAATTTTTTGAAGCTATGACTTTGATCCAAACCAAGAAAATTAGTGCCTTTCCCCTGGTTCTGATAGGTAAAGATTATTGGAAAGGCTTGTTTGATTGGATTAAAGACACAATGGTAAAAAATGGTACAATATCAGAAGAGGACGTTGACCTTTTTAGTCTAACCGACGATCCGGATGAGGCTGTCAAAATTGTATGTGATTTTTATCAAAAACACACGCTCAGCCCAAATTTCTAGGTTTTCATTATTTAATGAAACAAATTTAGCGTCGTACCATTTAACTAAATGTAATTTTAATTACACGTTAGCGTTTATAACAAGACGAATTAAGCAAATACAATAAATTAGTGAGTTCTAAGTTTTACTTTTAAATAAATAGTTTAATTCATTACATTTATTGCTTTGAAAATTCAACCTCAAACCGAACGAACAAATGAAGTTGCTGAAAACTAGCATAACAACATTTTTATTAGGTCTGTTTATCGTTGGTCTTAGCAGTACCTCAACATTTGCACAAACGAAAAGGGATGCTGTAAAGACCTATAACAAAGCCTTGGAATTGGTTAAAGACGGGAAATACGAACAGGCTATTAACATGTATAATCAGGCTTTGAATCAGGCTAAAAAACTAGGTGATGACGGCAAGGACATCGTTCAGCGATGTGAAAGTAAATTACCGCAGATTTATTATCAGCTTGCACTTCAAAAATATAGAGCTTTCAAGAAACAGCAGTCGCTTTCAAATATGGACGCAACCATTGAGGCGTTCCAAAACACTGCTGATATCGCGAAAGAATACAGCGACAAACAGATTTCAAATAAGGCAACGAATGTGATTACGCAACTACTTTACAGTAAGTCGCTGATACAATATCAACAAAAAAGTTATAACGATGCTCTGGCAACACTGGATAAAGTGATTAGCCGAAATCCGAATTATGCTAATGCTTATTATCAAAAGGGCGTAGTTGTAAAGCATATGGATTCAAAAAATTTCGAAAAGGCTATTGATCTATTTGACAAAGCTATTCAGATTGGTCAAAAGACTAATTCGAATCAGGTTGTTTCCGGTGCTAAGCAATCTGCACGTGATGAGCTTATTTATCAGGGTGCCCAAAGTACAGAGCACAAAAATTATGATACGGCTATCAAGTTATTGCAGAAAGCTTTAACATATGATTCAAAATCGGCCGATGCTCATTATCGTTTGGCTGAAGCTTACAATAAGTCTCAACAATGGCAAAAAGCTCTTGATGAGGCTAAAAAAGGACTTCAATATGAAACCGGCGGTAAGACTGATAAGGCAAAAATTTATTACGAATTGGCTACGGCCTATCAGGGCTTAGGTCAAAAGGATCAAGCCTGCAGTGCTTACGGTAATGCCGCTTATGGTTCGTTCAAAGCTTCTGCCGAGCATCAAATGCAATATGAGCTTAAGTGCAAGAGCACAACAAACTAATCTTTTCTTAGTTTTGTTATCTAAGGCCTTCCATTGAGAAGGCCTTTTTTATTGCTTGTTTTTTTAAGTCAGCCGTACATTGGCTATTTTCTGAATTATAAATTTAGAGTTAACATTAACATATATCGGCAATACACAAATGGATCAAACAACCACCTCGCTTGATGAGTTGTGTGTCAATACAATCAGAACGTTAGCAATGGATGCTGTCCAAGCAGCTGGATGCGGGCATCCGGGAATGCCTATGGGGATGGCTGATGCTGCCTACGTTTTATGGACAAAATTTCTTAAACATGATCCTTCAGATCCCTGTTGGTATGATCGTGATCGATTTGTGTTGTCTGCCGGGCACGGTTCGATGTTATTATATAGTCTGCTGCATTTAACGGGTTATGATCTGCCACTCAAAGAATTGAAGAATTTCCGGCAGCTGGATAGCCTGACACCCGGGCATCCCGAATATGGACTTACCCCCGGTGTGGAAACTACGACCGGTCCTTTGGGGCAAGGCTTCGCAACGGGAATCGGGATGGCTATTGCCGAGGCGCACCTGGCAGCTAAATTTAACAGAGAAAACCTTGCTTTGACCGATCACTATACTTACGGTATCGTCAGTGATGGGGATTTAATGGAAGGAATTTCCCATGAGGCTGCATCAATGGCCGGTCATATGCAGCTTGGA
>DATFLI010000076.1:0-2470 GCA_035267805.1 Balneolaceae bacterium | reverse complement strand
CAGACGTGGGGAGTTTTTACCATTGATTCGCAGCCCTTCGATATCCTGTAATTCGGCTTCCAGGTGGTCTCGCCATTTCCTTAAACGTTTCGATTCCGTTGACATTTCCCCGGCACAGATTTCACAAGCTTTCCCAAGTCCCACAATTCCTGGAACGTTGAGTGTGCCGGGTCGCAGGCCCTTCTCCTGACCTCCCCCAAAAAGTAGCGGGGAAAGGTCAAATTTGGGGCGTTTGCGAACATAAAGTCCCCCGATTCCCTTGGGTCCATAAATTTTATGGGCTGAAAAAGCAGCCAGGTCAACATCGAGTTCCTGAACATCGAAGGGAATTTTACCCACCGCCTGCGTGGCATCGGTCATCAGCAGAACGCCTTTTTCCCGGGTTAGTTTCGATATCTCCTTCAGTGGATGAATCACGCCGATTTCGTTATTGGCATACATCAGGCTGACCAGGATCGTTTGATCCGTGATGGTATCATCCAAAACATCCAGATCGAGAGCTCCGGATTTGCCCACATCAAGATAAGCGACCCGAAAACCACGATTTTCCAGTTCCTTGCAGGTATCCAACACGGCCTTGTGTTCGGTGGCGCAGGTGATGATATGGCCCCCTTTATCAGCATTTGCTTTGCACACTCCCAACAGGGCCAGGTTTATGGCTTCCGTGGCTCCGGAGGTAAAATAAATTTCCTTGGGTCGGGCCCCGATAAGCCGCGCCACCTGTTCCCGGGCAATAGTTACTGCTTCTTCGGCATCCCAGCCAAAGGCATGATTGACGCTCGACGCATTGCCAAACTTCTCGGTGAAATAGGGGAGCATGGCCTCTAAAACCCTTGGATCAACAGGAGTGGTGGCATTGTTATCCAGATAGATTTTTTTCTTATTCGGACTCATCGAACATTGAAGGTTTCACTAGATGAAAAGTTTCAACTACGGGGAAAATCTTTCTAAATCGACACACGATTACAAAAAACATGATTTAGCGGCTCGTTAAGCGGTAATTTAGAAAGATTCTAAAGACTTAAGGATGTAAAATATTGATTTTTTTATTACTATAGAAGTATTAAGCACGTAAGTTGAGAATAAATGCATGATAATAGGCTATGCAAGATCGGTCTTTTGTCTATGAATTGCATTTTTGTGAATTTGAGATTTTCATTATAGCTCAAAATTTCGATTTCAAATTCACTCAACCCGAGGATTTCGGGATTGTTCAAAGTCTTGGTTTTTCAAAGCCTTCTGAAAATTAAAATTAACGTGCTCTTGCTTGAATAAATTTAATTAATTCTATTCCATTCAAATTAATCATTAGTACCATGCCGAAATATAGCATAAAGGTCAATGGAAAAAAGCATGAAGTAAATGTGGAATCCGATACTCCGTTACTGTGGATATTGAGAGAACATTTAAATCTCGTTGGAACCAAATACGGTTGCGGTATTGCCCAGTGTGGGGCCTGTACGGTTCACCTCAATGGGACCGCCGTGAGATCCTGTTCTCTCCCGGTATCGGCCGTAGGCGACGCGGAGATTACAACGATTGAGGGACTCTCTGAAAGTGGAGATCATCCGGTTCAGCAAGCCTGGCTGGAAGAAGATGTATCACAATGTGGATATTGTCAGGCTGGTCAAATTATGACGGCTGCCGCATTACTGGATCGTAATCCCAACCCGTCTGATGACGAGATCAAACAGGCGATGAATGGTAATCTTTGCCGTTGTGGAACCTATACGCGCATCAAAAAAGCAATTCAAACTGCATCTAAAAAGGCTTAAGTATTATGTCGACTGCAAAAACGAAAATGAACAGAAGATCTTTTTTAAAGGTATCCATGTGGGGCAGCGCCGGGTTAATGATCGGTTTCAGCTGGATGTCATCGTTTATTGGTGATGAGAAAACCATGGACGTTCCCGATGAATGGTACGACATCAATGCCTATATAAAAATAGCTGGAGATGGAGAAGTTACTATTTTCTCCCCAAATCCGGAGATTGGGCAAAATGTTAAAACATCCATGCCCCTGATTGTAGCCGAAGAGCTGGATGCCGATTGGGATAAAGTAAAAGTGGAACAGGCCCCGCTCGATACGAAAAAGTACACGCGTCAGCTGGCCGGAGGTAGTCAATCCATCCGACAAAGTTGGGATAGCCTGAGAATGGCCGGGGCCACCGCGCGATACCTGTTGGTAGCGGCCGCCGCAAAAAAATGGAATACAAGTGTCAGGAATCTGTCCACCGATAAAGGTATTATAACGAATAAGAAAACCGGGGAAACTCTTGGTTATGGCGAAGTGGCTACGGCTGCAGCCTCCGTCCCGGTGCCTGATGAGGTAGAATTAAAAGATCCCAGGGATTTCAAACTCATCGGCAGCTATATCAAAAATGTGGATGGAAAAGAAATCGTAACGGGCAAGCCCTTGTTTGGACTCGATTATAGGCCCGAAGGTACCCCGATTGCCATGATCGTACAT
>DATFLI010000075.1:0-3385 GCA_035267805.1 Balneolaceae bacterium | reverse complement strand
CTTATAAGAATCTCTTTGGTAGCGACTACAATTATATGACTTCAATGAGTAAAGAAATTTCATTTTCAATTACAAATGATCCAAACAATCTAATTTGTGGTGTTCCATATCATCACCGACCATTATCTATATATATCAACGCGATTATCAATGCAGGTTTCACAATGGACGGTTTCTATGAAACCTACCCGAATATGGAGATTCAAATGAAATATGGGGAACCATGGAATACACCACGATACTGCACCTTTTTCTGTAAAAGGCTCTAACAAGGCAGTCAAACGAACACCGAAAAAATCAAAAGGGTCAGTGTTGATTTGGTGGCAAAATCAATGGTGTCAGACTTGATTGATCCCAAGGAAAGGTCCGGGCCTTGCCGTGCAATTTCGTTAATAAGGATATATAAAAAAGCAGCTTAAGATTCTAGTGAAGCCATTAGTCAAGTAAGGGAACAATTGGGTTCAGAGTAAAATTTCCTTGGGTTTTCGCCCCCGCTTCACCGGGCGTACCCGCCGTTTCAGATTGGCTTCGATCTCGTCCTTGAATCGCTCACTGCCCAATACCAGTCCCTTGTTCACACTCTCTCGTATCTCTTTTAATACATTACCGGGGAGCTGGTATCGGAACATCTCTCTATAATTCCTTAATCGCTCTTCTTTCGTTTCACCCAATCCCAGGTAGATCTCGTGCGGTGTGATTAATTTCGATGAGACTCCAAGACCATTGTTTCGATAGCTCGACCAGACGTAGTCGGCCGGGTCATCCACTATCCCCGCCCGCACCGGGTTCAATTCGATGTAGCAATAACATTGAAGGAGATAGTCGCTGGATTCGACCAAGCATGATTTGAAGCGGCCTTCCCAGAGGGTGCCGCTGCGGCGGTAGGTGCGATTGTAATAGCGCACATAATAGCGCCCCAGTGACTGCATCATTCTGGAAATGCCGGTTTTCCACCAGGGCGTCACCAGAAGGTGAACGTGGTTGGTCATGGAGACCCAGGCATGGAGATGGACGTCGAATTTACGGGCGTAGTCATACAGCCAATTAGCGTATGCAGCCATATCCTCATCCGTGCTGAAACAGGCCTGGCGATTATTGCCTCGTTGAATGACATGTTGCGGTATTCCGACAGGCGATAATCGAGGTGATCTTGGCATAAACCAGCCCTTCCCTGATCACTAAATTTATTCATCTATGGTTTTATCGTAGCACAAACCGGCTGTATTTTTACTCTGACCCCAATTAATTAGTTCGGCCAAGGTCTTATCCCCCTTAATCGCGGCCATCGCCACTTTGGCCTTGAAGTCCGGGGAATGCTGGCGTCGGGTTCGTTTCGTCATCTTCTGCTCCTCATAGTTTCAGTTACTTTACCGCAGAAGATCCCACTTAAGAATCCTGAAAATCTGTCCAGATGATGGGGTCCACTTCACCTTTACATATACATATAATATACATATACTGATTGCATGGACGTGATCTGGGACCCGGCCAAGGCTAGGGCCAACTGGAAAAAGCATGGAATTAGCTTCCCTGATGCAGAAGCGGTTCTTTGGGACCATCAGGCGCTTACGCGCGAGGACCCTGAAGCAGGAGCCGAATCTCGATTTGTCAGCCTAGGTCTGGATTCCCTGGGTCGCGTTCTTGTGGTGGTGTATGCCTATGAAGGGGACAACATACGCCTTATTTCAGCGAGAAAGGCAAGTGCCGGAGAGCGACGACATTATGAAAAGTAAGTACGATTTTTCCAAGGCCAAGCGTGGGGCTGTGATTACCAATGGTGGTAAAGAACGGATTACGATATTTCTGGATAAGGAAATCGTAGCTGAGTTTCGTGAGCGCGCGGTTGAGGAAGGCCGTGGATATCAGACAATGATTAATGAAGCGCTACGTGAATATTTAACATCCGAACGACATCCGCTAGATGAAGAGACACTACGCAAAGTTTTACGTGAGGAACTCAAAGAACGTCGTCTAACAAAGCGCTCAAAAAGGACGCCACAAAGCGGCGCCTCTTAGCGCAATCGTTGGGCATAAATGAAGATGGAAGCACTTTTTGGATTGATAGGTACAGTTGTTGGCGCTTCAATCGCTGGGGCTTTTGTTTATTTCAAAGATAGGCAACAGCATGACTTTGAGCGGACCAAGGAAAAGAAGACACTTCTTTTAGAGAAGTATGAGCTTATATACAAAGAGCTTTTGATCTATCAAGCATTTGCAAGTGATGTATCAATGCAGATGATTTCAGAGGCTGGTTATAGTGGAAAGTTTGATCAAACAAAAATCAGGAAAGAAATAAAAGACACCTGCCTTAAAATGAATGTCTCGTTTTATGCCTCTGAGCTATCTGTAGTTTATGAAGAAATCAATATCAAATATACAATCATAATGCGAGCGATGGCGGAATTCGTATTAAAATTCGATGCATCAAAAGATCAGAAAGGAAAATTAACTGGTGAGGCCGCAATAGCTTTATCCGAAATGTCGGATTTAATTACAAAGGCACAAGATCAGCTTTCAAAGTTGGCGCTGGAGCAGATAAATGCCTAACAAGCGCATCGTGAATAATTGGGGACAGGCCACGTTTTATTTATACACGGGCTATGCAAAATCTACCTGATTACCATGCGATGCTGCAGGTGGCTATAGACGAGGCCCGCAAAGGCCTGGCTGAGGGCGGGATTCCCATCGGAGCGGCGCTATTCACGCGCAGCGGCAAGCTCCTCGGTGCTGGTCATAATCGCAGAATTCAAGAGAATGATCCCTCTGTTCACGCCGAGACGGATGCCTTTCGCAAAGCTGGGCGGCAACGGAGCTACAGGGATAAAGTGATGGTAACCACGCTGGCCCCCTGCTGGTATTGTTCCGGGCTGGTTCGTCAGTTTCAGATTGGCGCGGTTGTCGTTGGAGAATCAGTAAACTTCAGTGGTGGCCTTCAATGGTTGCGGGACAACGGAGTTGACGTAATAAACCTTGGTTCGCAGGAATGTGTAAACCTGCTTGCCGGCTACATCAACAGGAATCCGGAAGTCTGGAATGAAGATATCGGGCAGGAATAAGGTGAATTATGGGATCGCTCAGGGTCAGTGTCACTTGATTTGGTAGATTCTGCGTTTCAGTTTTAAAATCTGCACACTTTAATCTGAATTGGCGATAATCATGACACTCAAAGTTCTAGGTGCCGGGCTGGGCCGCACAGGCACCATGTCGTTAAAACTGGCCCTGGAGCAGTTGCTCGGTGGACGCTGCTATCACATGCTGGAATTGTTCCAGAACCTGCATGAGCACGTGCCGTACTGGCAGGCGGCGGCGCGAGGCGAGAGCATCGACTGGGATCAAATCTACGGCGACTACGTAGCAGCGGTGGACGAGCCCACTTCGCTGATGT
>DATFLI010000074.1:0-2657 GCA_035267805.1 Balneolaceae bacterium | reverse complement strand
GATGAAGGATTATCTACGCAAAATCATAAAAGAAGCTCTTAACAATTTCGATATCTCAGAAGATGAAATCCCCGAGATCCAGATTGAGAAGCCCAACCAGCCGGAGCATGGGGATGCCGCCACAAATATTGCCATGAACCTGGCTTCTGTGTTGAAGATGAATCCGCGGAAAATTGCTGAGCAAATTGTAGAGAACTTAGATTCTGATCCCCAAAAACTGTCAGCTGTTGAAATCGCCGGACCGGGCTTCATCAACTTTCGTTATGCCGAAAACTACCTTTTTGATGAGCTGAAGGGGATCCTGAATGAAGGTCAATATTTTGGGAAAACCGATTCGCTGGCCGGCAAACGAATTCTGGTTGAATTCGTGAGCGCCAACCCAACCGGTCCGCTTACCGTAGGACACGGTCGCAATGCGGTACTCGGCGATACGATCGCCAACCTGCTTGAATGGACGGGGGCCAAAGTGGAGCGGGAGTATTACTTCAACAATGCCGGACGACAAATGCGTGTCTTGGGGGAAAGCGTTCGTGCTCGCTATTTACAGGAGTTGGGACAGGATATAGAATTCCCGGACGAAGGCTACCAGGGCGAATACATCAAGGATATCGCTGAGGCCCTGATTAATGAACATGGGGATGGTTTGGCAGAGGTTGATGATGTTACTCCATTCAAAGAAAAAGCAGAAGCTCTTATTTTTGAAGATATCCAGCAAACGCTAAAGCGGATGAATATCGAAATGGATTCGTTTTTCAATGAGCATACTCTGTATGATGACGGATCAATCGATGAGGTTGTTGAGGTATTTCGCCAAAAGAATTTAGCCTATGACAAAGAAGGCGCAACTTGGTTTCGGACTACAAAATTCGGCAAGGATAAAGACACCGTGCTGATAAAAAGTAGCGGCGAGCCGACCTATCGTCTGCCGGACATTGCCTATCATGCCAATAAGTTAGATCGCGGCTATGACCAATGTATCGACGTTTTTGGCGCAGATCATATCGACACCTATCCCGACGTGCTTTCGGGCATCGAGGCGCTCGGTTATAATAAGTCTAAAATTGATGTCATAGTTTACCAGTTTGTAACCATTGTCAAGGAAGGCAAGCCCTTTAAGATGAGCACACGCAAAGCTAACTTTGTTACGCTTGATGAACTGATGGATGAAGTAGGCTCCGACGTGACACGTTTTTTCTTCGAGATGCGTGCCCCGACCACGCACCTGGAATTCGATATTGCCGAAGCCAAAGAGGCCGGGGAAAAAAATCCCGTTTTCTACCTGCAGTATGCTCATGCCCGCATTAAAAGTATTCTCAGAAAGGTGGAGCAGGAATATACCTTTGACGGGAAACCGAAACTGGAGTTACTCACGCATGAAGCCGAAACCAATCTGATGAAAAGCATGATCCGCTTTCCTGAGATGATTCAAAGCGCGGCTGAGGGACGTGAGCCTCATCGTCTTATTAACTATCTTGAAGACCTGGCTTCTGCATTTACAGCCTTCTATCATGACTGTCGAATCCT
Organism: Balneolaceae bacterium; assembly: GCA_035267805.1. Lineage (GTDB taxonomy): Bacteria > Bacteroidota > Rhodothermia > Balneolales > Balneolaceae > Fodinibius. Next base: position 1,133 of record DATFLI010000074.1, on the reverse strand, counting down.
GGGAGAAGAAGAGGATTTGGCTTATGCCAGAACAAAAATAGCTAGTGCTACGGCACAAGTTTTGGAAAATGGGTTAGGCATTCTGGGGATCAGTGCTCCGGACCAGATGTAGTCCAAGATACAGGTTTCAGGACTCAGGTAACCTGCTGTATCATGAAACCGTCAGGCGGGAATAAGCTTGGAGAAGCAAACAATGCCTTTGCTGAATTGTTCGGCAACTTTGAAACCTGCCTGTTCAAACATAGTGTTACTGTCGTCGATTGTCCAAAAGGTGATGCCTCCAAATTCGGCCGAATCTTGAAGCAGGCGTGCGTACCAGGCGTCAGCCTTTACGAGGTGCATCATAAAGAAAATGCCGTCCTTTTTAATAACCCGTCTGGCCTCATACAGTACTTTTATCGGATCGGTCAATTCGTTGAGTGTTCCGCCCATCATCAGCCCATCGAAGGTAGCGCCATAAAAGGGCAGGCGACGAGCATCCGCCCTAAGCAAGTACAGGTCAATCTGCTCGGCTTCCGATTTCAGGCGTGCCTCCTGTAGCATCTGCTTGGAAAAATCGAGAGATACTACTTCAGCTTTAGGTGCTTCCTTTTTAAGAAGTCGTCCGTATAAAGCCGTTGAACAGCCGATATCCAGATACAGGTTCCCGGCCTGTGGATTTAGCCACTGGATTAGCAGCTCACGCTCTTTTTCGATTGGAAATTCTTCGCCGGTAAGAATGGAAAGCGATCGTTTTCGCCAGATATCCTCGTATAAGGCGGCCGTTACCTTCCAGTGATTTGAGCTCTGGGCCCATGACATGCTTACGGGATCTTCTCCCAACAAATCGATAATGTTATTCTGTATGATATATTCGTCACCCTTATTGGAGCAAATAGTACCGTTAAAGTTTTTTTGCAACTCGGCCACTTCGTGCGGGATGTTGATTGATGCGCGTTCGTATTTTGGGGAACGAATTTCGAGAGACATAATCAATTTTTCTATCATTGCTTTCGGCTAAAAACCGAAATGAGTTAATGACTAACCGGAACTAACACAAATTGATACGCAGATTAGAAACATGTGTTGCGCGAATATAGTTCTAAGCGTAATTAAAATGATAGTTCATTGCTACTTCTAAGGAAGGGCAAAAC
>DATFLI010000073.1:0-3891 GCA_035267805.1 Balneolaceae bacterium | reverse complement strand
AACTATTAACTTTAGCGCTCTTTCGGAGATACAAAAATCCGATACGGGCCCGTAGCTCAGTGGTTAGAGCAGTCGACTCATAATCGATTGGTCGGGGGTTCAAATCCCTCCGGGCCCACTTTTATTTTTCCTTCCAATTTTCTTCAAAAATCCCCTTAAATTTCATTTAAATGCCGATTATATCACTTCTCCATGAATTTTTGGTAAGATTAACAGCAACCTAAACCTTGGCGATAGCCCACGGTTTATCTGATTCAACAAAAAAAGAATTAGTTTTCAAGCTGTTCTAAAAACTGATGGGGAGACAAGACCGGCAGACTTGCGTTCTTAAAATCAACATCATTGCGTGTTACAATGGCATCACATTCTGATTGAAGGGCTGCCTGGTAGTGGATGGCAATTTCAAAATCGGGCCACTCTGCATTTAAAGCAGAATCAATGATCTTTCCAGTAACGGTCAATATGTTATAGGACTTACGTAGAATTTTTAAGCCCTTATAAGTTTTCTCTTTGGTAAATTTTTTATTGAGCAGGTAAAATAAGGTGTCAAAACTATGAGCCGCAACCATACCCTGGAAGACGTTTTGTTGGGAATATTCTAAGAGTTGCAGCGCAGGGATCATAAAAGGTTTGCGATTCAGCAAAGCGTCCAGGCAAATATGAGTATCAATCAATACTTTAGTCAAGGTTATACTTTTCTTTTAGGGCTTCATATTTAAGCTTGTCATAATCAGGATTATCCATTCTTTCGGATTCAGGGAAAAGTTCATATATCTCATAGGCTGCCGAACCCGGTGTTGGTGTCCATTCCTCTGGTTCTTCTTCCTTGGTCACCAGCTCTTCAAAAAAACGGGACACGCTGATGCCTTTTTTACGAGCAATGCGTTTGGCCCTTTCTTTGATGCTTTCTTCTACGGTGAGATTTAACGTTTTTTTGCTCATAGTAGATTTGATTTGTGAATGCGTATAAATAATATATCAATTGCGCATTAAAAACGTAAGTTCATATTTATATATTGAGTTACTGAAGTTTCGCACCCACTGAAAGGGGTAAAATTACCCGCTGTAATCGAATGAACTGAGATAGAAGTATGCCGGATGTTTCGTGTTTTGAGTTGCGGGTCAGCACGTTCAACCTTGCTCTCAATTAGTGAAAAAAAGAAATTGGGCAGGATGGAACGGGCATTTACAGGTAGGTGATTTCCTTTCTGTATATAAGTATCCTGCTAAATCTGTCTTCTTTTTTTCTTATACAACAATCATTGGAATGAATTTCAAACTTATAACCCAAAACCCGAAATACATTTATTTCCTGCTTTTCAGTGTGTATGGATTATATCTAATCCTAATGAAGAACTTTTAGAATGCACTACAGACTTGTTAACAGTCTTATTCATTCAGTCGAAGTTCTATTTCATAGGTAAAGCTTCAGTTTGTTTTGAAGTCTTGAAAAACCTGGTACAATCCTTTGCCATCTCTGCAAATTTTTTCGTATATAGAAATCAACAGGAAACCGGTTTCTTACTAAACAAGAGGTGAACAGGGACACATGGCAACCACCGTAAAACAACTGGAAGACCGGCTATGGCAAACGGCCGATAAACTGCGTGCCAATTCTACACTCAGCTCCTACGAATATTCCACGCCCGTGCTGGGGCTCATCTTTCTGCGCTATGCCTGGCACCGGTTTAAACCGCTGCATCAGGAACTGGAGAAGCAGGCCACCGGACGGCGCACCATCGGGCCCAAGGATTACAAGGCCCGTAACGTGCTCTACCTGCCTCAAGAAGCGCGGTACGATTATTTGCTTCAGCTCCCCGAAAGTGAGGACATCGGGCAGAAGGTGAACGAGGCCATGGAAGCCATCGAACGGGATAATCCCGAGCTCTCCGATGTGCTGCCCAAGGAGTACAAGCGTTTTGATGATTCGATGCTCAAGGATTTGCTGAAGAACTTCTCCAATATCGGCACCGATGTGGAAGGGGATATGTTCGGGCAGATTTATGAATATTTCCTGGGCAAGTTTGCCATGAGTGAGGGACAAAAAGGCGGGGAGTTTTTTACGCCTACCTCTATCGTTAAACTCATTGTGGAAGTCATTGAGCCTTACGGTGGAAAAATCCTGGACCCGGCCTGCGGCTCGGGCGGTATGTTTGTGCAGAGCGAGAAATTCCGACAGCGCCACCGCGATGATGCCGGCGATTTTCTCTCCATTTACGGACAGGAGAACAAGGAAGCCACCGTGCGCCTGTGCAAGATGAACCTGGCCGTGCACGGGCTGGAGGGCGATATTAAACCCGGCAATACCTATTACGAAAACCTGCACAACTGCGTGGGGCGCTTTGATTACGTGATGGCCAACCCGCCCTTTAACGTGAGCGGGGTGGACAAGGAAGCCATCGAAGGCGATAAGCGCTACCCGTTTGGTATACCGAGTACGGACAATGCCAACTACCTGTGGATGCAGGAGTTTTTCAGCGCGCTGAAAGATCCTTCGACAATCTCAGGACAGGGCGGCCGTGCCGGATTCGTCATGGCCAACTCGGCCGCCGATGCCCGCCACAGCGAGCAGGAAATCCGCCGGAAAATGATTGAAGAAGGCGTGGTGGATGTAATTATCTCTATAGGTTCCAACTTTTTCTACACGGTAACATTGCCCTGTACGCTCTGGTTTTTGGATAAGAGCAAGATAGGCACCGACCGTGAAAATGAAGTGCTCTTTATTGATGCCCGCAATATCTACCGGCAGCTCGACCGCGCACACCGCGATTTTACCCCAGAACAGATTGAATTTATTTCCGGCATTGTGCGCCGGTATAGGGGCGAAGAACAGGTGCATTTCAACGTGGCAGCCGAGCCGGATACCGAATACGAAACCAATGGCAGCAGCGTGACCCAGCCGGAGGATATGGATGAACTTTTCCCGAATGGGGAATACCAGGATATTCCAGGGCTTTGTAAAGTGGCTACGGTGGAAGAAATTAAAGACCAGGGCTGGAGCCTGAATCCGGGGCGGTATGTTGGTGTGGCCGAGCGGGAAGAGGATGATGTGGATTTTAAGATGAGGTTGGAAGAGTTGTATGAGGAATTGGAATTATTGAATACAGAAGCTGATAGCTTAGAAGAACAGATTTCTAAAAACTTATCATCAATATTGAATCAATAATTAATGAAGATATTGGTTACATATAAGCTTCAGGAGCTAACCACCAAAATAGGTAGTGGGGCCACCCCACGAGGAGGGAAAAATTCCTATAAAGATTCAGGTATAAGTCTTATAAGAAGTTTAAATATTTACGATTTAGAGTTTGATACATACGGTCTAGCTTTTATTGATCAGGAACAAGCAGATAATTTGTCAAATGTAGAAGTTGAGAAAGATGATGTTCTTATAAATATAACGGGAGCTTCAGTAGCAAGATGCTGCAAGGTCCCAGAAGAAATTTTACCTGCCAGAGTTAATCAGCATGTATCGATTTTAAGAACCAAAAAGGAAAGGTTAGATCCAACATATTTACAATACCTGTTAGTTAGTCCTTTTTACAAGCATAAATTATTAACCTTTGCCCAAGGTGGCGCAACCAGGGAAGCACTAACAAAAGGTGGGTTAGAAGAATTTGAAATAAAATTACCACCTTTGGAGACTCAAATAAGTATTGCTAAAATGCTTTCTGCATTTGACTACCTAATTAATAACAACATCCGCCGCATCGAAATCCTGGAGGAGATGGCGCGGCGGATCTATCGCGAGTGGTTTGTGCACTTCCGCTATCCCGGCCAAGAAAATGATGAGCTGGTGGATTCGGGTACGGAGCTGGGGGAGATTCCTGAGGGGTGGGAGGTGAAGAATTTTGGAGATTTAGTTGCGTATGAAAGGGATCGTATAAAAGA
>DATFLI010000072.1:0-2023 GCA_035267805.1 Balneolaceae bacterium | reverse complement strand
TGCGTCTTGGGCAATGAGTGGAAACGGTATCCCCAAAAACCACACACCTACCAGCCCACATTTTAATTTTTTAAGTAACGGTGAGTCACTACATGCCATTCGAATGGATTCAATTGCGATTGCCATAACATATAGTGACAGCATGGAAACCCCTTTCCCCTAAAGCAAAATGAAAGTACTTCCGGACTGTACCGAAGAAAAATAGAAATCAATTGGGGGGAGACCGTTTTTGAGCGGTCTAAACAATGTTAACATTAGTAATGGAGACTACCAATATTCAATGATCGATACCAGTGTTTATGAGCGGATTCCTGTAGAGGTACATGAAAGTCCGGATGAAGCCTCCAAGTATGTAGCACGCAAAGTCGTGGAGACAATTCAGCGGAATGAGGAGCAGGGATCTCAAACGGTGCTTGGGTTGGCTACCGGGTCTACGCCTATCCGGGTTTATGACGAGTTGATTCGTCTGCATAAGGAGGAGGGGGTTTCATTTAAACATGTCGTGACGTTTAATCTGGATGAATATTATCCCATTGAGCCTACCGCCAAGCAGAGTTATGTGCGGTTTATGGATGAAAACCTGTTTAACCATATCGATATTAAGAAAGAAAATGTGCATGTACCCGATGGCACGCTCGACCGGGATGAGATTGGCGAATATTGCGGCGTCTATGAGAAGAAGATTAAAGAGGCCGGTGGGCTGGATTTGCAATTATTGGGGATTGGACGGACGGGGCATATCGGCTTCAATGAGCCCGGCTCGGTGAAGCGATCCCGAACGAGGTTGATTACCCTTGACGCCTTGACGCGAAAGGATGCTGCTGGTGATTTCTTCGGGGAAGAGAATGTCCCTCGTCAGGCGATAACGATGGGTATTGGCACAATCCTGGAATCAAAACAAATCATTTTGATGGCATGGGGCGAGCACAAAGCCAAGATCATCGGTCAGGCTGTTGAAGGACCCATTTCTGAGCAAGTGCCGGCAACTTTTCTACAGGATCATCCCAATACAATAGTCATTTTAGATAATGCGGCGGCCTCGCAGCTGACGCGTGAAAAGACGCCCTGGCTCGTGGGTTCTTGTCAGTGGACTGAATCCATGGTTAAGAAAGCAGTCGTTTGGCTGTGTACAAAGCTGGATAAACCGGTTCTTAAGCTGACGGATGAAGATTATAATGAGAATGGCTTAGGAGATTTGATAACATACGAGGGACCGGCTTACGGCATAAATCTGGCGGTTTTTAACCAAATCCAACATACTATTACCGGTTGGCCGGGCGGTAAACCCTCGGCGGATGACACTTATCGCCCGGAACGAGCCAAGCCTTTTCCAAAAAAGGTGCTGATCTTCAGTCCTCATCCCGACGATGATGTATTTTCTATGGGTGGTACATTGATGCGGCTGGTGGAGCATGGTCATACGGTAGATGTGGCTTATCAGACTTCGGGTAGCAACGGCATTTATGACGATGAGGCGATCCGTTTTGCTGATTTTGTGATTGACTATCATAAAGCATTTGGACTTGAAACGGGTGATGTACAGAAGGTTTTCAAGGATATACGCGAATACTTGTCCGAAAAGACGCTGATGGATGTGGATACCAAGGAACTGCGCAAGATCAAGGGCTTGATTAGGGAAGGAGAAGCGAAAGCTGTTTGCCGGTATGTCGGCATCCCTCTAGACCGAGTACACTTTCTGAATATGCCTTTCTACGAGACGGGGGGAAGTCGCAAAAAACCTTTAAGTGATGCGGATATCGATATTATGGTATCACTGCTTCAAAAAATTAAGCCACATCAAATTTATGCGGCGGGAGACCTGTCTGACCCTCATGGGACTCATCGCATATGTTTGGAAGCTTTGAAAAAGGCACTTCGGCAGGTAAAAGAGGAGGCTTGGTTCGACGATTGTTACGTCTGGCTCTATCGAGGGGCCTGGCAGGAATGGGAAGTACACGAAATTGAGATGGCTGTGCCTTTAAGTCCGGGAGAGCTAAACCGGAAACGAAATGCTGTATTTAAA
>DATFLI010000071.1:0-4741 GCA_035267805.1 Balneolaceae bacterium | reverse complement strand
TTGCAGACCGTTACCGCCAAATTTAAAAGAATAACTGGTATTAGTGGAGAAACGTGTCAGCTCAAAAGGTTTACCCTCCGTTGAGATGAGGAGTTTATCAATTTTTTGTCCCGCATCATTTCTTTTATAAAAGTTAAATGTAGCGTTGGCGTGGATATCCATACCGGGCAGTATTCCGGCCGTAAGGCTTGCATTCAGATCCGATAGCTTCACACTGTCAGCCGCAAAATTATAGCTTGTGCTAAGATTTAAATTGTCGATCAATCGAACGACTTTTTCCTTTTTTTCCCCGGTAGAATCTCGTTTGACCTGCTTGGCTTCAAAAGTATTGCCAAGACTGAAATTAATAGAGCGCTGTTCTCCGGCTCCGGGGCCGCTATATATTTGATTCTCAAAAATGGAATATTTTTGAGTAGGAATTTTACCGTTATAATTGCGAGCCGTATCCGTCTGTACGGTCCGGTAATATCCCCAATAGGGGCTGCTGAAATCGGGACGATAGCTAAATGAGATAGAAGGGGTCATTTTATGGCGAAAGCTGGTAAAGTGACCGATATGGGCATTCAGCAAACCATATAAGGTAGTCGAGAAATTGAGACTGGTGGTAAAATCACGCGCAGTAGTAAATCCACGCACTTGGCGGGTCTCAACCCGGTTGGAATCGGGATTAAACGATTTTCGGATGGTAGTCGGATACCAGTATTCATTATAGTTGGCACTGGCGGTAACATGTAAAAACTGGCTGGGAATCAGTTTATTCATACTAATACCGGCCTGTTGGCGGAAGCCGTATTTATAAAGGTCGTTCTTGCCGGTTGCCTCGCGGTATTTAGAGGGGTCCAGGAGTGCTTCAAACCAATTGATGCCTGTCGAGTCGTTAGGTTTTGGAGAAAAGTTATACCTGGAATCAAAGCTGTTCGAATAGTTTATGGATAGGGTTTGATACCATTTTGTTTTCTGAGATGACTGTTGGTCCTTGGCAAAAGGGGAAAATCGTTTTAGTCCGAAGTTCATACTTGGACCCGATATACTGGTTTGTTGTGTGGCAAAATTCTGGTTCTCCTGTATTGAAATTCCAAAATTATACAGATTGTCGGGTTGCCGGTAGCGATAGCTGATATGCGAGCTTGCGTTGGTCTGCGCCCGGTCTGTGGGATCATATGAATTGCGTTTGAGAAAGTTAGAGGTCCGGAAATTGATGCTCGAACTTAAGCTGGCATAAGGCGAAAATTGTTGGTTATGACTAATACTGACACTTTTGGCTATTGTCGGCTTGTAGCCGGGATCGGTAGGTTCGAGACTATTATTCTCCCGGGAAAATCCAATCTGAATATTTCCATTAAGTTTGTCCCGGACTTTATAATTAGCCTGGGCATTAAAAAAGAAAGTTCCTGAAGTAAAGATATCCACCGAAGCCTGTCCGGTCAGGTAATCATTGAAATACTGGAACCACCCCAGGTTTTGAAGGCCCAATCCACGCGTCTGCTTTTGCTGAAAGGCATAGGTGGGCTGCAATAAACCTGATTGATGCTTATCAAGTTTGCCGGGGATATAGCCAAAAGGAAAAACCAACGGGTAGGGGATGTCCAGCAGATACAGCCGTGCATTGGTAAAAAATACCTTTTTTTGATCTACCACTTTCATTCGATCAGCCTTGATATAGTAATGCGGGTGGTCGAGCTGACAGGTGGAATAGATGGCATCCTTTAAAAAGATGACATTGGGTCCCGTCTTTTTAACCTCATTACCGATAATTTGACCATCTTTTACATTTGTCCTTGCAACTTCAAAACGTCCCTTTTCGGTTTTGTAGTTGTATGTAATACTGTTGCTGCGAACACGATTATCCTTGCGGGTCAATACAGGTTGCGAAAGGGTATCCTGCGGGGTTTTGGTTTCAGCGTTTACCTCGTGTTTATCCAGATCCATGGAAATCTTGCCGGCTGTCAGTTTCCCGGACGTGTGGTTGACCGAAGAAGACCCGTAAAGCGTTGCCACCCGATCTTTATCAAAAGTAAAAACCAGGGAGTCGCTGGCCTGGAAGTTTACCTGCCCCTTTTGCTGGGGTTTTTGTGCACCACCGGAGGGACCGCCCTGACCTTCAACTTGCCCCCCCCTTATCAACCCGTGATGTCCTCCCTTGCGCAATGAGTCGGGGATCCCCACATTCTGTGCGAATAGCAGATGGGAGCTACCCAGAAAAAAAACCAGCAACAGCCAGGATCGCCAGCCGGAGATAAAGCCGGGGTATGTAGAAGCGGTATTCATGCAAGATTGTTGCTGAGATCTAATAAAATATGGATTATTCCTATAACACTATTTCGGCTAACGTAGTATAAGGCAGAACAATTAAGAAATGAAGTTCAAAGAGAAGGATTTGCTATTTGACCTCTTTGATTTTGTAGACGGTCTCACCGGGCTTTTTCATTCCATATTCTTCACGTGCAATCCGTTCCAGCAGAAAGGGATCCGTTTTTAAATCTTTGATTTTGCGTTTCAGAACAGCGGTCTCTTTTTTGAGTTTCTCGGTTTTGGCTTTAAGATCGGCTTTACGCTGGCTCAGTTTAATACGGGTCCAGATGCTGTAAGTATCGAAAAAGGTAAACCAAATGACTACAAATCCTCCAAGGATGAGAACAAGGAATGATTTCCGCCAGCGTAATGGATTTAAAACTTGTAGATTCATGGATCGTAGATGATTAAGCAGTAGCTCTCCACATTATATTGCAAAATCTACAAATTATGGATGAAAAACAATCCCGGCTGTTTTATTAGTAAGGGCTTTGCCCAAAACTCCTTATGGCCTGCTGTCCGCCAGCAGGCGGATCGGCATCTGCTATTTTAACTCTTTAAAAGACAATTAGCTCCGAAGATTCCTGATCCTGGGGGACTCCACGGAACAGGGGCAACCCACTAACGCCCCTTTGTAAACGCGTTCTCAAAATGCTTAATATCCGGTGCTTCGTTGGCTTTCTGGATGATCGAAATTACATCGAAGCGGACCGGTGCGCCATCCATGCGCCGCTCGTATATCCATGCTTCGGCCGCTTTGTAGATGTTCTCCATCTTCTGTTCATCCACATACTCCTCCGGCTCACCATATTTGTTGCTGGACCGTTTTTTTACCTCCGCAAACACAATATAGGTCTCGTTATCGTAGGCGACGATATCGACTTCGGCGTGCTCAAAATGGTAATTGCGGTCCAGAATCGTATATCCCTTTGATTCCAGGTATGCCGCTGCCAGTTCTTCGCCTTCGCTTCCAATTTGTCGGGTCGATTTATCAGTCATCGTTTGAAGACGGTAGATTTGAGTCGGGTTTGCCGGTAATCGAATGCTTCATCTCGGCCAGCTTCACCAGCTGTTTAAGAAACTTGATGTTCTTCTTGTTGATGTATGGGAGGAGGGCACTTGTGAATCGTTCGAACATTTCGAGAAACTCAGTAAAATTTTCTATCCTTTTCTTAAAAGCCTTGTCCTCTTTAGAAAGGTTATCCTTATCCTCAAAAAGATCCAGGCATTCATTCAGATTTTGACGAATGGGGGCCACCTCACGCTGTTGCCGTTCCCGGATAATCGTAGCGACAATGGTCCAGACCTCTTTTTCAGCCGTATAATAATCTTTTCGTTTGCCTTTAAAATGGACTTTATGAACTAGTTGCCATTGCAGCAGGTTGCGCAAATTCATATTGGCATTACCCCGGCTGATATCCAGGTAATGCATGATGGTATCGGTGTCCAGCGGATCCGCCTCGGCATACAATAGCGCATGAATCTGCGCCATCGTTCGATTGATTCCCCACGCCGACGCCATCTCCCCCCAAAGCAAGATAAACTGCTCTAACGCCTCTTCATGTGTTTGGGAGCGGTCGGAATTCACAGGTTAATTAAGATGCTTTTCCGTTTGAGGATGAGGAACCGTTGGATGAACTTCCGTTTGTTTTTTTGGCAGCCTTGGCTCTTTTCTCCTTGCGATCGCTGTCTTTATAATCGGTGACGTACCAGCCGTCCCCTTTATAAACCACGCCCCCACCCCCCGTGATTACCCGTTTTACCTTCTGGCCGGTTTCGGGACATTCTTCCAGCGGATCGTCATTAATGCTTTGTCTTACTTCAAAAGTGGTACCGTCTTCTCGTTTGTATTCGTATGTAGGCATAGTTCCAGATATTTTATGTCGTTTAGCACCAAATAAAAGCATAAAATGTGCCAAACTCATTCCATTGTACAAAATTGCAGGATTTCAATATTGGGTTATGATAACTGTCCCAATCCTGCTTTAAGCCGTTTCATCGCCTCTTTCAAATTCTCCATTGAGGCCGCATAACTCATTCGAACCCCATTGGGCTCCCCAAAAGCATCGCCGGGTACAGCCGCCAATCCATACTCTTCAATCAGATACATGCACAAATCCGTGCTGGTCTCAATAGTCTTTCCGCTTGAGGATTTACTACCTAAATAATCGCCGATATCCGGGAAGACGTAAAACGCACCGGACGGCTTGAAACATTTGACCCCCTTGATCGAAGAAAGTTCTTTATAAATAAAATCACGTCGTTCTTTAAAAGAATCGCGCATCTCGTGAATGGCATCCAGGTCGCCGCGGTATGCGGCTTCCCCCGCTTTTTGAGAGATGCTGGAAGGTGCCGAAGTCTCCTGGCTTTGAATTTTGGCTACCGCATCACTGAATGCCTGCGGTGCGGCCAGATATCCCAGTCGCCAGCCGGTCATCGCAAATCCTTT
>DATFLI010000070.1:0-18555 GCA_035267805.1 Balneolaceae bacterium | reverse complement strand
TGGCGGGTTCGTCCGAATATGGGTTGTGTTTGAATTTGCTTACTCATTTAATTCATATATTTAATAATCATGTCATCCTGAATTTATTTCAGCATCTTCAGCATCTTTTTGGATACTGAAACAAGTTCAGCATGACACTTTTATCTAGATTTCTTTGCCAGTTCTACAATTTCGGTTGCTATTGTCTTTGCAGCATCCGGTCGTGCCAGCTTAAGTGCCGCTTTATTCATTTTTTTAAGCCGTTCTTCATCAGAAATGATTTTTTTGACCAATTCGGTTAATGCTTCATCAAGTTTCACATCCTCAACAAGTTCGGCCGCCCCTTCTTTAACCATCGACTCGGCATTTTTGGTCTGGTGATCACCTGCTACATTCGGGGATGGTACCAAGATGCTCGGCTTACCTGTAAGGGCTAACTCTGAACACGAGAGCGCTCCTGCCCGGCTTACCACTAAATCGGCTACAGCATAAGCTTCAGGCATGTCATGCAAAAAGTCGGTTAGAATCAAGCGATCAAAATCGCGGGCATGGATGTCGCGGCGCAGCGTGTCATAATATCGTTTACCGCACTGCCATATAATTTGTAGTTCCATATCATCGTGCAGTTCCTTTACATGCTTCAGCATTGCTTCATTGATGCTCTTAGCTCCGCCGCTGCCGCCAAGTACCAGCAAAGTCGATTTCTTGGGATCCAGACCAAATTTTTTATAGGCATTTTGGCGGTCTGCTTTCCGCAGCGATTTTCGTGTCGGATTACCGGCCAGTTTTGTTTTTCCGGCCGGGAAATAACTTTCAGCATCTTTGAAGGCGATAAATATAATTTCGGCCTTCTTTCCAAGAAGTCGATTCGTTACACCGGGAAAACTGTTCTGTTCCTGTATAGCAAGTGGAATTCCTTTTTGTGCAGCAACCCATCCGATCGGTCCCGCCGCATATCCCCCGCAGGAAATCACAACGTCGGGACCAAAATTTTGTAAAATGCTGAGGCTTTGAATTAGGCTGGTACCTAATTTCACCGGGAATAACAGGTTTTTAAGCGTCAGTCGGCGATGGAAACCGCTAATCCAAATACCGGTAATGTCATATCCGGCACGCGGGACAACTTCCCACTCCATATGTGATTTCGTGCCGACGAATAGAATTTCCACATCGTTATTGGCTTCCCGAAGCGCATCGGCAATGGCGATGGCCGGGTACACATGACCACCAGTACCTCCGGCTGCTATGAGCACTTTTAACTTGCTCATAGCAGCGGAGTCTGGTCCGTCGTGTGATGATATGTCCTTTGCGATGCTAAGCATAAAAAACGGCGCGCTTATTATTATTGTGTTTCGAAATATTCATTAAAATGCCAATCATCAATCCTGCAAAAAGGGTGCTTGTTCCCCCGTAGCTCACAAAGGGCATAGGCAGTCCTGTTACAGGCAAGAGGCCACTTGCTACTCCGGCATTTATGAATCCGTAAAGCACAATGGCCAGCGTACAGCCGACTGCCATCAACATACCCACGGTATCAGGGGCGTTTTTAGCAATCTTTCCGATTCCGCGGAAAAGTATCAGTGTAAATAACAGGAGCAGAGACACTGAACCCACAAGGCCGTATTCTTCTGCGATGATTGCGAAAATAAAGTCGTTATATGGAGCCGGGAGGAAATCGCGTTGAGTACTTTTGCCTATCCCCACGCCAAATATTTCACCTTTTGCAATGGCGATATGTGCCTGTTGAGCTTGATATCCTTCATCGACATTGAATTTGTTGTTTCTGATATCTACAATCTGATCGACATAGTGCTCAAGACGGCTTTGACGCTCGGGGGATCGCCAGATTAGGAATGAAGCGCCCATAATTGCAATAATTACAAGAGTGCCCAATTGCACGGCACTTATGCGTCCCACAAACATGACCAGCAGGCATAGGCTCATCAACACGGCAGCGGTACTGAAATCCTCAATGCCAATCAGCCCACAGGTAATAACTACCCAGAACATGATAGGCAGAAAGGCGCGCTTGAAATCTTTAATGTAATCACTTTTTTGGGCCAGCAAGACCGAAATATGAATCAATAGTGCCAATGAGGCAAAAGATGAGGGCTGGAAAGAAAATCCCCCGATATTTAACGAGCGGCGTGCCCCGTACATTTGGTTGCCCAGGAACAAGACAGCAATGAGTAATATCCAGCTAAGAATAATCCCCAATCGACTGAATTTGGCAATAATATGATAGTCTATTTTTGAAGCGATGAGCATGCCAAGAAAGGCAATGCCAAGCTTGAAAGCATGACCCAGCACAAGACTGCCGGCTGTTGTGTGTTTCGTCTGTGCAAAATAGGCAATGGACGAATACACAGCCAGGATACCGAAGATCATCAGGATGATTACCGAGACAAGCAGAATACGATCGCTGCCCTGCTTCGGCGTATCAATATCATCCGGGCTGGTACCCATGATTGATGAAATATTTTTATTTGGCGTTGTATATAGCATGATTTTGTTGCTTTCAGTCTTCGGCTTTCAACTATCAGTGATAACTTTCTGACAGTTGAAAACTGAAAGCTGATTACTGTAAAGTGTTTATAATTTTGCTACTGCTTTTTTGAATTCATTGCCTCGGTGTTCATAGTTTTCATACATGTCAAAGGATGCGCAAGCCGGACTCAAGAGGACAACTTCACCTCGCTTAGCTACTTTTTTTGCTGCTCGTACGGCATCGTTCATTGTTTCGGCCGTCTCAAGATTGGGTACTACCTTTTTCAATTGTTCTTCAATGAGAGGGCGGGCTTCGCCAATGGCAATGATGGTATGGACTTTCTCGTGAATTTGGTCATTCAGTTCAGAATAATCATTGCCCTTGTCGCGGCCGCCCAAAATAAGCGTAATCGGAACATTAAAACTATCAAGGGCATACCAAACGGCATTAATGTTGGTTGCTTTACTGTCATTGACATATGTGACGCCATCAACGGTCCGAACCTGCTCAAGGCGGTGTTCAACGCCTTCGAAAGTGCGTAAACTTTCACGAATAACATCATTTTTTATTTCAGAAACACGAGCGGCCAGGGCTGTAGCCAGACCATTATTAAGATTGTGCTTTCCTGAAAGTCCTACTTCGCTAATTGGCATCAAGACCTCTTCATTTTCGTTAAACTTCAGAATGATGTTTTGATTTCGAACAAATGCTCCATTGGCTTCTCGCAGCTCTTGCTGATTCGAAAATGCCAAAAGGCTCGGAGCATCGGCTTTTTTTTTAAGCGATTCCACGTGTCCGGCAATTGTTGAATCGTCATAGTTATAGATGAACCAATCATGGCCGGTCTGATTTTCAGTAATCCTGAATTTCGCAGCAGCATACTTCGAAAAATCGTGATCGTAACGATCCAGATGATCCGGAGTTACATTCAGCAGAAGGCTTATATATGGTCGGAAGGTATCGACATGATCCAGCTGAAAGCTACTGACTTCCAAAAGGGCATCCTTTGTCTCGCTGCTCCGATCAACGGCTTCTGAAAAAGCATAACCAATGTTGCCGGCTGTAATATGATCACGTAAGGCGGTTTGCCATGTGTGATCCAGCCAGTTTGTGACGGTGGTTTTACCATTGCTTCCGGTGACAGCCACAATCGGGCTTTTGTTGAACCAGCTTGCAACTTCAATTTCAGAATAAACTTCTTTGTCCAAATCCAAATACTCCTGTACCAAGGGAGCTTGGGTTGGTACACCGGGACTCAACACTACAAAATCTGCATTGCGTGCTTTTTGCGTATGCCCATTTTCTTCAAAAGGGATTTTTAGCTCGGCAAGACGTTCCTTGACAGCATCACTAATCGTACTATTGTCCGTCACGAATACGTCAGCACCTTTTCGCTTCAATAATGAAGCGACGGCCACTCCGCTACGGGCGGCGCCAATCACGGTGATATGTTTGTTCTTAACTTCTCTCATCGCAATTTTAGGGTTAATAAGCTGACAATTCCGAGCAATACGGCAATAATCCAGAAACGGACTACAATTTTGGATTCAGGCAATCCTTTCTTCTCAAAATGATGATGGATCGGAGTCATTAAGAATACTCGTTTTCCCTCTCCGTACTTACGCTTGGTGTATTTGAAATAGGTCGTTTGAATGATCACTGATACGGTCTCTACGAAGAAGATTCCGCAGATAATCGGTAGTAATAATTCTTTGTGTAACATCAAAGCCAGGGCACCGAAAGCTCCACCTAAGGCCAGTGAACCGGTATCCCCCATAAAGACGGAGGCCGGATGCGTGTTATACCACAAGAATCCCATACAGGCCCCAACCAGCGAAGCGCAGAAGATTGTCAGCTCTCCCGAACCGGGCAAATACAGGATATTCAAAAAACTGGAAAAGTCTGTTCGGCCGGATACATAAGCAAAAATGCCTAAAATAAGTCCGGCAATAGCGGATGTTCCGGCAGCCAGGCCGTCAAGCCCATCTGTGAGATTCGTTGCATTACTCACAGCGGTAATAATGAAAATGACCAGTGGGATGTAGATAACCCACCCGAGTGCATGTCCAAGAAAAGCGTAATCAATGTTTACATCCTTAAGAAATGGAACCGTCGATAGAGTGTTGAAGGATTGAAAATCCGGCCAAAAATAAAGCGTCAGGCCGAGTAATAATCCCACAACAATTTGCCCGGCAATTTTAAAGCGACCGCTAAGGCCCGATTTATCTTTTTTTACAACCTTTATGTAATCATCCACAAAGCCAACAACCCCGAGCACCAGAGTTACGAGTACGATCATCCATGTATAGATGCTGTCCATCTTCATCCATAATACGGCGGGAATGAGTACAGCCAAAAGGATGATAATACCGCCCATGGTTGGTGTATGTGCCTTCCCAAGATGAGTATCGAGGCCAATATCTTCACGAATAACTTCACGCAGTTGCATTTTTTCAAGCCATTCAATGATTCGTCGGCCAATCATAACGCTGATAAACAGCGCCATAGCAGCTGCTACGGCCACACGTGTAGTTATAAATTCGAAGGCCCCGAAGCCCGGCGGTTGATAATGGATCTCCAGCCAATGAATTAATTCGTATAGCATCAGGCCACCTCATTTTTGGGATTGCCATTTCTGCGACCTAATGCTTCACGGGCAATCTGGCGATCATCGAAATCATGGCGTTCTCCCTTGATTTCCTGGTAGGTTTCATGCCCCTTGCCCGCAATTAAAATCATTGCCTTGGCGTCTGCAGCTGCAATAGCTTGCATGATGGCTTGCCTGCGATCGGTAATTCGGTTAATCTTGCCGGGATCTTCAAAACCGGCCATAATTTCATCAATAATAGTGTCGGGATTTTCATCTCTGGGATTATCTGATGTTACAGTAATCTGATCGCCGTAATTTTCGGCAATCTGCGCCATTTCAGGGCGCTTGGTCCTGTCACGATTTCCCCCGCATCCAAATACGATGTGTAGATGCTGATCTTCTTCTTTAAGTTCTGCAAGCGTGCTTGCCACATTTTCAAGAGCGTCGGGAGTGTGGGCATAATCCACCAGTACTACCGGATTGCCATCCCCGGAACCTTCTACTCGTTCCAATCGGCCGGGAGCGCCCGAAGCTATTTTTAAAGCAGCGGCGATATCCGCATCCTCATAGCCCAAAGCCTGACAGATTAAGAAAGCTTCGGCCAGGTTATAGGCATTAAAATTGCCTACAAGCGGACTTTCAACGATCATCTTATTTATTCGGATTACAAGTCCATTTATCGTGTTGTCCAGTATTTGGCAATCTACGTCCAATGCTTCTTTGAAGCTGAAATATAGGATCCGGGCTTCGCAATCCTCTCCCATAAACTGTGCCTGATCATCATCGCCATTGATAATTGCTTGTGCATCTGGACTAAGACCATCAAACAGGCGCTTCTTGGCTTTAGCATAAGCGGTTAGATTTTCGTGATAGTCCAGGTGATCATGGCTCAAATTTGTAAAAGCTGCCACATCAAAATTGATTCCGCCGACTCGCTCCTGGTCCAGGGCATGTGAAGAAACTTCCATCACAAGATGGGTGGAATTGGCTTCTACCATCTTTTGCATGTCGGATGCCAGTTCAATGGGATCTGATGTCGTAAGTTTGCTTCCCGTTTCTTTACCGGCAATCCGTTTGGTCACCGTTCCTAACAGAGATGGAGTCGTTCCCAGTTTTTCAAGCACTTGGTATGTAAGTGTTGCAACAGTCGTTTTACCATTGGTGCCGGTAATACCGATAATATTCAGTTTATCGGCGGGATCTCCTTTAAGGGCCTGTGCCAGCGGACCGACCAGCGATCGTGTATCCGGCACCTGGATAATGCAGATCTCTTCCTCGGTATCTACAGGTTCTTCCGAAATGATGACCGAAGCACCCCTTGAAATCGCATCCTTAATAAATGAATGACCATCGACATTATAGCCGCGAACCGCTATAAAGATGCTATTCGAATTCACTTTACGGGAATCTTGCGTGAGTATACCGATGCTGTTCGGCTCCGATCCGGAGACGTGTATCGGTTCGCAAAGTGATATGAGTTCGTTAAAAGTCAATCGAATGCGTTAATCTGTAGATTTATAATTTGATGTCAGTGTTCTAATTCCGTCGGCTTTGCCCCGAACAGTAACGGTGCGACCTTGCTTCATCATGTCGCCGGCCCTTGGGAATTGGCGATAGATCGTTCCGGAGCCAATCATCTTAATTTCAAATCCCCGGCTGTTCAGCAGAGCAGTAGCTTTGCGCATGCTCATATGATATACGTTCGGAATAATGGAATAACCGTCCGGCAATTTCGTAGTATCCGCTACTTGAGACCGCGCAGCCAGTTGAAGTGTAATTTCATCTTTAGGCGTCAATTCAGAACCGGGTTTGGGACGCTGCTTAACAATCCAGTTCCCGGAACCTGTTGTTTTGTACGCCAGTTTTTGATCATCAAGCAAAGCCTCGGCATCCTTCTTCTTCAAGCCCTTCAGCTCCGGTGCATAGGCCCAGACTTTATTTTTATCTTCATTTTTGATGATTTCTTTCTCAATATCATCATCGAGTCCTGAAATACGTTTGGCCGTATGTTTGAAAATTGGTCCCGCCGTTTCACCGCCATACGGGGGATAGGTTTCCGGATCATCCAGCACCACCAGGCACACATATTTGGGATGCTCAGCGGGGAAGAATCCCACAAAAGAGGATCGGTATTTTGTTCTATATCGCCCGTTAATGAACTTTTGAGCAGTACCTGTTTTGCCGGCAATCGACAATCCTTTGACTTCTGCAGGTTTGGCTGTCCCGGAGTCTGAAACTACCCCTTTAAAAACAGGAAAAAGTTTCTTTAGGGTCGCACTTTTAGCGATCTGCCGTACTTCGGTATCATGGTGGTGCCAAACCACATTATCTTCACCGTCAACGATTTTTTCTACCAAATAGGGGCGCATCATCGTGCCGTCATTTGCAAAGGCTGCGTAAGCCTGTGCCAGTTGCAGCGGGGTAACCTGTTCTTCGTAGCCAATGGCCATCCATGGTAGTGAAACTTCACTCCATTCATAAGGTTTCGGAAGTTTTCCGGGTTCTTCATTGGGCAAATCAACATTGGTGGGAGTGCCGAATCCCAGGTTGCGTGCATACTGGTAGAACGTGTCCTTCGACAGCCGCATGGCAATTTTTGCCGTGGCCACATTTGATGATTTTTGAATGACCTCAGGGAACGTAAGTGTGCCCAGCGGATCATGGTCGCGCATCCATTGCCCGTGAATTAAAAGCTTGCCGCTTTTAGGCGTATGGATCTTCTCATCAAACGAAACCTTGCCTTGCTCTACGGCGGCGATTGCAGTTACCAGTTTAAAAGTCGAGCCGGGCTCGATCATATCCGAAATCGCAAAATTTCTACGATTCATCTTGTCAAGAGAGGCAGGATTATTGGGATTGAATGTGGGATAATTCGCCATCGCTTTGATGGCTCCTGTTCTGGGATCCATGACAATTGCAGAACCGTGTTTTGCGTTCGTTCGGTCAATCCCGGCTTTAAGTTCTTCTTCTAAAATTGCTTGAATATGGGCATCGATAGTTGTGTAAAGCGAATGCCCCTGTTGGGGTTGTTTTTTTGGCGCACCGACATACGAATAGATGCGGCCGTTGCGCTCTCGGCGGACCTGCTGGACGCCATCCTCACCACTCAGCTGGTCGTTATAAAATTTTTCGAGTCCCGTCATCCCTTTCAGATTGTGGTTCACAAATCCAAGGGCATGGGCCGCAAGCGATCCAAAACAATAGCGACGCTTGTATTTCTCTTCCAGGATAACACCCCGGATATCCAGCTGGTGCAGTGCTTCGTATGCCTCCGTATCGGCATTTTTGTTGAGTACCACATATCGAGACCGACTGGGTGCGGAGTTGATTTTTCCGAGATAATAACTAGACGGCTGATTGGTATATCTTGCTAAGGTATCGCAAATTTGACGGACTTGTGAGTGCTTCAAGCCTTTGATTTTGGGATCCAATGCCACTTTATAGGCTGTGCTATTTGTAACCAGCAATGTGCCGTCATTATCATAAATATTGCCGCGTTGGGATGGTATGGGGATATAATCGATCGCTTGTTCGCTCCAGAGTTGGCGGAGGTTGGGACCAGCGATAAAGTTAACGCGGAAAAGCTGCAGTCCAATCGCACAGGGGACCAGCAAAACCAGTCCGAACACCACAAACATCCTGTTCAATATGGAGGAGCGCTCTTCCCGCATTATTTTTGCACCTCAATTACTTTTTCCGCAGGGCCGCCATTCACAAATCCATGCTCTTTAGCTTTCTGATAAATTTCTGACGGACCGATCATCTGATCGTAGGTCAATTTATAGTCATTGTGCATGCGTTTAGCCTGGTTATACTTGCGTTGCATCTTCTGAACGTCTTGCAGTAATTTTTGTGTAGCAAAAACATGATTCAGGTATAAAACTCCGAGTGCACCAATCACAATAGCTCCCACAATCACCTTCCAGGGCTTAATCTGTGGAAGCGAAAGTTTCTTTTTCTTTTCTTTGTCGGCTTGAATCCGTTTGCCGTATGTGCCGCCACCATTGGATCGAAACGATTTTTTTGTACGATCCTTTTTCTTTCCGGCCGATTTGTTACGGCGGTTGGGTTTAACTTTTTCTTTACGCATCGGAGATTTGATCAGCATCTTATACCTCCGGTTGGTCTATTTTCTCAGCAACACGCATCTTTGCACTACGTGCAGCGGGATTACGTTCGATTTCTTCATCCGTGGGACGGATAATTCCGCCGGAGATCTCATGTATGGGCGTCAGCTTATTGCCATAAAAATCCTTTTCGATTTTCCCCTCGTGATTTCCGGCCTTGAAAAATTTCTTGACGATGCGGTCTTCCAGCGAATGATAGCTGATTGCAACAATACGTCCCTTGATCTTAAGGATCTCAAGCGATTGCTCGAGTACATTACGCAACATATCGAGCTCGCGGTTAACCTCGATACGAATTCCCTGGAAAACACGGGCTAAGCTCTTAATTTGGTATTGTCCATGTACGACCGCTTCTACTGCCTTGCGCAACTCAGTGGTCGTTTCGATAGGTCGGCGATTAATGATCTCACGTGCTATCTCACGACTTTTTCTCTCTTCGCCATAGTGATAGATAACATCGCGCAAATCTTCGTAGGAATATTCATTGATCACCTGATAGGCGGTAATTCCGCGCAGGTTGCTCATCCGCATGTCGAGCGGACCTTCTTTTTGGAAAGTAAATCCGCGTTCGGCTTCTTTGATTTGATGCGTTGAAACACCGAGATCAAGAAGGATTCCAGTTACCTCTCCTCGAAGTTCAGGGGGTAATAGCCGGGAGAGGTAACCGAAATTGCCTTTTATGGAAGAAAATCGTGAATCTTTGCCGATTCGGGCATTGGCAGCGGCCAGCGCTTCGTCGTCTTGGTCGATTCCGATAAGTTGTGCGTCGTCGTTGAGTTGAGATAACAATGCCTGGCTGTGTCCGCCACCGCCGAGCGTCGCATCGATATAGATACCGCTGGGGTCCGTAATGAGTTGCTCAACGGACTCCTTCAGCAGTACTGGTTGATGCTCATAATATGTCTCATTCTTGTTCATTGTTATCATTGTCACCCATAACGCGCTCAAAAAGTTCTTGATACGATTCGAAGTCCAGGCCGGAATCAACTTCATCCAGTTTCTTGGGCGACCATATTTCGATACGTTCGCCACTGCCGATAAAGATGGCTTTGCCATCAATGCCGGCCCATTCAGTAAGATTGGAAGGGAGAGGAATGCGATTGTGACTATCCAGGGATAGGTCTTCGGCAAAACGAAGGAAATTTCGTTTTACGGTGCGACCCTCTTTGGTGAAGCTGTTAATTTGGGTAAGCTGATCTTCTACTTTTTGCCATTCATCTTCTGGGTAAAGATAAAGACAGGGTTCGAGACCTCTTAATATTGTAAAACGCTCTTGCGCTTGGGGATTCAGCGCTTTACGCAGTTTAGCCGGGAAGCTAACGCGTCCTTTTTTATCAACACTATGTTCGTATTGGCCTTTGAAGCTAGGCATATAAGGTCCCCAGAATTACAGCTAGTTATCGAATTCGACGAGTGGATATGAATTCCCACATTCTCCCACTTCACCCCACAATGTACCCCTAAACAATATAATATGTCAAGGATTGATTCGAAAAAGTTGCATTAGATTCTATTCAAGAGAACGTATAATGGATATTGGAAGGTAAAAAGTGCTCTTTTTGGCAATAGGAAGGCGATTTCAGGCAGGATGATTTGCCAAAATAATTCTGCCCATATTATAAGGTATAAAGTGGGAGGGTGTGGGATGTTATTTATTTTTATCAAAAAAGGGCCGGTCTTCCAACCGGCCCTTTGTATCAGAGTGTGCTACCCCAATAGCCACTCCATTTGTGCAGTAATGAGCAGCCTGTAGATATTGCTGTCCCCTTACCGGGTGTTTGGATGTCCTTCTTCCACTGATTCATGTTCATTGATGACGTTCATTTTCTCCTGAAGTTCTTGGCAAATAGTTTTCAACTCCTGCTTAAGTACTGTTTTGTGATCCTGTGCTTTCATAACTTACTGTTTTTTGGATTAAGAACATTGTCTCTTGCTTCTGCAATAATGTTATGTAATACACAGATAAAAAACAGCTATTTAAGAGTAATTTAATGTTGGTTAAAAACTCTTATAAACTGTAATACCCAAAATTAGGCTACTTTTTTACATTAAAGTGTGGATTTTCGATCACACCAAACAAATTTCTCCACGGATCCCGAACCGTAGCCACCCAAATATTTTCGCCTACATTTTCGGGTTTTTCATGGGCAACGGCTCCCAGATCCAACAATCGATTATAAGCCTCCTTGATATCTGCAACGCCCCAATAAACCATTACATTGTCACCGGACCGATGTTCATTCGACTCAATTGGCAACAGGCCCAGTTCATAACCGTTTACTTCAAATCCTACATAATAGGGCTCATCAAAATACGGTGGCTTATCTAAAATCAACGTGTACCAGCTTTTTGCTTTCCCCAGATCCGATACCTTATAAATTACAGTGCGTAACCCCAGGAATTCTTCATTAGCCATAGTTTCATAGTTTTCGATTTCCGGATGTCTTTATTCAGAATATACTTTCTAATCGTATAATCCGATTAAATTTTTCCAATATATCACTACTTCTATAAAAGGAAGGCAAATTGCATAGTTATCATTGCGGCTGGAATCTGCTTTACTTTGTTATTCAGAATTCTCTTTATGTCAGTCACTTTAAACGCAGGATTATCCTAAAATGCATCGAAACAGTAACCCTATTCTATAATTGGGCTGCTAAGAGTAAAGAGATATGGGATCCCAAATGTTAGCCCACCCTGGGAATGGAACGCTGAGAGGGGGGATCCAAAAGCAAAGATCTTAGAATACTGAATAAAAGTATTTTTCAGACCTACGGCAACTCGGTACTGCCCATCAAATAACGATCGCACTCACGTGCAGCGCCCCGGCCTTCATTGATCGCCCAGACAATCAAGCTTTGTCCGCGACGCATGTCACCGGCGGCGAAAACACCATCTATATTGGTATGGTATTCGCCATGTTCGGCTTTTGCATTGGATCGTTCATCGCGTTCTACCTCCAATTGGTCAAGTACGGGACTTTCAGGTCCCAAAAATCCCATTGCCAGGAGTACCAGGTCGGCTTTCCATACTTTTTCGGTTCCGGGAATTTCTTTAGGTACCTTGCGGCCATTGTCTCCGTTCTTCCATTCGATTTCTACGGTATGGAGCTCTTTGACATGACCATTACCGTCTCCGACAAATTTCTTAGTCATTACCTGGTATTGACGGGGATCATCACCAAAACGGGCCGCCGCTTCCTCTTGGCCGTAGTCTACTTTGTAAACATTGGGCCATTCGGGCCAGGGATTATCATCGGCACGGCTCTCCGGAGGTTTGGGCAAAATTTCAAATTGGGTCAGATTTTTGCATCCGTGACGCATTGATGTGCTCACACAGTCCGTACCGGTATCGCCGCCACCAATGACAATCACATTTTTATCTTTAGCCGAGATATAATTTCCATCCTCGTGGTTGGAATCTAACAAGCTCTCCACATTAGCATGCAGAAAGTCCATCGCAAAATGGATGCCGTCAAGGTCCCGGCCTTTGATATCCAGATCCCGAGGATTGGTAGCACCACCCGCAAGGATAACGGCATCATAATCATCGGTCAGTTTAGTGGCATGCAAATCCGTTCCGATTTCAGTATCCGTGACAAAGTTGACGCCTTCATCCGCCATTAAATCCACACGGCGCTTTACGACTTTTTTATCCATTTTTTGATTCGGGATACCATAAGTTAACAAACCGCCGATGCGTTTATCACGCTCATAAACCGTTACATTATGTCCGGCTTTGTTTAGCTGATCAGCGGCTGCCATACCGGCCGGACCGGATCCCACAATAGCAATTTTTTTGTCTGTTCGGTTTTCTGGGGGGTTCGGTTCCATCCATCCCTCTTCAAAGCCTTTGTCAATAATGGCTTGTTCAATACTTTTAATGGCGACGGGCTTATCAATGATACCGAGTACACATGAGCCTTCACAGGGGGCCGGGCAGGCTCTCCCGGTAAATTCCGGGAAATTATTGGTTTTCAGCAGGCGGTGCAGAGCCTCCTCCCATTTCCCCTCATAAACCAAATCGTTCCATTCCGGGATGAGATTGTGGATAGGGCAGCCCATGGTTTTGCCGGCCTTTTCATCTCCTGTTTGACAAAAAGGGATGCCACAATCCATACAGCGGGCACCTTGTTCCCTGAGCTTATCTTCGGTTTGATGCTCATGAAATTCATTCCAGTCTTTGACCCGCTTTTTAGGATCACGACTGGGGGTTCCGTTTCGTTCAAATTCCATAAAGCCGGTTGGTTTACCCATAATACTCTAGCTGATTATTTCTTTATTAATTTAATTTGCCGCTGATAGTTATTGCTTGTTTTCAAGAAAGGCTTCCATCTCAGCCTCTTTTTCGTTTAATCCCTGGTCTTTGGCTTTTTCGATGGATCGCTGCATCTGTTTGTAGTCTTTGGGCAAGACTTTCACAAAGTGTTTGATCATCTCATTCCACTTGGCCAATACTTTCCAGCCCCTGTGACTGTCGGTATACTCGGCATGACGACGAATCATCTCGTAAACTTCTTCGATTTCTTCCTCGTCATTTAATTTTGTTAACTCCACTTGATTGGTGTTGCAATACTTATGGAAATTCTGTTCCATATCCAGGATATAAGCGATTCCCCCGGACATTCCCGCTGCAAAATTGCGACCGGTTTCACCCAAAACAATCACACGACCGCCGGTCATATATTCGCAGGCATGGTCTCCGACAGCCTCTACTACGGCACGCAGTCCACTGTTTCGTACGCAGAACCGTTCGCCGGCCTTACCGCGGATATAAGCTTCACCGCTGGTTGCCCCGTAGAATGAGACATTTCCAACAATGATATTTTTAGCGGGATCAAAGCGGGAATCTTCAGACGGATACAGGATCAATTTTCCACCTGACAATCCTTTGCCAAAATAATCATTGGCATCGCCTTCAAGCTCGAGGGTCATCCCGTTGGGGATAAATGCCCCGAAACTTTGTCCGGCTGATCCGTTAAATTTGATGTGAATCGTGTCTTCGGGAAGTCCCCCGGCACCGTGTTGACGCGTCAGCTCACTGCCGACGATAGTTCCTACAACGCGATTGGTATTATTTATCGGCAGGGTTGCACGGACACTCTTGCCTTCCGAAAGTGCAGGATCACAAATATCCATCAGTGTTTGTATATCGATAGCATTATCGAGGCCATGATTTTGCTTAATCATACAGCGAGTGCCCACACTGTCGGCGTTGTCAGGCCGATGTAGAATCGGTGATAAATCAAGTTTACACGCCTTCCAATGATCCGTTGTGCGCTGCTTGAGTTTGTCAACACGGCCAATCATTTCATCAACGGTTCGGAAACCGAGTTCGGCCATATATTCGCGAAGCTCCTGTGCCACAAACTTCATGAAGTTGACGACATATTGTGGATCTCCCGTAAACTTTTCGCGTAACTCCGGATCCTGCGTAGCAACACCGACCGGACATGTATTAAGGTGGCAAACGCGCATCATAATGCAGCCAAGCGTTATCAAGGCGCTGGTGCCAAACCCATATTCCTCCCCACCGAGTAGAGCAGCAACTGCAATATCGCGCCCTGTTTTGATCTGGCCGTCGGTCTCAAGTGACACGCGGCTTCTCAACCTATTTAAAACTAATGTTTGGTGCGTTTCGGAAAGCCCAAGCTCCCAAGGAAGTCCGGCATGCTTGATACTTGTTTGCGGGGATGCTCCTGTACCCCCGTCATGACCACTGATCAAAATTACATCAGCGTGGCCTTTAGAAACACCGGCCGCAATTGTACCTACTCCCACCGCAGAGACCAGCTTGACGTTGATACGAGCCTTTGTATTGGCATTTTTGAGATCGTGGATCAACTGGGCCAAATCCTCAATGGAATAAATATCGTGATGCGGCGGCGGAGAAATCAGTCCTACGCCGGGAGTTGACAATCGCACCTCGGCAATCCATGGATAAACCTTTCGTCCGGGGAGTTCGCCACCTTCACCCGGCTTGGCTCCCTGTGCCATCTTTATTTGGATCTCATCGCTTTGCGTAAGGTATTCGCTGGTCACTCCAAAACGTCCGGAAGCAACCTGTTTTATAGAACTTCGTTTTGAATCGCCATTAGGTTCGGGAATATATCGAGCGGGATCTTCGCCGCCTTCCCCTGTGTTGCTCTTACCGCCGATACGGTTCATTGCAATGGCCAGGGTTTCGTGTGTTTCCTGGCTGATAGAACCGTACGACATCGCCCCGGTTTTAAACCGCTTGCAAATTTCTTCAACCGACTCCACTTCATCAATTGGGATAGCATCCGATTCATCGAATTTGAAGTCCAGCAGCGACCGAAGGTTGGGCGCTGGATCATCCTGCTCATTCACAAGTTTTGAATACTCTTTATACAGCTTGTAATCACCATTTTTGGTAGCCAGCTGAAGAGTATGAACGGTTTTGGGATTGTAAGCGTGATATTCGCTCCCGTTGCGCCACTTGTACTGGCCGCCTTCATCCAACACTTGTCCGTTTGTACGGTAATTAGGGTACGCCCGCCGGTGACGAAGTTTGGCTTCTTTGGCAATGATATCCAAATCTACACCACCAATGCGAGAATCCGTCCATGTAAAATATTTGTCAATTACATCCTTGTCGATGCCCAGTGCTTCAAAAATCTGCGCGCCACGGTACGATTTGATGGTTGATATTCCCATCTTCGACATCACTTTAACAATGCCTTTAACAACAGCTTTATTGTATCCGCGCTGGGCTCGTTCAAAAGAGATATCCAAGTGTCCCTGCTCAATAAGATCATGGAGACTTTCATAGGCCATATAAGGATTTATGGCTTCTACGCCATAACCCAGCAGCGTACAAAAGTGATGAGTTTCTCGCGGTTCACCCGACTCCAAAACCAAACCCACCTCAGTTCGTTTGCCCTCGCGAATCAGGTGATGGTGCAACCCTGCACATGCAAGTAAGGCAGGGATAGGGGCTTTTTTTTCATTGAAATCCCGGTCAGAAAGTACCAGGATGTTGGCACCTTTCTGAATCGCTTTGTCGGCGGCAGTAAAAAGATTATCAAGTGCCTGTTCAAGACCTTTGCCCCCTTTACTTACGTCAAAGAGGATAGGCAGCGTTTTACTCTTAAAGCCCGAAAGCTTGATATCCTTCAGCTGAGTGAGCTCTTCATTTTTAAGGATAGGCGTCTTTAGCCTGATCTGCCTGCAAGAATCCGGTTGTGGATCCAGGATGTTACCTTCCGAACCAAGAATTGTCTCTGTCGAGGTAATAAGTTCTTCGCGGATAGGATCGATTGGCGGGTTTGTAACTTGAGCAAAAAGCTGCTTAAAGTAGTTGTACAACAGTTGTGGCTCATTGGAGAGCACCGCAATCGGAGCATCATTGCCCATTGCGCCTACCGGCTGCAGCATATTTTTAGCCATCGGTCCAACATTGATATTTAAATCCTCATAGCTGTAGCCGAACACTTTTTGTCGATGTACAATGTCATCATGTTCCAACTTGAGCTCATCTTGAGAATCAAAAGGCAGGTCATAGAAATCAACCAAATTTTCATCCAGCCACTCACGGTAAGGATGCTCCTGAGCAACATGGTGCTTGATTTCCTCGTCACTGATAATCCGGCCTTCCTCAGTATCGATCAACAACATTCTTCCGGGTTGCAGGCGATCTTTGTGGATGATATCCTCCGGCGGGATATCCAGTACTCCGACTTCTGAGGAGAGCACTACGGTATCGTCACTGGTAACGTAATATCTTGAAGGGCGCAACCCATTTCGATCAAGAGTGGCTCCCACTTTTTTTCCGTCGGTAAAAGCGATGGATGCCGGCCCGTCCCACGGTTCCATGAGGCAGCTGTGATATTCGTAAAAAGCCTTCATCTCATCATCCATGCTTTCGTGCTTTTCCCAAGGTTCGGGAATCATCATCATCATAGCATGGGGCAATGATCGTCCGCTTAGCATCAAAAATTCCAGGCAATTGTCGAACTTGGCCGAGTCGCTGCCTTCTTCCTGGATGATGGGTTTGATTTTATCAAGATCCTCACCAAACAATTCAGAAGCCAGTTGTGCCTCGCGCGCATGCATGGCGTTTTGATTGCCGCGCAGGGTATTGATTTCACCGTTGTGAATCAGGTAGCGATAGGGGTGGGCCAGTTCCCAACTTGGAAAAGTGTTGGTACTGAATCGAGAGTGTACGAGTGCCAAAGCGGTCTCCATTTTCGGATCGGAGAGATCCGGATAAAAATGGCGAAGCTGGGTTGACGTCAACATCCCTTTGTATACAATTGTACGTGATGACAAGCTGGGGATGTAAAAGTAATCTTTGTCGGTGAGGTCGCTCTCTTCGATTGCCTTGGTCACCCGGCGACGAATGATATACAGTTTGCGTTCGAAATCAAGTTCTGTTTCAATATCGCTGTTTCGTCCGATAATTAATTGTCGGACTGAGGGCTCAGCATCAATAGCCGATTCCCCGAGATAGAAATTGTCAGTAGGCACCTTGCGCCATCCGAGGACTTCCTGTCCCTCTTCCTCTACGATTTCTTCGATAACCTTTTCGCAGGGAAGTCGGTTTTCACGATCCGGGGGTAAAAAAATCATTCCCACACCGTATTGTCCCGGCCGAGGCAGATCGATCCCAAGTCCGCTGCACGAGCGCTCTAAAAATTTATGCGGTATTTGTATCAGTATGCCGGCGCCATCCCCGGTATCCGATTCACTGCCGGTAGCACCCCGGTGATCCAAATTCGTTAGCACGGTTAGGGCCTGTTCCACAATCTTGTGTGATTGCTTGCCTTTAATATTAACGACAAAACCTATTCCACATGCATCGTGTTCGTGTCGGGATTGGTATAAGCCCTGATCAGAAGCCATTATAACTGTATTTCTAGGTTAAATTTTGAAATTAATTAAATTAAAATATTATTATTAAATACCTAATAAAATTAATCTTATCTGTAATAGATTGATTTCAAATAAATCATTTAAAGCGTTTCAGCTGTTTTTAGAATGTCACTGAGAACTCCGGCTGCCGTTACCTCTTTGCCGGCACCGGGTCCCTGGATGACCAGGGGAGTTTGATTGTAAAATTCAGAATAAATCTGGATGAGGTTATCAGTTCCCTTCAATTGTCCCAGTGGAGAATCTTTGGGCACCGACTGGATTCCAATTGAAATCTTACCGTCTTCCAATTTACCTGTATATCGAAGTGTCTCATTTTTTCTTTTTGCTTTTTGAATTCGATGACTCCAACTGCTGTCATATTCAGGCAATTGATTCAAGAAGGTAGACCTGTCAACATCCAGAAGTTTTTGAGGTACCAGTGATTCCACTTCAAGCTCTTCGCGTTCTATTTTTAATCCGAGTGTTCGAGCCAGCGTG
>DATFLI010000069.1:0-10253 GCA_035267805.1 Balneolaceae bacterium | reverse complement strand
CTTTTTTGATGACCCTTTTGGGATTTATCCTTGCCATAGGGCTGGTTTATCTGGCTTTGCCTTTGTTTAGTGAGTTTGTCGGAAAAAAACTCTCGTTCAACGTTTGGAATAGTTGGATTAAAATTGCATCCCTAATCGGGCTCTTTATTCTCGTAGTGATTTGCTCCGGTTTGTATCCTGCGCTCTTTCTTTCCGGCTTTAACCCCACGGCAATTATGTCGGGAATTTCTGTCAGACGAGGGGGCGGGAATTTTCTGCGCAAGGGATTGGTGATTTTTCAATTTGCGCTCTCCGTAATGTTGATTATCGGTACAGTTATCGTCTACTTGCAACTTCGTCATATGCAGGATAAAAAGCTCGGATTTGACAAAGAGCGAATCGTAGTAATGCCGATCTCACAAACGCTCATTGCCTGGGATTTTCCAAAATTTAAAAAACGTGCACAGGCCAGCGCTAATATACTCAGTGTGACGGGCGTCAGTAAAGTATTGGGGTCGAAAAAACAGCACTATACAAAATATTCTCCCGCAAACCAGCCTGATGCCCCACCAACAAATATGGTTCTGCATGTTAAATATGACTTTTTGGACACTTATGGCGTTAAGTTGCTGGCGGGGCGCGGTTTTTCGCGGGATCACCCGACGGATCCTGACCATGCCCTTTTGATCAATCGCTCCATGCTTAAGCAAATTCATGCGGATACTCCACAGGATGCCCTCGGTAAAACATTTTACTACACCACGAAAGATGATAAACGGGAGACGTATCATGTGATTGGTGTGGTCAATGATTTTAATTATACCTCGATCAAAAAACCCATTGATCCCCTGGTCATACATTTAATTAAGGATACGCGACCTACGGTCAGTAAAATTAAATATGCAGTTGCACGAATGGCACCCAACAGCGTGCGAAATGGGTTGACAGATCTGAAAAAAGCTTGGTACAAAGTTAACGACATTGATCCTTTTACCTATTTCTTTCAGGATAAACATCTACAGAAAATTTATAAATCGGAATCTAAGATGAGCCAGATTGCCGGGTTTTTTGCTATTCTCTGCGTATTTGTAGCTTGTCTCGGCCTATTCGGATTAGCTTCTTTCACGTCCTCACTTAGAGTCAAAGAGATCGGTATCCGAAAAACGCTGGGGGCTACGGTGCCCGGAATAGTCGGGTTGCTTTCGAAAGAATATCTTAAACTGGTGCTAGTTGCCAACGTGATTGCTTGGCCGATTATCTATTATTTGGCAGCCGACTGGCTCCGGAAATTTCCCTATCGTATTTCAATGGGATGGAATCTGGTACTCGTCTTTATAGGTGTGGGAGCCGTAAGTCTGGCAATCTGCATGTTCACGGTAAGTTGGCAATCCATTCGTGCGGCCTTGGTAAATCCTGTCGACAGCATTAAGCAAGAGTGATTATTATTTCTGAGATTTGTGACGTACAAGTGGATAAAGTCCTGAAATAATCACAAAAATATCTTATCTATTTGTGTAAAAAATATTTTCAATGATGGGATATGCTTAATGAAAAGATTATGGTTGTTACTTTCTGTCGGATTGTTGTTTGCCGGCTGCCAGTCTAAAAAGAATGATAAGCCGACGATCCGGTATGACGTGAGTTTTCCTAATGCGGTTCATAACGAGGCAGAGATCACTCTCACGTTAAAACACCTGTTGCCCGGACCGCTAACGATTTCGATGAGCCGATCGTCACCCGGCCGTTATGCTTTGCATGAATTTGCCAAGAATGTGTATGGCGTCAGTGCGGTAGATGGCAAGGGGGATACGCTGGAAATGTACCGTCCCGATTTACATAATTGGACGATTCGCGGTCATGACGGTACGATAAAATTTAAGTACACGCTCTACGGCCGTCATGCGGATGGCACTTATGATGGTATCAACGAACAGCATGCACACTTAAACATCCCGGCAACTTTTGCCTTTGTAAGGGATTTGCCACACATTCCGATTACGGTTCAATTTCATCCGCCCGAAAAATCTGACTGGGAGGTGGCGACCCAGCTTAAGCCGACGGACGATCCTTATACCTTTACGGCTCCCGACTATTACTATTTTATGGACAGTCCCACCGAGCTCAGCAATTTTATGATGACAAATTGGGATGCTCCAAGGGATACGACAGGAAAGATTATTCGTATGGCTGCTCATTATAATGGCAGTCGTGAGGATTTTAATCATTTTGCGGATATGGCCAAAAAGGTAGTCGCAGAAGAAATTGCTGTTTATGGAGAGCCTGCGGATTACGATTTTGGTACCTACACCTTTATATGTGGGTATATGCCGTATGTGTATGGGGACGGGATGGAGCATCGCAATTCTACTTTTCTTACGAGTCGGCGTACGTTAAAAGGAGACGATGCACTTAAAAACCTGTATGCTCTTTCTCACGAGTTTTTTCACAATTGGAATGTTGAGCGCATTCGTCCCAAGTCGATCGAGCCGTTCAATTTTATGAAAGCCAACATGTCCGGAGCTTTATGGTTCGCTGAGGGGTTTACGAATTATTATGATGATCTGATAATACGTCGGACGGGACTGATTTCCGACCAAAAATATGCAAATGACTGGGCCGGAGTACTGAATTATGTGCTCAATTCTCCGGGCAGTAAATTCTATAATCCTATCGAAATGAGCATGCAGGCGCCGTTTGTGGATGCTGCCACTTCGATTGACGAACAAAATAAATCGAATACCTTTATTTCCTATTACTCCTGGGGATCGGTGTTGGGACTGGGGCTCGATCTCAAGCTGCGATCCGCCTTCGACGATATTACGCTGGACGATTACATGCGTGCCATGTGGAAGAAGTACGGCAAAACGGAAAAACCTTATACATTGACCGACCTGCAGAAAACACTGTCAGAAGTGACCGACAGCACACAGTTTGCAAATGATTTTTTTGCAAATTACATCCACGAGGGCAAAATGATTGATTTGAAGCCCTTGCTGGCAAAAGCCGGGTTTTTGATGCAAAGAGCGCATCCCGATGAGGCGGTTCTTAGTTTCGGTTCCGCCAAAATTGATTATCGAGGGGGAAAAGCTACCATTTCAAGAAATACGCAGATTGGCAGTCCGTTGTACAAAGCAGGTATTGATGTAGGGGATGTGGTCCTTTCATTGGATGGACAACCGATCAGCAATGCCCGTCAGGTACAGCAAATTTTGGCTTCGCACAAGCCGGGCGATAAACTGGATGTGATCTATAATTCGCTGGGTAAAGAGCATAATGGAAAGATTACGCTGGCTGCCAATCCTGCCTGGGAAGTACTGACGTATGAGCAGGCCGGAAAAGAGCTGACAGACCAGATGAAAACGTTCCGGCAAAACTGGCTGGGAAGCAAGGCACAGCAAATGTGAGAAGGGAAAAAGGCAAACGGCAAAAGTAAGAAGTGAAAAGCGAGAAGAAAGTTAATTATTTATGGTGATTTTCCTGTTTCTCGCTTCTTACTTGTCTTTTACTTCTGCCGCCTCACATCTCCCTGTTTTTCACTTCTCACTTTTGCCTACTCGCTCTTCAAATTATCAATCGACTTGGCCCGGGCAGCTCGTAAGGTTTGCGATCCAATCGTAAGGAGAGCTAATCCGGCCGTTCCCGCAATTCCAAGTAAGAAAATAAGGGGACCTACGTGCGTCCTGTTGGTTACATTCTGCATCCACAGGTTATTAATAAACCAGGCCAGGGGCGTTCCGATTATAACGGCAATGCCGATGAGTAGCAGGTATTCTTTGGATAGCAGCAAGACGATATCACTGATGGAAGCTCCAAGCACTTTGCGGATGCCTATTTCCTTTACCCGGTTTTCGGCAGAAAACATCGCCATCCCCAGCAAGCCCAGGCAGGAGATGAGGATAGCAAAAGCAGAAATTAATCCGAATACTTTAAGAAAATCGCCAAAGACTAGGATGAATGGACTTTCGTGGAGCTGCTGATCAAAAATTTTGTATTGTAATGAATATACGCTCCCTATATTAGCCCATTTTTTCTTCAGAGATTTAACAAAATCCGAAGTCATGCCCGCCTTGGTTTTTACTACCGCATATCGATATTTCCGGGGATTAAATTGTAAGAGAATGGGATCGTGGGATTGCAGTGGGGCTACAGAAATAAAATTTTTGATAACGCCAATGATGTTACAGCGATGTTTGTCAATAGTCACCGGTTTATTAAGAGCTTCTTGAGGATTTTTTAATCCCAGCTTTTTGACTGAAGCCGTACTTAAAATGACTGCGTCGGTAGAATCGGTAGCAAGGGCCGGGTTGAAATTTCGGCCGGCAATGAGATCCAATCCCATCGTAGAAATATAGTGCTCGTCCACGCTGAAATAATGTCCCCGGATACGATCTGAAATAGAATCGGTTTTCATCCATACCCCCGTGACCGAGCCTAATGCCGGTATTTTTGAGGATGCGGCCACCGAAGCCACGCTGGGTTGGTTCTGCAATTGGTGTTCCAGGCGGTCATAGGGAATGTCCTGCAGAGCAATGTTGACGATATGCTCCCGGTTAAATCCATAATCGGTATTAATCATGAAGTTAAATTGCTTCACCAAAATGAGCGTGGATATAATAAAAACCAGTGAGAAGGTAAATTGCATCACTGTTATTGTTTTTCGCAATCCTTTGGCCGAAAGTCCCCGAATGGTGGTAATCCCTTTTAGAACTTTGGCCGGATTAAAAGAAGAGAGATAAAGTGCAGGATAAAGTCCGGCTAACGTCCCGATAAGAACGCTGAAAATGAAGAAAATTGCGTAGACATAATAGTCGGTAAGCAGACTGGTATCGATCTGGTTTTTGGTAAAGGTGATGACGTTCAAACTGTTAAACTCGGGCAACATCCAGCGGAGAATGGCCAGCGCGAAAATAAGAGATAAAATGGCTATGACGATCGACTCCGCGAGGAATTGTTTGACTACATTGGAACGAAAAGCTCCCATCACTTTCCGAACCCCCACTTCCTTGCTGCGATTGATTGCTCGGGCTACCGTCAGACTGATATAATTGAAACAGGCAATGAGGATAATAATGACTCCAAAACCAATCAGAAACCAAGCAATGATTGCAGGAAAAACCATTCCGATTTCATTGGCTTTTTCTGGGCCCAGATTGATGGACGTCAGCTGCTGGGGCTGAAAGGTTTTGATCACGCTTTCTTTTTTGGGGTCCTGATAACTGCTGGCAATGAGATCCGGCAACTTTTGGGTTAGATCCTGGATAGATGCCCCCTTTTTTAACAACAAATAGGTGTAAGATTCATAGATGCTTTGGGTCCAATCATCAAGCATTTTTTGTTTTTGCGGATTGGAGAGCAGCGTGGCATATGAGACCAGCGCCTCAAATTGAAAATGGGTTTTAACGCTCTTGTCAATGATGCCGGTAACTGTATAGTTGCGATCTCCCAATTCCGTGAGGGTTTTACCCATGGGATCGTTGTCCCCAAAAATTTTGCGGGCGGCCTTTCGGGTTAAAATAACACTTCCGGGTTTAGCCAGCGCTGTTTTGGGATTTCCCTTCAACAGCTTAAAATCAAACAGTCTGAAGAAGTCCGGTTCGGTATAAAGGCCCTCCATTTTAAAAGTGTCATCATCGTATTTCATCTCACCGGAAAATCCGCCGCGGATATGGATCGCCTTCTCTACGGAAGGATAATTTTCATTGAGTTTATCGGTCAGCGAGGCAGGAGATGTAGCGAAGCTAATCGCCTCGTTGTTACTAGGGGATTTATAGTTGGTCGTAATGCGATAAATACGACCGGCCTTGCTATTGAATTGATCATAGCTTTTCTGATCGACAATAAAGAGGATAATCAGCAGGCAAACCGACATACTGGCCGCCAGCCCCAGAATATTAATGAGCGAAAAGCTTTTGTGCTTTCGGATGTTTCTCCACGTAACCTTCAGATAGTTAAGCAGCATAATGAGATTCCATGTTAGAGATTTGAATATAAAGTAGGGAGCGGTACGAATGACCTGCGACCAGAAAATGAGACGGGCTTTGGTTGCCCCAACCGATGTTATGTTTTGGTGATACTCTTCTTCCAGATCCCCAATCAGGTGATGAAGATCCGGAGGAAGAATGACATCCAGAATTTTAGCAAGTGTCGGAGATTTTTTACCCATTGTTTTATCCTTTGGCAGGATTCCAGCTTAAGCCGAGTTCAGGCAAATCGCTCCAGGCCTGTTCCTCAACAGTCTTGACTTGCTGAAGAGCTTGTACTCCTTTGGAAGAAAGTTTGTAGAAACGTTTGGACCGGCCGCCGCGCTCTTCGGTTGGTTCACTATCCCATGAGGTAAGATAGCCTCGTTTTTTTAGCCGTCTTAGCGGAGTATATACCGCGCCCACCGATAAATTCGTTTCCAGTAGCTCGGAAAGACGTTTTTTGATTTCCAATCCGTAAGCATCCTGTTGCAGTTTCCATACCGAGAGCAGTATAAGCTCTTCCATCCTCGTAGGTATATCCATCACTTGGTATTTGTTCTAAATTTTAAAACAAATACGTTAAAAGCATAAGAATGTTTCAAAATGGCGGAACTTTTTTATATCAAAAATTTGTATTAAAATATCTTCTGAAGGCATTCTCATTCAAAGACTAAAAGGAGAGAGCTATGGAAAAGGAAATTAAGAATAAAGGACAGGGACGAATTTTTAATAATACTATTTTAGAGTATATGACGAAGGCACCTGCTCCGGTGTCTGCAACTATTTATATCGCCATACTGCTGGGTTTGCTTTATTATGGCTATGCCAATCAGGTTGTTGGTTCGTTTGCGGCCGGTATCGGTCTATATCTTGGAGCAATGTTTTTCTGGACTTTCTTTGAATATTTTTTTCACCGGTATATCAATCATATTGATGAGTATTTTCCCGATTCAAAGCTTGCTGCAAAGGTCGCTTTTACCATTCATGGGATACATCACGAATATCCGCGGGACAGGGAACGTCTGATGATGCCGCCCATCCCCGGACTTATGATCGTCGGCTTACTATACATCGGATTTTATGCCATCCTGGGAAATCTAACCTACCTGTTTATGCCCGGGTTTATGACTGGTTATCTTATTTACGCGAGCATCCATATTGCTGTTCACAAGCGGAATGTTCCATCCATCCTGAAGACTCAATATCGTCATCACGCTCTGCACCATTATAAATATCCCGAAAAAGCATTTGGCGTCTCTACCACACTTTGGGATCGCGTATTTGGAACAATGCCTCCACGGGATCAATCATAGGACATATTGGTCATGGATGCGTTACTTTTAGTGATTTTTGGGATATATTCCTGTGAGAAGATAATTTTTGAAATCCATGGCCATCACGAAATATCACATAGGATGCACGGTTTGGAGCCTAAAGGAGTGGGTGGGCCATTTCTATACTGATGATGCCAAACCCGCCAATTTTTTATCGCAGTATGCCTCTGTTTTTAATTCGGTGGAGGGGAATACGTCTTTTTATAGTATTCCCGGGAAGGAGCGGGTAAAAGATTGGGCCAAAGCCACGCCCGATGGATTTAAATTTTGCTTTAAATTTCATCGTTCTATCACTCATCACAAGCAGCTTAAAGATGTACAGGATGACGTGATGAATTTTTTGGATGTTTTTGAACCGGTTGTCGATCGATTAGGCCCGTTTTTCATTCAATTGCCTCCCTCATTCTCACCAGCGGAATTCGATCGGCTGGAAACGCTGGTGAATTTTTTACCGGGTACGTTCAGCTATGCTGTAGAAGTTCGTCATCCTGATTTTTTCGATCACGGAAGGCAGGAGCATCGATTGAATCGCTTGCTTAAAACATATAATATCGACAAGGTTATTTTTGATACCAGAAAACTGCATTCAATGAAATCAAAAGACAAGTCGATACTGGAGGCCCAGAAAAAAAAGCCTAAAGCGCCGGTTCGGTTTGACAATACTGCTTCCCGACCGGTTGTCCGTTTTGTAGGATCCAACGACCCTGTAGCTAATGAACCCTATTTGAAAGAGTGGGCCATCGTAGTCGCCGATTGGATTAAAGAAGGGTTTCATCCCTATTTTTTTCCACATGCTCCCGATAAAGTAAGTCAGCCGGCTATTGCTCGTAAATTCCATCAACTGCTTTCCGAGCTTATCAAAATGAATCCAATGCCGGCGTGGCCCAAAGAGCGACAAAACGAGCAGATGGATCTGTTTTAGTATCTTTGGTTTTTAAAACTCTTGATATTGTGAATATCATTTCTCGGAATATTTTTAAATCGTTTGAATTGAAAATCGACTATGAAAAAAGTAATATCGGTTAAAAGGCTATTCCTTATTTTCTTATTAATTAGCTGTGCCTCCATAGCAAAAGCACAATCAGTTGACCGGCTTAAGCTGCTTGGTCAGGTAGAAATTCCATATAACAAATCATTTCAGGATACCCCAATCGGCGGATTATCGGGTTTAAGTTACGATTCCAGCACTCAAACCTTTTATGTAATTAGTGATGACCGAAGTGATCTGGCGCCGGCGCGATTTTATTCCTTCAAAATAAAATTAAACGATCAGGGCAAATTGGAAAAAGATGGCATTGACTGGCAGGCGGTGCATGCGCTGAAAACAAAAGAGGGAAAAAATTATGCCCAGGGCACCATCGATCCGGAAGGTATTGCTGTGGGACCTGATAGCTTGATTTATATTTCTTCGGAAGGCGATCCGAATAAAAATGTAGCGCCGTTTATCAATGGTTTCTCCAGGGATGGTGTTTATGAAAGATCTCTGTCGATTCCCAATGCTTATTGGTCTGCCAATCCCCGGCAACGAACCACTTCCGGAATTCGTGAGAACCTGGCTTTTGAAGGGCTTTCCATCAGTCCTGATGGAAGTACACTTTATGCAGCTACAGAAAATGCCCTGTTGCAGGATGGGCCCAAAGCAGATAGCACACATGCCAGTCCTTCGCGAATGATCGTATATAATTTCAAAACAGGTCAAATTGAGCATCAGTATGAATACAAGGTATCACCGATTCATTATAAGCCAGGCTCACATGGCGGTTTTTCGGTTGACGGGCTGTCGGATGTATTGGCCATTGATAATGACGGTCATCTGCTCTCTTTTGATCGGAATTTTGTAGTGGGGCAGGGCAATCAGATCTTTTTGTATTTGGTTTCAACGAAAGAGGCTACGGATATCAACGATGTTGGAAGTTTGCGGAAATATAACAAGCCGGTACGGCCCGTAAGCAAAACTTTGGTTGCAAATATGAGCGATTATGGAATCACCATTGATAATTTCGAGGGACTGGCATTGGGACCTCAGTTGAAAGATGGAGGCCGGTTGCTGCTGATGGTGTCCGACAATAATTTCTCTTCCAGCCAAAAGACCTTATTTACCGCCTTTTCGCTGCGGGTAAGGTAAAATTGGAGTAGTCCGGATATGGTTCTTTTCAGATCATAAACCCAGTTGCCAGATGGAATTTATAACAGGGTTTAAATGTGCTGAGACGGAGGGTGTTGGATGAAGTACTGAATAAGATATGGCAACTTCAACTTAAGCCCCTTCCAGCTTTGCGGCTCTCCCATCCAGGGGAGATTTCGATTGTGCTCTATCCAAGATCTCAATAGACATCCTCTAGGTTTCCCTTTGGTTGATATGTGCTCAAAATACCATCCTTGCCGAAAGGGGGAGCCGGAACCAGCATCAGATTTTGGGTTTCATGGTTACGAATCCTTATCTATAACTCACCTTAATCCAGGAAAATGATCTCTTGTCGTGACAATCAAATTACTTAATACCGTGCACTTTCATATCTATTTTATAGAGTGATTTGCTGGCGGTGATAAATAATATTTTCCGGCTGGGGCCGCCGAACGTAACATTGGCCGTCCAGTCTTCGTCGACGGATATGTGTTCAATTTTCTCACCTTTTTTATTGAAGATTGTCACCCCGTTGCCGGTCAAATAGATATCGCCCCGGCTGTCGATCGTCATTCCATCAGAACCCATTTGGGTAAATAGCGTTTTATCGGATAAGTGACCGTCATTATCAATAGAATAGGAGTAAGTTTTTTTGTCACCGATATCTGCAATATACAAGGTCTTTCCGTCCGGAGTGCCGATGATACCATTGGGCTTAACCAGATCATCAGCTACAATCAGAATGTTCTGTCTGTCTGGAGTGAGATAATAGACCCGTTCTTCTTTGATGTCTTTTTGTGTTCGCTTCCAGTAATCGCGCTGATAATACGGATCGGTGAAATAGATTCCGCC
>DATFLI010000068.1:0-2594 GCA_035267805.1 Balneolaceae bacterium | reverse complement strand
AGCGCTTCGGATAGCGCCTGCATCATGTTGCCCAGCAACAGGTTGATGGTCAGCTTCATAGCCGTTCCCTGGCCGGTCTTGCCACAATGAA
This sequence comes from Balneolaceae bacterium, assembly GCA_035267805.1. Lineage (GTDB taxonomy): Bacteria > Bacteroidota > Rhodothermia > Balneolales > Balneolaceae > Fodinibius. The sequence goes on along the minus strand of DATFLI010000068.1, from coordinate 2,503 downwards.
TTACCGTATTGCCCATGGTTTTGAGCAAGGGTTCCACCTGTTTGGCCAATTTCTCGGGGCCGGCGGTTAAAATAGTGAGGGTGGCATCTTCGGCCGGTTTTTTGGTTCCCGAAACCGGGGCTTCCAGAAATTGTCCGCCTTCCAGCTCAATAGCATCAGATACTTCCAGCGTAGTGGGTTGAGACACCGTACTCATGTTGATCACCACATCATCCTTCTGCAAGCCGGCCGTAATGCCGTGATAACCCAGCACCGCGTCGATCAGGGCGTCAGAGTCGGTGACCATGATGATGATCGTATCTGCAATCTCTGCAAGTTCTTTGGGCGACTGACACACTTTGATGCCTGCTTCGGCGAAAGGTTTGGTCTTTTCACGTGTTCGGTTGTATATGCAAAGATCATATCCTGCTTGATGAATATTCCAGGCCATGGGTTTGCCCATGGTACCCAAGCCGATAAATCCTACTTTGCCACTCATATTCAGCTCCGTTTGCATGTACGTAATGGTTTGTGATTCAATGCTTTATACAATAGTAACCAAAACACGGCACCTTATCATTCGGAAGCTTAGAGGGTGTGAAAATATTCAGAAGCAAAAATTTTGTGCTTAAGATATTTAAGTTTGTAGGTCGTTCAATCCTGGTCGATCATCCCCCTTACCCTCCCGCCCCGAAAACATTCGGGACGGGACAGGCTCTTCGAAGGGGGACCGATAGCGTTTTATGCTATTAGGCCACTACTTAACTTAAATAAATTAGGTTGCATTGAATTTGCCATGGTATTATTTCACAGCATCTTAAAGGCGGATAGACTCAGTGTTCGGCCACTTTATGAGCGGTCGAGTCGGTGTTAACCCATTCTTGCACCATGGCTTGGTGCGATTGGATCCACCGGTTCATCACCAGCTCGGCCGAGTCGGGTTTTGCGTGCATCTGAAACATCAAAGAGTCGAGTCGGTCGGCCGATAGTTGGAAATTTTTGAGGAAGGCAGCAACATCAGGGTGATCGTCGGCAAAGTCTTTTCGGGCGATAGTGTGGATAGCCTCGTCGGTGGGATAGACGTTTTTAGGATCCCGTAAAAATTTGAGGTTGAATGCTATGAATTTCCAATGGGGTTGCCAGCCGGTAACCACGATGGGATCTCGCTGAGCAATGGCATCTTGCAAGGCTTGAACCATCTCGGGGTCGCTGGTTACCAGTAATTCCATATTCAATCCATAGGCCGACAGCATTTGCTCGGTGGTAGCCATTATACCGGCACTGTGCTCAATGCCGATGATATTTCCGTTTATTTTTTCGTTAATAGCGGGCAGCTGTCCAATCTCTTCAATAGAAACATAAGAAGGTACAACCAAGCCGGTTCGAACATGGGGAACGTTCACTCCCAGATCGGTGAGTAACGAGTCGTAATCATTCCAATACGGCCGGTGGGTTTGCGGTAACCACGCATCCATAAAAAAATCCGACCGCCCTGTGGCAAGCCTGTTGTACACTGTAGAAACATCGAAAGGCTCCAAATTAACCTTATAGGGGTAATGATGTTGGATGAGCTCAGCCCCGAGTCTGCTCATGGTTACTCCTTCTGCCCAATTCACATAGGCCAGTCGAAGCGTATCGGGGGAGGATTGCGGCTCGATTTTTTGAGGTTCTTCTTTACGGCAAGCCGAAAAGAAAATTAGTGCAATTACGGCATGTAGTACGAAAGAATACCCTCTTCCTTTTAAATAGCCTGCAAATGAATTATATGTATATAATCTGTTCAACATGAAAAATTAATATAGAGAACAGATAGTCAACATACTAATGGATGTATTGTGGTTTTTTATAGCAATTGATATTGTAAATAAATCATGCATACTACATCCAACATAATAATCTGTATGGGCGGTTTTGGAAAAATGATTTGTATTATTCAATAGTTTGATAAAAATTGTATGAATACTGCAAAGGCGCACCTAATTATACAGGAATCCCGTGGGACAACAACAGTTGTTATTAGTCGTACTTGTGACGATTATCGTGGGTACAGCGGTGGTCGTATCTTTGAATATACTGGGTGAAAGCGTCAAAGAATCCAACAAGGACGCCGTAAGGAGCGATATCCTGAGTATTGCCACTACCAGTCAGGGATGGTATCAAAAAATCGGTATGATGGGAGGGGGAGACAGGAGTTTTGAGAAAATCACCTTCGACGATGTGGTTTTTGCCATGAAAGGGGTAAGTGATGATGGGTTAACCGCCTGGAATGAAAACGGGACCTATGTAATAGACAATCGGAAAACCGACGCATATACTATTACAGGTTACCCTTCAAGTGATGATAAATATAATTCGGATAAGCCACTAGAATCGATGAACGGAACAGCACTTAAAGCATTCGTTACTGAGGGCGATATTGAGTGGAAAAAAAATTAGGATGAGGTTCCGCCTAATTCGGACATACCCGGTAAGATTCCGCCTGAATAGTTGAAATTTCAAGGCTTTAGTCCCAGGCCCGGAAGGA
>DATFLI010000067.1:0-4548 GCA_035267805.1 Balneolaceae bacterium | reverse complement strand
AGCCAGAAATGGCACCGTTTCCCCAGAAATAACTACCCTGTCATGCTGAACCCCGATGCATCGGGACAGGCTTGATTCAGCATCTGCTTAACATTTTAGAAAAAAACAGCTTCCCTGCCCAGCGACGGCTATACTTAAAAGGGCGTTGTTTCTAGCGGCTAGTTGATGGCTCATCCAATCGTTTTTAAAAAGTCTATCCAAAGATCCCGGATCAGGGTCCGGGATGACAGCAGAGACAGTATTAACATCCGCCATACAAACTTGGTTATTCCCCTTCTCATATTTCCTTTGTACATTAGTCATTGAAAATCAATTAGATAAGGAGAGAAATAGTTATGAAAATAGGAATACTTGGTACGGGAGATGTAGGAAAATCACTGGGCAATGGATTCCTCAAATACGGTCACGAGGTTATGATAGGATCGAGGATGCCCGAAAGCCCGAAAGTCAAAGACTGGCTTAAACAAGCCGGTGAATCGGCATGGGCCGGGACCTTTGAAGAAACAGCTGAATTTGGAGAAATACTTGTACTGGCCGTAGCCTGGAGCGGCTGTAAAAATGCTATCGATCTGGCTAATCCTTCAAACTTTCGAGATAAAGTAGTTATGGATATTACCAACCCGTTGATTTTTGAAGATGGAAAACCGCCGAAATTGGCGCTCGGCCATACCGATTCTGGAGGGGAACAGATCCAACGCTGGCTGCCCGGTGCTATGGTAGTAAAAGTGTTTAATACAGTGGGACACGATCACATGGTCGACCCCGAATTCCCCAAAGGCCCGCCGGATATGTTTATCTGCGGAAATGATTCCGAGGCTAAAAAGAAAGTTAACGAAATATGCAACGACTTTGGCTGGCCGACCATCGACATTGGTGGAATTGACGGTGCACGGGAACTGGAACCGCTTTGTATTCTTTGGCTGAAATATGGTTTCATAACCGGTACATGGGATCATGCTTTTAAATTATTGCGAAAATAAATTCACTATAAATATTTGTTTTTAATAAATTTAAGTACTTTAAATTCTACCCCAGTTAAAGTGACAGTCTTTTTAACTGTCCTAAGGTGTGGAAGATAATTTTTACCGACTAACATAAAATGGGAGAGCATTATGGCACCAAAAACAATGAAAAAGATGAAGACTGCTGTCTCTTGGTTTGAAATTCCCGCCAAAAAATTAAGCAGAGCAAAAAAATTCTATGAAGCCCTCTTTGAAATAGAGATGCAGGATTTGGACATGGGAAATGAGTTGAAGATGACCATGTTTCCCGTAGAGGAAGGAGGCATCGGTGGAGCTCTATGCGAGCACAAAGACTGGTACAAACCCAGCATGGATGGAGCACTTGTTTATTTAAGTGCCAACCCGGACTTGCAAACGGTTCTGAATAAAGTGGAAAAGAACGGCGGTAAAATACTTCGACAAAAATCCAAAATATCAGATGAATATGGTTACATGGCCATTTTTCAGGATACTGAAGGAAACCGCCTGGCCCTGCATTCCATGAAATAACTTATCTTAAACATATAGGTTTATCTGAAAGGGCTTGAGAAATCGAGCCCTTTTCAGTTTTTTGGCTTTGCACTCCAACACAATATTCCACTAAAATGAATCGATTAAAAGAGTCACACATCAAACCGCCCAATACCAATAGCGAAGATCCTCGCATCGGGCATCTTTTGGGGGAATTATTGACGGATGAAGCATCCCCAAAAGCGGTACTCATAGGCTTCCCTTCCGATGCCGGAGTACGTATTAATGGCGGGCGTCCGGGTGCATCCGAAGCCCCTGAAGCTATACGGGAACAGCTGTTCAAGATGACGCCCAGCGCGGAGCATTACGAACTTTTTACTGAACTTATTAAGGGGACAAAAGACGTTGGAAATGTTCAGATTTCGGGTGACCTCCCGAAAGATCAGGAACTGTTGGGAAGCATCATTGCTGATTACTTGCGGGATGATATTGTGCCGATCATCTTGGGCGGCGGACACGAAACCGCTTTTGCTCATTTCCTGGGATATGCCGAAGCCAACCTTTCCACATCAATCTTTAATCTCGATGCGCATACGGATGTACGCCCTCTGAAGAAAGAACAAGCACATTCGGGCTCCCCTTTTCGTCAAGCGCTGGAACATGAGAGCAGGTGTGCTGAAAAATACCTGGTAGCGGGATTACAACCTCACGCAGTTGCACAATCTCATCTTAAATTTATAGATGAACACAATGGCAGTTATCTTTTCCGGGATGAAACAAATATCACTTCTGTCTCCGGGCTGTTTCACGAACACGACAGCGAGCGCCTGATGGTCACTTTTGATATGGACGCGGTAGACCAGTCGCAGGCCCCGGGCGTCAGTGCCCCTTGCGCCAATGGTCTTCCTGCGGATTTATGGCTGACAGCGGCCTATCTTGCGGGACGGAATGAACAGGTTACCTCATTCGACCTGTCGGAAGTGAATCCTTTTCACGATCAGGACAATCAGACTACGAAACTGGCAGCTCTGACGATCTGGAATTTTCTGTTAGGCTTAAGTCAAAGATAAAATAGAATATAGTGCTGTTTGTGAGACAACTACTATTAAATTATCCTACTATGTGTCATGCTGAACTTGTTTCAGCATCTGATGCTGTAGATCCCGAAACAAGTTCGGGATGACATAAATATTAGGGACGAATTTTAATATCGATTTTTTCCGTCGGGGCTTTGTCTTGGTTTCGGATGGCCAGCTGCTGAATCACATTGTTGGAAAGCTCCACAAAAGCCTGCGCCGACTTCGTATTCAAATCGCCAAGCACAATCGGCTTACCTTCATCGCCGCTTTCGCGCACGGCCTGCTCCAACGGGATTTCTCCCAAAAAGTTCGTGCCTATGCGTTCAGCAAGATTTCGAGCACCTTGCTTACCGAAGATATAATATTTTTTCTCCGGCATATCCTCAGGTACAAAATAAGCCATATTTTCTACCATCCCCAGCACCGGAACATTTACCTTCTTAAACATAGCCACACCTTTGCGGGCGTCATCCAGCGCTACGTTTTGAGGCGTAGAAACAATCACGGCCCCGGTTAAGGGCACGGTTTGGACCAATGTGAGTTGAATATCGCCGGTTCCGGGAGGTAAATCCAATACCAGGTAATCAAGTTCGCCCCACTCTACTTCCTGCATAAACTGTTTAACTGCGCTGGTCACCATCGGTCCGCGCCAGATCATCGCCTGGTCGGGGTCCACCAATAATCCCATCGAAAGAAAACGCACGCCGTATTTTTCCATGGGGATTAATTTCTTGCGCGTGGTAATATTGGGACGCTCGTGGGTATCCATCATCGTGGGAATGCTGGGCCCGTAAATATCAGTATCCAACAGTCCGACTTTTGCCCCGGTTCGTGCCAGTCCGCAAGCCAAATTAACCGCTACCGTAGACTTACCGACGCCGCCTTTGCCCGATGCTACCGCAATGATATTCTTGACACCGGATAAAATTTCTTCGTTATCCTCTTTCTGCTCTTTTTTCTTGCGATGTCCCTGTCCCGGGAAATCCGGTTCGCCCTCGTCATCCCGAAATTTTGAAATGTTGACTGCTGTGGTAATATCCAAAACGACATCTTTGGATACATACTTTTTGATCGCCTCTTCACATTTATCCTTAAGCTGAGCTTCCAGCCTGGCATTTTTTTCAGGCAAATCAATCGTAAAAGTGATGAATTTTTCCTGGACAATAAGATCTTCGATCATATCCAGCGAGACGAGATCTTTGTCGGCCTCGGGATGCATGACATGGGTAAGCGCCATACGTACTTGCTGCTTGTTAATGGACATTGCTAAACTTCTTCGGTTAAGACTAAATTATTTAGTCTCGTAAGATAAGGATTTAATTCCACATGCTAAACGATATTTAGCTTGATAGGGAACCTTAAGTCAGGCCGCTATATCCCTTTCCCAAAAGGTCTCCCTCATAGTTGAGATGAATAATGAGTCGCTAAAAGAATTCTCTATTCTATCAATAAATGCGTATTTTTGGCAACCGTTTGCAAGATTCAAGATGCCGGCCTCATGTTTCATGCTTTGGCTCTGTTCCATCGTGTATCATGTCACTTGAGACCCGGTAAAATATTATTCAAAAATGGCCTGTGCAGTTGGGTCTGTGCAATAATGGTAACAAGATTACAAATATAAAAAATTCATGTTGAAACAAACTCCTTTTTACGAACTTCATAAACAAGCAGGAGCAAAACTCATTGATTTTGGCGGATTTGAAATGCCTGTGCAGTATGACAGTATCCGCAAAGAACACAACGCGGTGCGCGAAAGCGTGGGGATGTTCGATGTGTCGCACATGGGCGAATTTTTCGTTACCGGTGATGAAGCATTGGATCTTATTCAACATGTGACGGTCAATGATGCCGCTAAATTGGTACCGGGCAAAGCCCAATATACGGCTATGTGCTATGTAGATGGCGGAATCGTCGACGATCTGATTGTGTATATGCTCGGAGAAAATGAATATATGCTGGTTGTAAACGCTTCCAATATTGAGAAAGATTTTGACTGG
>DATFLI010000066.1:0-12650 GCA_035267805.1 Balneolaceae bacterium | reverse complement strand
CAGAGCCGCGTAATCGGGATTCTGTAGATCCGTTTCACTTTCGGGATAACCTTCGACTTCCTGCTCCATTTTAATCAGGCCCAGCTTACGATTATTAAAAATCACGATATTAACGGGCAGATTATATTTTACAGCTGTTAGGAAATCCCCCATCAACATATTGAAACCGCCGTCGCCGGATAGCGAAATAACTTGTCGATCGGGATAGGCTAGCTGTGCGCCAATCGCACCCGGCATGGCAAAAGCCATTGATGCCAGGTTAAATGACAGGATCAACCGCTGGTCACCATGAGGCTTAAGATGTCGCGCGGCCCAAACGGTTACGGCCCCGGTATCGCAGCTGAAAATGGCATTATCATCGGCAAGCTGACCGATTTTTGAGGCAACCAGTTGGGGATGAATGGTCTTGCTATTGTTCTCCGGATCTACATTTCGGGATTGCAGTTCTTCCCAGCGATCCTTTGAACGGCGAACTTTCTCAAGGTGATCGGTACCCGACTTTTCGGATACTATCGATAGCATTTTTGAAAGAGCAATTTCACAATCACCGACAATCCCGAGATCGTTAGGGGCACGTCGTCCGATTATAGATCCGTTGCGGTCAATTCGGATAATGGTTGCATCATCGGGGTACCAATCCCGGTAAGGAAAGTCTGAACCGGCCACCAACAGCAGGTCACAATCTTTAGCCGCTTCTACTCCCCCTCTTGTGCCAAGCAATCCCAGTCCGCCGGCCGAATAGGGATGATCGTCAGGAACAATATCCGCAGCCTTAAGCGAATGGATGATGGGGGCTTTCAGCTTTTCGGCCAGTTTGAAAAGATCATCTTTTGCATTCCTGGTTCCAGTACCAGCTAAAATTGAAATTTTATCGGCTTGGTTGATCAATGAGGCGGCCTTTTCCAGGCTTTTCTCATCCGGTGTAATTTTTCCCCGGTGGTCATTGGAAAGATGAAAATTGGTGTCCGGCACATCTTTGGATCCCACGTCATGGGGAATATTTAAAACAGATACGCCGCGGTCGTTGATGGCCGTATTGCAGGCTTCAAGCGCTACCCGAGGCATCTGCCCGGGATTATACACGGATGTCCGATAAAGGGCCACATCTGCGAACAAGGTATGCAAGTCGACCTCCTGGTGGTAACTGGTTCCAAGTTCGGTCGTAGGAATTTGGCCGGTGATCGCAAGGACGGGAGCATTGTCTTTCTTGGCATCATACAAGCCATTGAGCAAGTGGATCGCACCGGGACCAACCGTACCGGCGCAGACCGCCAATTTCCCGGTTAACTTTGCCATGGCGCTGGCCGCCAGGGCCCCTGCTTCTTCGTGGGCAACGTGTATGAATTTGATTTTGTCTTGTTTGCGAATAGCCTCGACGAGTGGATTGATGGCATCTCCCGGCACCCCGAAGATATATTTTACGTCTAGTTGCTGCAGAATATCTAATAGTTGCTCGTATAGTTTCATTGGGTAGTAGTAATAGTTTATTGGATCCCATTTGGTTATCCCGTTAATTGGGATGGCTAACACATGTAACTAAAATTGAGGTGTTGCGGTTCGATTTTGATCCCGGTTGCGTATTCTGTGGTCTATCTGCAAAACGAGAAAAGAAAAGCTGGCTCGAAATTATTTCCGCAAAGGTCTATAAAGTCTTCTCGGGTTATAATGGATTGAGTCGCATTCTGCCAAATACCGCTCTGAGAGAGTTCTGCTTCCGAACCGGCTACCAATCCCGGCGCGGGTTCCCTTGAAGCCTGGATGATTCAACTAATAATTAACAGATCAATTTTTATTGAAGATCAATACAGTGCATTGTATTTTTAGATTCTAAACCAAACCAGAATAGGTTGGGGGTGCTTGCAACAGCGGGCTGAGATCATACCCTGTGAACCTGAACCGGGTAACACCGGCGTAGGGAAACCCATGGCAATATTCATATTGCCAGTTTGATCAGCATTTCTTGCAAGTTCATCTCCTGCTCTTATGAAACTATAAGACGGAGGAACTTATGTTATCCAAAATACTTGAAAGCACGGTTTTCCTGTGTTTATTGTTGATGATAAGCTCATCTCTTTATGCACAAACGATTTCCGGAATCATTTCAGATGCCCAAACCGGGCAGCCTTTGCCGGGCGCTAATATTGTTCAGGTGGGCACATCCAATGGAGTTTCGGCCGATACCAGCGGGCATTTTTCGCTAAAACTGCTTGAAAATCAATCCCCAAAGATAAAAGTGACTTTTGTGGGATATAAATCGAAGACGGTCGATACCCAAAAGCGTGGACAGTCCTTAAAAATAGAGATGGTCCCAAAGACTATTATGAGCAATGAAGTGTTTGTGAAAGCACTACGCGTGAATAAAGCGACGCCCATGGCTTACGAAAATGTGACACGTGATGAAATCCAGTCTAAAAATTTGGGCCAGGATATGCCATATATGCTGAGCAGTACGCCTTCGGTAACGACCACCTCGGATGCGGGGGCCGGGATCGGTTATTCCAGCATGCGGATTCGCGGCGTGGATCAAAAACGAATAAATGTTACCATCAATGGCATTCCGGTGAATGATGCGGAATCTGAGGGCGTCTATTGGGTGGATATGCCGGATTTGGCTTCATCCGTGGAAAATATCCAGATCCAACGCGGGGTTGGAACTTCGACCAATGGTGCCGGGGCTTTTGGTGCTACGGTTAATATCCAGACGAATAAAATGCGGCCGGAAGCCTACGGTGAAGTCAATATGTCGGTGGGATCATTTAATACCCGAAAGGCCAATGTGAAACTGGGTTCCGGACTCATGAAAAATGGATGGCAATTCGAAGGGCGGCTATCCAAGATTGCATCGGATGGTTATATCGATCGGGCTTGGTCGGATTTGAAGTCGTTCTACCTCTCGGCGGCCAAGCATGGTGATCACAGTCTGTTGCGAGCGGATGTGTTTTCAGGTCGCGAGCATACCTATCAGGCTTGGTACGGTGTGCCTGAAAGCAAGCTGGAACAGGGCAATCGAACGTACAATCCCGCGGGCATGGAAAAGCCCGGTGATCCCTATGACAATGAAACCGACAATTATCAGCAGGATCATTACCAGTTGCATTATTCCTATCAGCTGACGGATAACTGGAATGCAAATGTGTCGCTGCATTATACCTACGGTCGAGGTTATTATGAGGAATATAAAGCCAATCAGTCATTGACTGATTATGGAATTGATCCAATACAACTGCCGGATACGACTATTAATAAGACGGATTTGATTCGGGATCTCTGGCTGCGAAATGATTTTTACGGAGTTGTCTATTCTACCGATTATGAGGCGGATCAATGGTCACTTACATTTGGCGGTGGCTATAATGAATACGACGGCGGCCATTTTGGTGATGTTAAATGGGCGCGCTATGCCGGGGATAGTGAAATCAATCAGAAGTATTATGACAACAATGCCTTTAAGACCGATTTCAACTCGTATTTAAAAGGACAGTATAACATCACCGAGAAGCTAAGTGCTTATGCAGATGTACAGATACGTCATATTACTTATTCCTTTCTGGGTAAGGATAAACAAAAAGCGCAGGGGGGCGGCGAAAAGATTGTGGATGTGAAGCAGGAAGCAAGGTTGACTTTTTTCAATCCCAAAGCCGGTCTGACCTATAATTTCAATGACCGGCAGCGAGCATATTTTTCATTGAGCGTTGGAAACAAAGAACCGACGCGTGATGAGTACGTAAATTCAACGCCCGAAAACCGGCCTGAGCCGGAGAGGCTGTATGATTGGGAAGCCGGGTATAAAGGTTCATTCAGAGGTTTTTTTGTGGGCGTTAATTTGTACTATATGGATTATAAAAATCAGTTGATTCTGACGGGAGAGATCAATGATGTGGGAGCTTATATCCGTCAGAATGTGCCGGACAGCTACAGGGCCGGCATCGAGCTCCAGGGGGGGATACAAATTTTGCCTGACTTAAAATGGTCGGGGAATGCCACCTTCAGCCGGAATAAAATCCAGAATTATACTTACTATTTGGATAACTACGATACCGGTAACCAAGAGTCAACGGTCTATAAAAAACCGGACATTTCCTTCTCTCCGAATTTTATCGCCGATTCGAAATTTCAGTTTAATACTGATGGTTTTTCAGCCCAGCTGAATACGAAATATGTTTCTCGTCAGTACCTGGATAATACCCAGACGCTGAGCCGTTCACTGGATCCGTATATGGTGAACGATTTGCGATTTGGCTACAGCTGGAAGAATGCTCCTGTAGTGAAGAGTATTAAAGCAATCCTGCAGGTGAATAATGTGTTTAATGAAATGTATGAATCCAACGGGTACACCTACGGGTACATCTCAGGCGGTAACCGGCAGTATTATAATTATTATTATCCGCAGGCGGGACGCAATTTCTTGCTGCAATTGTCGTTGAATTTCTAGCGATAGATATGTTATGGTTTACACGATCAGGAAAGGCGGGCCGAATGGTTCGCCTTTTTCTGTTTTATCAAGCGTGGACGCTTGACATCTATATAATCCCTTATGCTCATCTAAGCTTCCGTGCTGGGGAAATTCATATTGTTTGAAAATAGCTTTTTACTATTCTTCTATTACTGCTTCACCCGCTATACCAAGCGTCTACGCTTGGTATAAGAGGAATTATGTAAGGATCGGCTCAAAAAAAGGTCTTATAAATAAAAAGACCTAAGTAATTTTTAGACGATGAAAAGAAAAATCTATTCTGGAGAGATAAATTTTGTGACTTTAACCGTAGTTGACTGGATTGACGTATTTACAAGAAGGTTATATTGCGAGTTTATTATTGAAAATCTGTATTATTGCCAAAAAGAAAAGGGGCTGGCAATTTATGCCTATGTACTTATGACAAACCATTTACACTTGGTTCTTCTTGCTCAGCAGGGTGAATTAGGGAATATTCTAAGAGATTTTAAGACTTATACCTCGAAAAAACTTTTTGAGATGATTAAAACCAATCCTCGAGAGAGTAGAAAAGACTGGATGCTCAATATATTCATGCAGCGTGGCACAGAGAATAATCTTAATAGAAAACATCAATTTTGGCAGAATGGCAATTATCCCGTTGCTGTTTATTCAGAAAATGTTATTCAACAAAAGATAGATTACATTCATCAAAATCCAGTTAGATCTGGCTTTGTGAATAGTCCTGAAAAGTATCATTACAGTAGTGCCAACCCCTTTAGTCCATTGGAGATGGATGCTTAATTATAATCAAGCGTGGACGCTTGATAAAGCTTGATATCTAATGTTCCTCCAAGTATTTACTGTCGGAGGATAATTTTATCTGCCGTGGTCCCGCCTTCGTATCGATTACTTGAATCATTATTGCCCCACCTATGATAAAGACCGCTGAAATCAGCTCCAGCTCGGAGGGGTCTTTGCCGATACTCAACCAGGCAATAAGCAGTGCAGCAACAGGGACCAGATTTCCGTATAAGACAACCTGTGTAGGTCCAATCTTTTTTAAAGCCCGAACTTTTATCCATTGACCAACGCCAACGCCGATAGCTCCGCCGGCTATAATTGCAATCCAAGTCCAAATACCCAGAGATAGCCATGAAACTTGTATGAGCGAAGGTGAGGCAATAATCAGATACAATGAACAACCGATAGCGGTTCGTAAAGCTACAATAGGTGCAGATCCATATTCCCGGGCAAGTGGCTTAATAAGATGCAGTTCAATAACAGTCAAAATTAGAGCAATAATTAAAATAAAATCTCCCATCCAATATCCTTGTTCAGGGCGTAATCCGTCCCAAGCTAAAACAACGGTTCCAAAAACGGCCAGAAAAATACCCACATAGCCGTAAGTGCCCATTTTTTCGGTACCAAATAAAAATCCGAATACTGCGCTTATTGCCGGTCCCAAGGCCAGCCAAAGTGAGGCACGTGCACCGTGAGTAAGTTCCAATCCCACGATTCCTAACCATGGTGCCAAAGTAGCCCCGATTACTGAAACAAGTAACAACCGTGGCCATTGGTTACGTTTAATTCTTGGAAAGAAGGGTAAAATGTCAGACGAGCGGTTATTTTTTTGATAATACTTATAGTACATCACAGCTAACATGGCAGCTGCACCGAGAGCAAATCGGGTAACACTGAATGAAATGGCTGCCATATCATCCAGTGCGATTTCAGCCAGGATGAAATTGGCACCCCACAGAAAAGTAAATAGCAATAGAATACCATGATGGTGTAGAGTGCCACCATGAATCGTTGTGCTATTTTTCTCTGATTCTAAGATAATGGGCCAACTAAATTTTAATGGTAAAAGGTACCTTTATGTTATCCCAATGTACGACCGCAGTTGCAGAGTTATCTGTCAAATTCCGGAAGTAGAACATCAGCCACTCCCTGTGGTCAGCCTCTTCGGGTTGTACAACAAAACGAAAAACATCCTTGTCCGGATCGTATTCGGTACCCCAGGAAAGTTTAGAGTTAACAATAACAGTCCATGTATCTTTTCCCGGAATGGTATATAAAGAATAAGTTCCAGCCTTTAATTGATGGTTGCCTAGGGTAACATCTTTCGAAAAGGTGATATTGGTAGATTCATTTGCCCCGGTTCTCCAAACTTTGCCATATGGAATCAAAGTACCGAAAATGTTCCTGCCTTTTACCCCCGGACGACCATAGGCAATTGTAATTTTAGTTGTCCCAATAGTTTGGCTAACCAAAGCATTGGGGCTTAACCGTGCCTTATCGTTTCCGCGCTCCTGTGCCTTGCCCTGCAAGCATAGAGCAAATATCAAAAATAGGCCAATGCTTTCTTTTCTCAGCAAAAATCGTAATCGTTTCATGATGTTGAGTTTTATGAGTTACGAATTCATCATATTGTAGACGATAAGAAGCACTATTTTATCTCTTCATCGCTAATAAGGTGCTTCTGTTAATAAGTCAAGGGGTATTAATACTTAATTATATTCAACTTAATACATTATTTGAATTAATCATCTCTAAAATTTTTATAGATGGTTGAATTTATTTAATATTTATTAATCCATTTCTTTGGGGTCAGTTAAAAGAGTTTGGCCGCATATTATGAGCGATAAAAAAAATCCGGGTTACAGACAATTTCAGCATTTCTTTAATAGCGGAACGGTAATATTATTTACCTGTTCAACTTCATCGGAATTTCCCATTTTATCGGTTAGCCCTAATGTTGAGCAAGTACTGGGATTCAATTCCGCCTATTTTGAAGAGCATAAACATGGATGGTCCGAGCGAATTCACCCCGATGACCGACCTGCTGTTTTTGAAAATTTTGACAGAGTTATTAAAAACGGAGGAAGTGTTATTAATGAATATCGTTTTCAAAAAAAAGATGGCAGCTATACTTGGTTGCGAGATGAGATTACCCTTATTCATGACGAAAATAGCGATGAGGATATTATCTGTGGATCATCAGTTGATATAACGAGTCGAAAAAAAGCTGAGCTTGAGCTTCGGCGGAGTCAGCAACGATATCAATCGGTGGTAGAACATGTAAAAGATGTTATTTATTCACTGGATTCCGAAGGACGGTTGGTTTTTTTGAATAAACAATGGCAAAAGAGAACTGGTTATTCTCTTAAAGAATCATATGGAAAATCTTTTCTAACTTTTATAGATCCTGAGGATCGGGCAACATGTAAATCAATGTTTGACCGATTGATGGGGGATAAGAAGAGTCTTGAAGATGAAACGAAGATTATAAGATACCGTTCCAAGGATGGAAGTTCTTATTGGGCTGAAATTTATGCGAAGAAAGTTGCCGATCCGAATGAGAATTCAATTGTAATCTCAGGTACCCTGATTGATGTATCAGAAGAGATTGCCCATCAGGAAGAGATAGAAAATATAAACCAACAGCTTGAGCGCCGTGTAGCAAAGCGCTCGGAAGAATTGCGAAACGAGATTAACAGGAGAAAAGAAGTCGAAGCAAAACTTCAGAAGCGTCTGGAATATGAACAGGCAATATCCCAATTTTCCAGCTTGTTATTGAAAAATACCAGTGATGAAGCCCTTAGACAGAGTTTACAAATATTGTTAGAGGTCACAGGAACCGATCGCGTCTATGTCTATAATAATCGGCAAGAGAACGGCACTTTGTATATAAACCCTATCATGGAGGTTTGTTCGGATGGAGTAAAATCTCCAATGGCAAATATTGAGGGCGATATTAAATACTCTGAGGTGCCCTGGTGGCATGAACAGCTTTCGAACAATAATATTATTTGTGAGCTTATCGACGATATCCCGGAGCCGGAAAAAACCATTCTGGAAGGACAGCAGGTTAAATCAATTCTTGCCATTCCCATTATCATTAAAGAAGAATGGTTCGGCTATATCGGCTTTGCGGATACCAAGGCCAGACGAGAGTGGAATGAATTTGAAAAATCGCTGCTCAAAACCGCCTCGGGCATAATTGCAGCATTCGAAAAACGTAAATCAATTGAGAATTCACTGGTACAACAGCGTAATTATACCGAGACGATTTTAGATAGTCTTCCCAGCATCTACCTTCTGATGAATGAAGACTTGAAACTTGTTCAATGGAATAGTAATGCAGAAAAATATATTGGCTACCGGCATGAGGAACTGAAAGAAGCTACGGCTTTTGATCTCATCGCCCCGGATGAGCATGACAAACTGATAGAGGCAACCACACGCGTTAAACAAGATAGAGCCGAAGGTACAGAACTTACTGTCATAAGCAAGTCCGGCCAAAGGATTCCGTATTTCTGGCGGGGATATTATATTCATTTAGGCAAGCAGAAATACTTCTTATGTGTGGGACTTGATATTACACACCAAAAAGAGACCGAAAAGAAGCTAATGGATGAGAAACACTTTAACGAAGCATTAATTGAATCGCTGCCCGGCATTTTTTATATGATTGACAAAGAGGGCCGCTACCACAGGTGGAATAACAATTTTATAGAACAACTTGGATATTCTACCGAGGATATTCGGGACCTGACGCCGGCTGATTTTTATTCCGATGAAGAATACCAACGAATTTTACAGGGGATTGAGGAGGTGTTTGAAACCGGGGAAGCAGAGATCGAGGCCTCAGTGATAACAAAAGACGGCCGTGAGGTACCTTATTACCTTACAGGAAAATTATTTGTACAGAATGGCCGGGAATATTTGTTGGGGGTGGGACATGATATCTCCGAGCAGAAAGAGGCTCGTGAGCGACTCAAGAAAAGCGAAGAAATGTTCCGAAATTTATTTCTAAAAGCTCCTGCAGCCATCGTAATGGTCGACCCTGATAATAAAGTTCAGAGCATTAACGGCAGTTTTCAAAAACTATTTGGCTATACTGAAAAAGAGTTACTGGGCAAGGATATCGACAAGATGATTGTCCCCGAAAACGAATATCAAGAGGCACCTAAAATGCCGGCCCAAAATTATGCGATGGACAGCTTTAACAAAGAAGCCAAACGAAGAACGAAAGACGGCGAGCTGATTGATGTTTTTGTCGCCGGTATTCCTGTATTTGTAGATGAACAACCGTTGGCCGGATTCGGAATGTATATTGATATTACCGAGCAGAAGAAATATGAGCAGGAGATCTACAACTCGCTCAAGGAAAAACATGTTTTATTGCAGGAAATTCATCACCGGGTAAAAAATAACCTGGCTGTTGTTTCGGGACTTATTCAGTTGCAAATGTATGAAACAGATGATCCCGTGATACAGGAAACGCTGATGGAAAGCGAAAGCCGAATTCAAACGATGGCGCTGATTCACGAAAAGTTATATCAATCCCGTAACCTTTCGCGCATTTCCTGCGATACTTATATTGAAGATCTTGTTGAAACGATCCGTAAAACAACCGAAAATGGTGAAAAGGATATATCTGTAGTTAACGAGATTGATGATATCAAGATTAATATCAATCAAGCCGTACCATTTGCCTTATTAATCAACGAGGTAGTGACCAACTCATTTAAACATGCCTTTAAGGATAGGAGAAAGGGCAAAATCAGCATCAGCATAACCAAAAAAGAAGAAACATTGCACATGGAAATTCGCGATAACGGTGTCGGGCTGCCTGAGAAATTCCACCCCGAAAAGATGGAAAGCCTGGGTATGACGCTGATTCAAAACTTTGCACAGCAATTAGAAGCTGAATGGCAGATGGGATCCGATGACGGCATGTACATTAAACTTTCTTTTGCCCTGGATCAGATTCGAGGTTCTTCGGCTTCCTCTTTATTGGAGTAAGTGAAGTGATCTAAGGGTGCCGCCTTGATACTACTCTGACTTCACCGAATCTTTAAGTAAATAGGAAAATTCTTTGCGGAATTTCTTCAGTTTTGGTGCAATCACAAAAGAGCAGTATGCAGCATTTTTATGGTTTTGATAGTAATTGTGATGATAATCCTCTGCTTCGGAATAATTCTTTAAAGGCTCGATTTTAGTCACAATAGGATCATCCCATAATCCTGATTCTTCGGTCTTTTTCATGGATTCTTCTGCAATTTTTTTCTGCTCTTCATTATGATAAAAAATCACAGATCGATATTGTGTACCCACATCCGCTCCCTGACGATTGAGGGTGGTAGGGTTGTGAGTATGCCAAAATACCTGGAGCAGTTCACGATAGGAAACTACAGTTGGATCAAAAACAATCCGAGCAACCTCAGCATGCCCCGTAGTTCCCGTTGAAACCTGTTCATAGGTAGGATCCTTTACATGGCCGCCGGCATAGCCCGGCACCACAGATTTAACGCCTTTCACTTCCTGGAAAACAGCTTCTGCACACCAGAAACAACCTTCGCCAAAAGTGGCTCTTTCTAATTTATCTGAATTCATGCTCTTTGTTGATTTATTGGATTTTTGAGCTTGCGTCGGAGCAGCAAATAAAATTAATACCAGCGTTGCTAAAAGAACGTGTAACTTATCCATCGTCTTAAATTGAATTTAGATCTGTATCATGATCTTTAAAACTTATGTCTTGGTTCAAGAGCTGTTTCAATTAACATATACGTGTTAACAACTTGATCGGATTTAACGTTTAGACGATTTCTTTCTGTTTTATCTTACTCATTCGGTGAGGCTCGAATGCGTTCTTACTGACAATAAGATTCCAAACTAATGAAGATTCACCATTTGGATTTGCTTATTGTCTCCCGATTCTTTCAGCCCATGCTCAATTCGAAATGCCTGAAGATGAAACCTCCATTTCTTTGTATTAACATAAAAATAGCATTGAAAGACCCGCTGTAGGCTGAGAAAACTTTTCTGCTCCCTGAAATAAATAAAAGATGGTATTTTAACAGATAGGCCTTTACTTACGACTCTCCTCATACTGTTCGATAAATTCATCCGGAGATTGATGCGCAATAACTTTACCGATGGCCTCAATCGGCAGATCATTCAGCGTCTGAAAACGCAGGCATGATCGGCCCATATCCATCTTCTTATTGGCCTTTTCAAATTCTTCGGATAACCAGTCTTGCAATTCTTCATCCTGGTATACCGGCATCAAGTACAAGGCATTATAGTTGCTCTGTGCAGCTAATCCCAAATAACTGAGTGGCTGATTATTATAAGTGTCGGGATAATAATCGAGAGGAATTTCATAACTGATCATTCCCCAGTTTACCGTTTCTTGATATCCCTCGGGAAGATGTTCTAAAATTAGTTCCCGAACGGTTTCTATAGTCTCCCGACGGTATTCTGGAAGTTCGTCAATATAGTCTTCTACCGTTTTTGTTGTACTCTTAGCCATGTTGATACTTATTCGTTAGTATTGCTAACATACTGTTCTGTTACTTTTGTATGCTTAAAGTTGCATCAACGGTTATTTGGGTTTTAACCGAGTGCGCAATAAAACACATATTATGGGCCTGTTTATGTAATTTGTCAAATTTTTGTTTATTAATTGCTTTATTTTTACAGAAAATGACGTTCGGATGCAAAATTATATGAGTTATAGCTTTAAATCCATCCTCATTTTTTTGCATAAACCCTTCCGCCCTGTCAGTATAATCATCCACAATATATTCCTGTCTGGCAGCAAGCGAAAGGAACCAGAGCATATGACAACTTGAAATAGAAGCTATATAGGCTTCTTCAGGATCTACAGCTTTAGAATCAGAATAAGGGGTTGGAATTTCCCGGGGAGATGCAGAAGCTGGAATTTCCAATCCGCCGTCAAAATGCCAGAAGTGTCTGCGCGAGTACTTGTTATCGGTGAACCTCTGGCGGTCTCGTTGCCAGTGTATTGTTGCCAGATATGAGCTCATATAAGATTATTGACAGGGCCGGCTGATCAGCCCCAAATTATGATTTATTGGCAAATAGTAATGCATGGTCAAAATATATCAGCTGCATGATTAACCAAAAATATATTTATCTGTCGTAACCGGAACAATGATATGGTTATAAAAAAAAGTAGGGACCCCAATATGATCGGGGCCCCTACGTATCCTTGATGAACGCTTATTTTTAATTTTGAATCAATTGGATTTTAACCGTTCCGTCGAGTGTAGCTGTGCCGCCGAGAATCATCTCATAGTATCCTTGTCCGCTCAGATCGGTCTGGGCATAAGCATCCAGGCCGGCGGTGAGGAATAGACCAAGATCTGTACTACCTGTGGGTAGGGTGAAGGTTTTTGATCCG
>DATFLI010000065.1:0-2848 GCA_035267805.1 Balneolaceae bacterium | reverse complement strand
CTTCTCATATTCTATTTTATTATTTCTGTCTTTCTCACCTTCATCAGCATTTGCCAGATCTTTAACATTTTCTTCTGTTTTCAGGCTTTTACTATGAGCAAGATTATCAGCGGAAGAATCTTCCCAGCAGCCCTGCATACTTAAAACCAAAATAACCCAAAGCGTTGCTGTTAATTTGTTTTTCATAATTTTATCCTTCATTAAACGAAAAAGAACGAAAAAGGAGACAGATTTATTTTCTGAAGCGAAAAAGGGGACAGATTTATTTTCTCAGTGAATTTCATATAACATGACCCCTTCATTAACTTGGTGTTTCTCCTTCCTTGGTCGACCTCGTTTGTTCAACGCCAGCCGAATCCCCAGTTTTGTCTCAATCTCATCTCGAAATTTCTCGCTACCCGTCGGATGCCCATATTGAAGTGCCTCACGGATTTGTTGGACTTCGGACTCAGAAACATCGGCTCGAACCCAGTCTTTGTACTGTAATTCACGCTGCTGTTGTGTCCTACCCAGCGCCAGATAGCAATTATCGAAATCCAGTCCTTTCAATGCCTGTAAGCCGATTTTCATGCGATAGCTGGACCAGGGATACTCTTCAGGGCTTGCAACCATCCGGGCACGGACCGGGTTGAGCTCAATGTAGCGGCTACATGCCAGCAGATAGGCGTCTGTCTCGATAGGGCTGGATTTGAATCGGCTTTCCCACAAACTGCCGGTCCGCTTCTCCAGACGATTGACGTAGCGGGTTTGGCGTCCAGCCAACCGTTTCATCAACTGACTCAGTCCCTCAGTACTACCACCAGGCTGTATAATGAGATGCACGTGATTGGTCATAAGACACCAGGCGTAGATTTGACAGTCAAACTCTTTTTTCCACTCAAACAGATTTTCCAGATAATATTGGTAATCCTCATCATGGGCGAAGACGGTTTGACGGTTATGCCCACGCTGTATAATGTGATGTGGCGTATCCGGCATCACGACTCTCGCCTTCCTTGGCATGGTAGTTGCCTCCTTGTGTTGATCAGTCGACATTTTCGCTTACATTCTTAAAGAAACAGATTTATTTTCTAAAAAAATAAATCTGTCCCCTTTTTCTCCTTATAAACGTCACCAAATCGTCTCGAAAGTTAGTTTCCGGTTCGTGTGGAATGATCGTTGTCATGATGGTCCTCTCCTTGCGTATTACGTTCGACTCAGTTAGTTACGACGATTCAAATATTTACAGATTCTTTTGAAATTTCCGAAAGAACCTTTCTGGTAATGAATCAGACCCAAGGGCGTTGATTTTGGATCCCAGTCGATGACGTAATATATAAAATACTCACCGCGATACCGTACAATACCATGCAGGCCCGTTTGCGGATCTTCCTCACTAACATCATAATCAACCGGGTAGCGGCGGGAGGCGCCGATAGCAGAAAATCCTTTCCCTTTGCATTTAGACATATCCAAGAGCTTGAACTTGTCTTTTGCAACGATTTCAGGTCCATACTTGGGCTCGCGCATCCAGATAGCTTCCTCGAGAAAGAGTGTCTCTTTGCCATTTTTCGGCGTATTGTCGATATCAACCTTGTAGAGCAAAAAGTTTCTAGGCCCCACGTAGGGTCCGCTCCTACCAATCTTGTAACTTCTCAACTCAAGATCCGGGCACTCACCGAATATCTCATACTCCAAAGCTGGATCGCCGTAATCATGAACCACGAGTTTTGGTGCAATCAGATCAATAGATTCATTTTGTTCAGAAAAATCTTCCATAAAGTCTTCGCACAAGGGTTCGTCCTTTCCAAGGGCGATTTCCAGGGGCCGGTCCTCGAAAAAGGCCTTCAGCTCTCGCCGCCGCTCATGAACATACTTTTTTTCAATCTCGTCCCTCTTCATTGCTGGCGGCGGCTCCCAAAGCTTGTGCCCGGCAGACAACACCCGAAGTTCATCGATGCGCCTGTCGTAGTGTTTTTTGAGGCAGTGTTCCACATCAATCGGCGCGGAATGTTCCCCGCAGCGTTCCCTAGATGCCAACCAGGCGCGCTGCGCCATCCGCAGCGTCTCGACGTCCGCAACCCGCTTCTGTGCCTCGGCATAGAAATGGTTTAACTTACCGTCCATCCGCTGAAGTTCATAGCTTTGACAGATGAATTTTTCCACCGCTGCCTGCGCTTTGTCACAATCAAAACTCGCCGCCTGCGCGGGCAACACTAATAATCCAACAATCAGAAAACAGAGTGAATGCAATTTCATGCTGCCATCCTCCATAATAATGTTCCCTCGTAACTATCCGGTACTAACAGAGTCAAAGGAGACATATTTATTTTCTCATCGAATGTCATAAACTCGATCCTTTCTCCAATTTCATTTTGTGTCTTCTTCAGCCGACATCGTTTGCTCATTGCATTTCATCTTTTACCATATCCTCTTCTCCCGGATTATTCTTACTTCCCAATATCACTGCCTCATCGGTCTTCAATCCTTTCGGCTTCTGATGGGTAATAAACAAGATCGTGACTTTGCCTTTTAACTTGTTAATCGTTTGTGCAAACTGCTCGGCGGTATGATGATCGAGGTTGCTGGTCGCCTCATCGAAGACAAGTATTCTGGGTCGTTTCAGAATGGCCCGGGCGATCGCCATACGTTGCTTCTGCCCACCGGACAGGCCGGTGCCGTGTTCGCCGATCTCGGTCTGATAGCCCTGGGGGAGCTGTTCGATGGTGGAGTGAATCTCCGCCATCTGCGCGGCCTGGACCACCTGCTCGAAACTGGCGTGAGGGTTGGCCATAATCAGGTTGTCGTAGATAGTGCCGGTAAACAGCATGGTCTCCTGGGGGATCACGCCGAAATAATCGCGCAGCTC
>DATFLI010000064.1:0-13576 GCA_035267805.1 Balneolaceae bacterium | reverse complement strand
GAACTTGAGGACGTTGAAAAAGATTCTGGATTTAAAAGTGTAGTTAAAAAGGATCACATTCATACAGGAAGAATAAGACTATGGAAATCATCCCGCTGTTATTAAAAGAATTCACGCAGGAAGCCGAGATAACCCGAAAATTTCTCAAGCTCGTGCCGGCCGACAAATTCGACTGGAAGCCCCACGAAAAAAGCATGTCGCTGAAACAGCTTTCCGTGCATATTGCCGAATTACCTTCCTGGACTCACATGGCCTTGGATACCGACGGAATGGATTTTGCAGAATCGGATTACACGCCGACACCTGTCAAGAATTCTGAAGAGTTGTTATCTCTCTTCGAGGATTCGTTTGAAAAGGGAAAGGAATCACTGAAGGAAGCCGGGGAAAAAGATCTGCAACCCACCTGGACCATGCGAAACGGCGACCAAATTTTAAATCGAATGACCAAGTACGAAGTTATCCGCCATTCCTTCAGCCAGACCACACACCACCGGGCGCAGCTAGGCGTTTACCTGCGCTTGCTGGATATCCCGATTCCCGGCAGCTACGGTCCCAGTGCCGATGACCAAAGTTAAATTTAAAGTAATTAATACCTACATAACGTGAATTCGACATTTCAATTGGCATCAAAGTTTTTTTAATATATCACAGAGTCAGAATGATGTCGTTTGAAAAGTCTCTAATTATTGGAGGATTAAAAATGCGAATGAAACGAATTCACTTTTTAGCTGCCGAGCTCTACTGTTACAGCTATGATAATTATGAAGCCCACTTGGGCGTCAATGCCCGTTTTGACAGGCTGATGCCGGAGACAACGGCCTTATTGGAACGGGCGGAAAAAGAAGGATGGGCCGACGAGCGGATAGCCGAAGAGTCGGACCTTAAACCCGAAGATATCCCCAAATGGAGAAAACGATTCAGGGAGGCTCTGGCCATTGTTGATGCGGAATCTCCGGCAGCGCTATTTCTGGAGGCGGTTCGGGATTCAGTGAAATTTGCCGTTGAAGAAGGACTGAATGATGAGAAAAGTATCAACAACCTGGTAGGGCAAATTTGTTATCGGACGGCAGATCTCAGCCGCGTGCTCAGGCAGAACGATGAGCCGTTATGGAAGTACTCAGAAGAACTCCGTTCACGCGCCGACGATATTCAGGATATCGATCATAAGTTTAATTTTGATGAATGACGGTAATTGTGTGAAAATCCCGAAAAAGTCCGCAAGAATCGGGTGTTCCTGGTCCTGTGTTCCTCAGTATCTTTAGATAAAGACTTAAAAATGAGGTCGCCATGAGTAACTACCAGCGAATAGCCAACGCGATTAAATACATCAACGATCACTCGACTGAGCAACCCGGGCTGGAGGATGTTGCTGATGCTGTTCACCTTAGTCCTTATCACTTTCACCGCCTGTTTAAGGAGTGGGGCGGGGTAACACCCAAAGAATTTTTGCAATACATCAGCCTGAGTCAGGCTAAGAAACTGCTGGATGACAATCAAACCCTTGAAGAAACTGCCTTCCAAACAGGACTCTCCAGCACCAGCCGATTGCACGATTTATTCGTGAATATTGAAGGAATGACGCCCGGCGAATTTAAAAACGGGGGCAAGGCATTACCTATCCGGTACTGTTTTAGCGACGGTTTGTTTGGGGATATGCTGATCGCATCCACCGGCAAAGGGGTCTGCAATCTTTTGTTTGTGGATGATAAGGACCGAGCTCTCGCAGAACTGAAGCGAGCCTGGCCCGAGGCCGATATTGCTGAAGGCCAGGATACCCATATAGACCACGTGAAGAAGCTTTTCAACACTGACTGGAATCATCCCGACAAGATTAAACTCCATATCCGGGGAACCGATTTTCAACTTAAAGTGTGGGAAGCCCTGTTAAAGATACCACCGTGCAAACCGGTATCCTATTCTGACGTGGCCGACGCTATTAACAATCCAAAGCTTCGCGCGCCGTCGGTTCGGCACTGGCCCGAAATCCGGTCGCCTTTCTGATTCCCTGTCACCGGGTTATCAAGAAAGTGGGCAGTATCGGAGAGTACCGATGGGGCAACACGCGGAAAACGGTTATTCTCGGCTGGGAAGCGGCGCAAACGAGATTTCAATAAATCTTTCAGTAATCTTTCTCGCAATGACAGATAGAATCAGAGAGACATTTTTACAAACCTGCCATTAGACGTAAGCCGTTACATATCTTTCAAAATGATCTCAAAAGATGATTAAACAAAGCCAGCTGGGTTTGACCATAAAAGCACAAAAAAAGGAGATCCGCCGGCTCATTAAAAGAAGCAGTATCACCCTGGCCGGAAATCAAAAACTAAAAATTTATGGCAGGCTTGATTGTGCATCAGGTAAGCAGTTAAATCCACAAAGCAGAGTCTTTTTTGAAGATGAGCGCGATGCCCTCAAAAACGGCTACCGGCCTTGTGGAAATTGCATGCCAGAAAAATATAGGAAATGGAAGTCAACTCAAGGTCCGCCAGAGATAGATCACTAAATAGGATTGCCAATCCTCAAATGGTGCAAAGAGGGCTTCAATTTCTTGGCGGGATGGCTTTCGATCCAGCCCCAGCACCGAAGATACCGCTGTTTGCAGGCCGGTATCCCCGTAGGTAATGCAGTTCATTTTTTTGAGCGATTTCATCAGCACATAATTGGCAGTCCACTCACCGACACCCCTGATTTTTAGGAGTCGTTTTAACATTTGTTTGCCGTTACTATGCGCAGATAGAATCTCTTTAGACATTTCCCCCTTAGCAAATTGGCCTGCTATCCCGATGATATACTCCGCTTTCTGGCGGGAGAACTGCAAATCTCTCAATTCATCGACTGAGACGTTAACCAAGCGCTCGGGGGCCGGAAAATAATAGTGCTGCTTGCTCTCATACTCAATGGAACTTCCATAGCTTTCTACGAGTCGACGTTTAAGCCGGTAGGCGAACGTCAGGTTAATCTGCTGGCCTATTACGCACCAGCACAAAGCCTCAAACAAATCCGGGATGCCCATCAGTCGAAGGCCGTGATATCGGTCTGTCATCCATGACAGTCGATCGTGCTGATCGAGCTGACCATAATAGGGAGCCAGATCCCGCTCCAGGTCAAACCACTCGCTGACGTAGTCGGCTGCTTTTTTAAGGATGGAGCTTGAAACCTCACCGGCCAGGATGCCAAACTCCAAAGCATTGGCATCATCTTTTACTTCAAGGAGAATCCGGCTTTCGTCAACCTGCAAAGGCTTAATCACACGATCGCCTTCAATTGAATAGAGACAGTCGTCGTACCCGCGATCCAAAAAATGCAGGCACTCTGAAAATGAAAATATATCGGGTTTTGGAAGACGTACTGTCCTGCTTGGAGTATTCATAGACTTGATGATACGCATCAATACAGTGCAAATGCAATCTGTTATTTGCTAATTTGGATCCGTTGAACGAACCTTTTTACGATGCGAGAGTTGTACCCCGAACCAAACGCTCCGGATGGCAAATAAGTTATAAGGGGGAGCACACAAATCCGCAAAAAAACCGATTTATGGATTTACAAAACAAAGTTGCCATTGTAACCGGCGCCAGTCGCGGCATTGGGCGCGCAATAACCGAAGCGTTACTCAATCAAGGGGTGATCGTAGCCGGATGGAGCCGCACAGAACCGGAAGATTTAAACCATGACAATTTCTATTACCTCCAGGCCGACCTGACGATACAGGAATCCGTGGAAGAAGCATATAATCAAACAACGGAAAAACTAGGTAGCGATATCCATATCCTGATCAATAATGCCGGAACCGGGTACAAGGGCCCGGTAGAAAAAATGGATCCGGACAAATGGCGCTATTTGTTTGATCTGAATGTTCACGGCATATTTTATGTGAGCCGGTTAGTCATCCCCCAAATGAAGGCTAACGAATCCGGTCATATTATTAATATCTCTTCGGGAGCGGGAACCAACGGCATTGCCGGGATGACCTGCTATTCAGCTACCAAGCACGCCGTAGTAGGGATCTCACGATCGCTGCACCAGGAACTGCGTGATTTCGGAGTAAAGGTTACCTGCTTGTCACCCGGCTCGGTTGATACCGGCTTTTCAAGCTCCGACAAAAACAAGCTCAAGCCGAATGACCTTGCCCGGTCGGTCGTACATATTTTACAATGCCCGCAAAACTTTCATTATACGGATATGCA
Source organism: Balneolaceae bacterium (assembly GCA_035267805.1). Classification (GTDB taxonomy): domain Bacteria; phylum Bacteroidota; class Rhodothermia; order Balneolales; family Balneolaceae; genus Fodinibius. Next base: position 9,389 of record DATFLI010000064.1, on the reverse strand, counting down.
GGTTCGCCCATTGCAACCATAGAACGATTGGAGCGAATTGGTCTTTATAAAGCGGACTTCTCAGCGCTTATACAAACAGACTCTAACAGGATCTTGGGATTTTGCTGTATTGTCTGATTATCTATTTGCGTATAGATTTCAATTTTATTGAATCCTTGTTCTGTTAAAATTTCATGCCAGTGTTGACGACTGTACAACTGAAACCCAAATTGGGTAAATGGCAACTGAAGCATACTCTCTTTGGTTCGCATTCCGGTAAAAAACTGTCCGCCCGGCTTTAGCACGCGCTGGACTTCCTGCAGATGCTTGCGAGGATCATCCCAAAAATAAATCACCATATTACAATAAACTTTATCGAAAGTTGCATCTTGAAAGGGCAAGTCATCACTTTGACCAACCTGCAAGTCGAGTTGGCCGGAATCGATAAAATGCTGATTATTTTGCTTAGCCAGATCTACCATCTCTTGTGAATAATCGACCCCACTGACATGCAGATTTTCTTCTTTTTCAAATAATTTTGCAAAAAAACGACCGCTGCCAAATCCTAGTTCCAGCACCGTCTCGTTCTCTTTCAATGACATCGTATCGAGCGTTAGATCGAACAGCGGTTTATTGACCTTATCCATCAATTCTGCAACTTTTTTCGCCGGCTCTCCGCTGGGTTTGCGAAGTTGCATCGCTATTACCTTGGGATCGGACTCTGGATTCTCTAGATTCATAATTAATGCAGCTATTCCTTTAATGGGATGGGCGATTTTTATAATTACCGGCATTCGCTTCCTCCATCTTACCACTTTCACTCTTGCTAAAACGGATGGGAATTAGTCCCGGTACACGTTCTTTATAATCCAGGTATTTATCTCCAAAGAAACGAATCAAATCACGTTCCTCAAGCTGCAGGGCAATCAAAATATAGCCGGTGCTGGCCCCGGCAAACAGCAGGTGTCCGATCGTCATGGTGGGCGTAGCCCAGAATGCGATAATAAATCCCAGCATCAATGGATGGCGAATAAAATGGTAATAACCATTGATTTGAAATTTCGGATTTGATAGTTCATTGCCCTTCAGATTATCTGTGACTTGTTTAATTCCGAACAGATGCCAGTGGCTGATCATATAAGTGCCGGTCAAGACGATAAACCACCCCAATCCTGACAACGTCCACAAAGTCGTTCTCCACATGTCGGATTGAACATTCCAAACCAGATCGGACAGCGGGCGCCATTGCCAAAACAGCAGGATGAGTGCTAAACTTGAAAACAGCACATAGGTGCTTCTTTCTACACTCTTGGGAACAATTTTTGTCCACCATTTCTTGAATCCCGGCCGGGCCATCACGCTGTGCTGGATGGCAAACACCCCTAACAGTAAAACATCAATGATAATAGCAGTCAGCAGACCTCCGGAACTGCCACTATCGATGGTTTTGGGCACATAGATATCGGCAATAAATGCAATGGCATACAGAAAGGTTGCCAGGAAGATTAGATAACAAATAATCCCATAAATAAAAGCAAGTACTCGTTTCATCACAACACCTCTTTTTTAGTTAACAGTATTCTTAGAGCCTTTCACAATCACAAATTCTCCGGGTACGTCATAACCCTCTCCATCTTTGAACTCTTCAAGGGAATCAATATATGCTTCGTAGGCCGCCTTTTTTGTTTTTTCATCAAACTGTTTCCAAGCCAGTGCTACGGGTCCGCCGATAAACATAGCGTTAGCAGCATCTTCAGCTGAATCATGATGAATGATAGTGGAAAAGCGTTTTTCTTCCGTTTCCGTGAAACCACACATTTCAAAAGTAGACCGGAGGGTATGGCCGGTTCCCTGTTGAAAGAAAAGCGGGCACACATCGGTAGTTACATGTTGGTCTACAATAGGGAAGATATCAGCCCAGCCACAATGCTTACGCCTACCCCATACCAATGCCAGGGCCCTACCTCCGGGTTTCAGTACCCGGTACATTTCTCGGACAGCCTGCAAGGGATCGGGCAGATACATCAGGCCCAGCGAACACATTGATACATCAAAACTTTCATCCGGCAAGGTTAAGTTTTCCGCATTCATCTGTTGGAATTTGATATTACCCAGCCGGTATTTTTCCGCCCTAATGCGAGCTATTTCCAGCATAGATTCCGATATGTCTGTTGCTGCTATGCTTCCGGTGAAACCAACGGCACGAGCAGCAGGAAAGGTGGCAAGACCACTGCCGCATGCTACATCAAGAACTCGTTCCCCCTCTTCTAATTCTGCCATCAGCAGCAGCAAGTCCTGACTGGACTTCAATTGCTTTTCCCATAATGGATCGTAATAGGAAGCGGCTTGATTCCAACCGTAATGCTGTATTTTAAGTTGTAGTGCCGGCTCCATAATGATTCAATTTTATTGCCCCCAGGCAGGGCAGATTCTTGTTGATGTTTTTATCTTCTTTACGAATTCTGCGGGGTAGTAATAGTTACTTTTCGATTGATGGCAAAAGCATGTTCCAGATTGTCGCGCATAGGACTGTGTGCATTGGCTGCATCCAGGACCTTGCGTATTTCTGTTTCCGGAGCCGTACTTTCTATTTCGATGTTGAAGGTCATAGCAGACCAGCGGGGCGGCTGATCGCCAACCCCATACAATCCCCGGGAATCTTTATCGATCTGCAGCTCCAGTTCCACATTATCAACAGGCACATCATAATGGGCGGCCCACAAAACTATGGATATTAACTGGCAGCTTGCCAATGCCGTCCCCATATAATCCCCGGGAGCAGGTCCCGTTTCCGTCCCTCCCGCTTTTTCAGGCATATCAGCTTTGAGTTTCCATGATCCGAATTCAATATCACAAGCAAGACCTTCATGATCATACTTAGCTTTGATTACCTTGGTATTTTGGGCAATCTCAGGTTTCAAAGTCATTGCCTGTACATTCCGTTCAAAACTTGTTTTGATACTTTTATTCTGTAACATAGTATTGGTGGTATTCTTGATGTAAATAAATCCTGATAACAGGATTCTATTATTATTAAACAAACTAAAACCTATAACACAGACTATCATGAGTCAGACGTCTCAATTTTGAGCTCTTGATCGTGGTTAAAATTCAAAGAGGTGGGACGCTTGTCCCAAAGAATGAAGGCAAAGTTTATCTATGTATGGAAATAGTAGACCTAGTTACTTGATAGTTTTTGAATTAAGGTTAAATTGTATAAAGTGATGCTTCCGTTTATGGAGAAATAAGAGCTTTTGAGAGAAAAGGAGAGCTAAATTAAAAAGAGTGTCCTTTCGTGTTAATTTTCTATTATGAATTTAAAAAATGACAAAGATCCTAATTATTTAGAGAGGCTACCTATAGATCAAATAAAACCAATTTTCAGGCTGCTTTTCTTTTTTTCAATCGGCAGCCTGTTGTTTTCATGTAATAATAATTCAATTGTTAACCCAGAAGGGTTCCGGCTAAAAGGAAAAATAGAAGGAAACCTGAAAACAGACCAAAACAAAATCATTAATTCCGGTAAATCAGTTTGGGCTTATGGGCAACACAGTTTCAGGAATCAAGATCTTCGTACCTTTTTAGGTCTTAGCCCAAAAGCAAAAGGCCAGTGGGGATGGATTTATGAAATGGATGGTGATTATGCTATCACCAAACTCATAGCCGGTGGTGGAAATGACGATGGCACAGGATCTGTGGACGACGTCGGAACGATTATTGGTTATCTAGACGCTATTAAAAAGAAAAATAAACTGGAAGTAACCTATTCTGCGGATTTGGGATACCAGGTTAATGATTTACACCTGTGGGTGGGGTGTTCCATGGAAGATTTCCCCTGGATAAATAAATCAGGCACGGTGGTTCCTGATAAACTCCCCTATTCTTATGATGAGAATATTACAAACAGGTACACATTTGAAATTGATCTTAACAGGTATAACTGCTCGAATAATATCTTTCTGGCGGCTTACGCGGACAAAATGTACGAAGTGGGAGGAAATAAGCATCAAAACATATTACCAGCCTTTGAAATAGTCGACCTCAGCAACTATGGCTTAAGTAACGCTACGGATATAAATGACAAGGGTCAAATTGTCGGGGGGAACCTTTTATGGGACAAGCAGGAAGGCCTGACTAATATGGGAAATATCTCTGCCCAGTCTATAAATAATTATGAACAAGTGGTCGGGAACGCATATTATTGGGATCAAGAAGATGGTTTAATAAAAATTGACACACTTGGTTACCCATTTGTTGACTACAGTTATAGTAGGGCTTATGATATTAATGATTTGGGGACTGTTGTGGGAGAGGTCGATTATTATGATAAAGAAGATGATGATTACGGTTTTTATTCAATGGTTTGGAATAAAGAAAATGGAATAACTCGTACATTTGAATGGTATAGTACAGCCTATTCAATAAATAACTACGGACAAATTACCGGGATGGCCGCTTTTTATCCACCACCCGGGATTTATCTTTCTGATGTTGTCTCTATTGGACCTTTTGACGGTTATAGTTACGGGCAACCGAGTTCTATCAATAATGAAGGTCAGATAGTGGGTTCGATTGATGAGATACAGGATGAATCCAGTCAGAAAATTGCTGCGAGTAAAGCCCATAAAAATTATCAGGATCTTAACATCATTGAGAAACTCCTTAGGTTGACCCATACCTCCGGCAGGTATGACTTTGGCCATGTAGTTGAAATGATCCGAAATTCAACGTTCGAATCGGAAGCGCTTCCATCGAAAGTTCAATCTAAATTTAAAAGTAGTGGTTTCAATAGTAGTGTGACAACGATTCCCTGGAATCTCGAAGAACAAGATCAAATTATTGAAACTGCTATTAATAGTAATTACCGCTCAGTAGCTTTTGTTTGGGATGAAAAAACTGGATTACAAGACCTCGGTACTTTGGGAGGCCGATGGAGTACGGCGTGGGACATCAATGATCACGGTCAGGTGGTAGGATACAGCAGTATAGCCCCTGAAGAGTACCGGGCCTTCTATTGGGATCAAGAACACGGCATGATTGAATTGCCTACTTTAGGGGGCAATAGCATGGCGAGAGCTATTAACAATAATGACCAGATTGTTGGATATAGCTACGATTTGAATGGTCAATACCATCCTGTTATGTGGAAAGTTACCCTTAAAGCTTTAAGGTAACCTTGTGAGCAATTGTGTTACAGTCTTTTATCCCTCGACAGTTAAGGGAAGAAAAATTTCTGTCTGAGATTAAAAATATTGGGGCAACTTATTTATCCATAAATATAATTCTCATTTCTATACACGGACCCTGTGAGAAGGTTTGGGATAGGAGTATGGCATTATGCTGCATATATACGGATTCAGTAGTGAGCCGATTCTTCCGTCATCTTGCCGCTGAAAATGTTGTGGATATACGTAAAGTAAATGACGACCAGAATGAGCGCTATGCTCCACCACACCAGCCCAACAACCATTCCATAATGACCGGTAGAGCTGTTATAAATCGTTAGAGCCGGATTTACGCTGTTAGTTGATGGAAGCAGCATGGGATACATTCCGATAAGGGTAGAGATAAGCATCGAGGCAATAAAGACCGAAGTATATAGGAAGGGCTGCCCGTCCGAACCCGACTTAAAGGCACGGGGAATTAGCAGGCTCGAAGCCACCCCGATAAGCGGAAAAACATACCAGTAAATGTGATCAAAATAATTCGCATAGAAGGAGGGACGCACGAAATACATCATCCAGGAAGTGACCACGACCAGAATGGGAATAGCCCATGACCACCGGGCTCCGAAACTTCTCAGTCGCTTGTTGAGCGGCAGGGTGGTCTTTTTGATAATCCATGCAGAGCCGTGGAAGAACAAAACAATGACGCCGGTTATCCCCATTGTGACCGTAAACCAATCCAGGACACCCACATTGCCGTACGGTGAAAAGTCGGTCCACAGGGTGGCAAAAAAGTAATGCGGCTTATACTGAGCGACCCCATCGACGATTCCTCCCAGGTTAACGCCCCGAACGATATTACCCAGTGCGGCCCCCAGGAATAATGCGATTAGAAGAGCCGACATGCCGAACCAGAAATCCATAAAATTTTTCCAGATATCGTGCTCCACATGATTTCGCAGCTCCAGACTGATTCCCCGAAGCATAAGTAGCCAGAGGAGGATCATAAAAGGCAAGTAGAACCCACTGAAAGAGCTGGAATATACGCGCGGGAATGCAAAGAATAGGGTGCCGCCCCCCGCAATCAGCCATACCTCATTGGCGTCCCAGAAGGGGCCGATACTGCTTTTGATGAGTTGTCGTTCGGATTCATCATTGGCAATCAGCCAATACACCATTCCGACCCCCAGATCGAAGCCATCCAGAAGGATGTACATCGTAATCATCAATGAAATGAGGATAAGCCAGAGCGTTTCCATAATTAACCGAGATTTAAAGTTCTATTTTCAGGTCCCTTTCGAATGATCGTGCCGACGAGCACCAGGAATAGAACACCGATTAGAAAGTACATCCCTATAAAACCAATGAGGGTGAACAGTGTATTGCCGCCCGTAACATTCGGAGAGGCCCCGGAGGCGGTTCGCAACAAGCCGTAAACCAGCCAGGGCTGGCGTCCGAGCTCGGCCGTCATCCACCCGGCCGTATTTGCCAGGAATGGGAAAGGCGTACACAGTATGATAAGCCAAAGCATCCACTTGTTCTCAAAGAGCGTTCCCCTCCAAAGCAGAAATACCGCTCCCAGTAACACCGCAATAAAGATGGTCCCCAACCCAACCATGATATGGTAGGCATAATAGAGCAGCGGGATATTATCCGGCAGATTTTCTTCTTTGAAAGCATCCATGCCTTTTACTTCGGCGTCGAAGTGCCGGTATGTTAGGAAACTTAAAATGCCGGGCATATAGAGTGGATTATCCAGCTTTTTCTGCTCCATGTTGGGCTGCCCGATAAAGTAGATTGGGGCCCGTTTTTGAGTATGGAAAATGCCCTCCATAGCTGCAATCGTCGCAGGCTGATGTTCATCGACCATCCGGGCCTGCTGGTCGCCCGTGGGGAAGGCCATCAGCACACTGGCAACGACGCCGGCAATGACACCGATGCGCGCAAACATTTTGCCCCATTCCGTGTCGTTCTTATTGCTTAGAACATAGAAGGCGCCGATTCCAGCCATAACAAATGAGGCGGTTACAACGGAACCTATCATGGTGTGCAGGTATTGCCAGAAGGCCCAGGGATTGAAAATCAGTGCCCAAAAGTTGGTCAGAACAAACTTGCCGTTATCCAGGATTTTATATCCCACCGGGTGTTGCATCCAGGCATTGGTAGCCACAATAAAATATCCACTCAGCCATGATCCCAGCCACACCAAAAATGAACTCAACCAATGCATTCTCGGGCCGAGTTTCTTTTCTCCAAACAAAAATAACCCCAGGAAGCTGGATTCAAGAAAGAACGAGAACATCCCCTCCATGGCCAGCGTCTGCCCGATGACACCCCCGGTGAGATCTGAAAATTGTGCCCAGTTGGTTCCAAACTGGAATTCCATGGGGATTCCGGTTACGACTCCGATTACAAAATTTACGGCAAATATTTTGGCCCAGAACCGCGCAGCTTTATTGTAGCGTTCGTCTCCTTTCCGCAGGGCCAGCGACTTGAGTATAAGGATAAGCAGGGCAAGGCCCATAGTAAGTTGAGGGAATAAATAATGAAAGCTGATTGTAAATGCGAATTGCAACCGGTCCCACAGTACATGACTCATAACTTCACCTTCTTACGATAGATAAGTAATAGTCTTCTTTAATTGCTGGCGGTGAAAAGGTATCAGATAAAAACAATTATTGCAACGATATGAATAGGCACCGGGCTTTGTATCAATGGAAAATCAATGCCTTAAATATTGCCGGGAAAACTAAGTAGAAGATACTCCATTTTTTCCTAATCCGGCTTCCCTTGCCATAATTATCGCCTTTGCACGGCTATTGACTTGTAACTTATTAAAGATTCGATACACATGATTACGAACGGTTTTGGGACTGATATATAAAGTATCGGCAATCTTTTTATTATTAAACCCGCGGGCAAGCAACTCCAGCACTTCCTGTTCCCGCGACGTAAGTTCATGGAAGTCGCTACAACAGTTTTCTGAATTTTTAAGGGACGGGGTGTTAAAAGTACCGGTGAAAGCTTTAGCTTCCAGGAGAAATTGTTCCCAGGCCGGCTCATTTTTCATCAGGATATGATTATTCCCTTCCAGCGGGATGAATCGAGCGTGATCGATAAGCCCGGCCAGTTTGCGTCCTTCTTCAAAAGGGACCAGCCGGTCGCCGGTAACATGGAAAATTGTTGTCGGTACGCTCACTTTCTTAGCCTGTTCCAATACATCGATTTCATGAAAGGCTGTCCACAGACGAGCAGCCATTTTAGGAGAAGCTGATTTACGTTGAAGCTCTGCCAACCAGTCGCGCTCTTCATCGGAAGCCTCCGGTATCAGCAAGTCAGCAAAGACTTTCCGAAACGCATTATCATCACGTTCCCATCCCACCTCGATCATCTGCGCCAACGCATATGCTTCCCGCTGATGTTCCTTATCGGCACCATCCACAAGCGCCCCGCGGGTGTAGGTATCATACAGGATGAGGTTTCGTACTTTCTCGGGATGACAGCAACAGTAGGCGATGGCAATAGCTCCACCCTGGCAGAGTCCCAGCAAATCAAATTGGTCAAGTTGTAAATCAGATACTACCGCATGCAGATCCCGGACCCAAGCCTCAACACATTGTTCTTTGACATAGCGATCGGACAAGCCCGAGCCTCGCATGTCGTATCGGATGAGCATATGATCCTGAGAAAAACTATTAAACCAATGTTTCCAGATAGCACTTTTCCAATCCATATCAAGATGTGTTAGCCAATTGGCTACACGAATGATTGGCGGGCCGTCTCCCGAAGTAGCGTAAGCTATCTGAACTCCATCAGAGGCGGTGCAAAACCGAATATGTTGTTGAATGCCTGACACGGAACACCTAAGGTTACTAAAAATAACCGCTTATTAAAACAACTTATAATAAATTGGGGAAATGACAAGATTTAAAAAAATTAGAACAGTACTAACTGCGCAGGTTTGCAACTTATGCCCTGACTGGAATTGTCTAAGTTCCAAACTTAAAGCCGGAAATGAGAAGTTACTTGATCAGCATCATCTTTTTTTGCTTAACGATTTTATTCATTCCTTTACCCTTTGCCACTACCCGGTAAAAATAAAGCCCGCTGGCAATCCTGCCTAAATTTTCATCATATAGCACCCAATTATCCAGATTGTATCGTGTACTCGATTTTGTGTTTAACGTCACTTGAGCACTTTGCGTTAAAAACAAATGGAAATGTTGATACTGGCTTAAGGCAGAA
>DATFLI010000063.1:0-2220 GCA_035267805.1 Balneolaceae bacterium | reverse complement strand
GGGATTCGTCGAGACCGGTACTCAAAAATCAGGAAAACTTGAAATTAGTTTTACTAAAGATCAGCTGGATGTGCTTAACAAAACCCGCTCGATGGTTTTAGATTTTACATTTAGTACCACGAAACAGCAAGCGGTAAAAATCAGGGCGACCGACGCTATTACATTTCGACTGGCCATGAGTGCAGATGTAACCTCAACAGTAAACTAAAATTTATCCGTTTTATATGAGTACCGGCAAACGTTTTTTAATTCTTTTCAGCATTGGACTGATTTTGGTTGGTTGGGGATCTGCAGCCGATGCACAGTCGACTCACCTTACGGCCAAGAATTTGGCTCTTGGCGGTGGCGGTACAGCCTATGTAGATGGTTATCAGGCGAACTTCATCAACCCTGCCAATCTTATGCTTGGTGAGGGCATAGAACCTCGGACAACCATAGGGATTATCGGTGGGCTAAGTACCGGCATTGGCGGCCCGTTGGCCAATTTGAATGTTTACAACCAATATTTTACGAGCGGCTTAACCATTAAAGGCAATATTGCGGATGAGGTGCTAAGCAAATGGTTCGGCAATGATCCGTCGAAACTCAAGCGTGTGGGAATGCAGACGGATTTTATTCCTTTTGGGATATCATATCGAACAAAAAATTGGGCTGCGAGTTTGGCGGTGCGATCCCGTTTTTTGATGGATGCCGGAGTAAACAGGGGCGTGGCGCGACTTTATCTCGAAGGTTTTACCGGCGATGATTTTGCCAATGGTCTCCCCGTCAATTTTTCAGCTGAAGGATTATCTTTTTATGAAGTCTCCGCTGGATTTTCGATGAAGCTGCTTGATATCAAAAGTTTGGGTATTGCTAAGAATGTAAAAATTTATGCAGGTGCAGCACCCAAGTTATTGCTCGGCTCCAATACCACGAAATTAAATTTTAATTCGGTGCTGACCATAAAAGGGGCTGATCAGAATAGCATCGATGAAATCATTCATGATTTTAGCTATAGTTTTGAGACAAACGGCGAGGTTTCAGATCAGTTGAAACAATTTTATCAGGATCGTCAAAAACAGCAAAAAACCCCTGATATCAATAATTATGTTGATCCTGCGGGCAAGGATTTTTACGGTCTGAATGCGACCGGAGTTGGATTAGATCTCGGCGGTACTATGGAAATGGATCTGGAGGTGCCGGTAATTGGGGCTTTTTTCAAAGGGCCGGAACATTTGACTGTTGGACTGTCGCTTACGGATTTGGGAAGTCTCTCATTTAATCAAGAAGTCGGACGTTTTAAAGCTTCTGATGTCTTTGACTGGAAGGGATTTAAGTTTGATAAGCAGGAGATCAATCAGAAATATAACGGGGACACGCAGGAATACGTTAATCACGTATTAAAGGATAGCATTGCCAATAATATCTACGGAAGCTTCACTCCCCAGGGCATTTCCAGTTTGAAGCGTAATTTGCCGACGATGGTAAATGTCGGCGGTCGGTTACAATTGAACAAACTAAGTGTATCATTGGATTTGATGCGTGGGTTTAACTACGAAGGAACGAATAGTCAACGGGCTGCAATGTCTGCGGGACTTGAATATAATCTGTTCGGATTTTTGCCGCTTCGCGCGGGACTTCGGACTGGAGGTTATTCTTCAACGAGCTATTCCGCCGGATTTGGATTGGAATTCAGGAACTTTGAATTTAGTGTAGCGGCTTCTACCGTGGCAAATTCAGCTAATAACGGTAGTAATGTGGGGGCTGCTTGGAGTGGGCTCGTCTTAAAATTTTAGGAAAATTCACTACAGGAAATCATTTGTCAAAAGTTTAAGTTATATGTAATAGCTTAAACTTTTAATTTTATGATGTTTCCGGGATTTTTCATTTATGAAATTATCGCACTGATTATTGCGATCCCACTGAGTTATCTGTCAGCTCGGTTGATAAAGATAATCCGTCGCAATCAATCGGAAGATGATGTTCGAACGCTTTTCTTTATCTACTGGAACGGGAAAGAAGAAGACGAGATTTATGCCTGGTACAAAGTTCGGCATGTACTCTTGAAGCGTGAAAAGGAGAATCGTAAGCTACAGTTTGTCGAGCGAAAGATATCGGAAATTAACAAACAGCGTCTGTATGGAGAGATGAGCATTTCAGAATCAGGAGAGTTGATTGATGAGAGACAATCCAAGCCTAAAATGCACTGATACCTAATCAAATCTTTTGATGTCCACTTCC
>DATFLI010000062.1:0-2050 GCA_035267805.1 Balneolaceae bacterium | reverse complement strand
ATCTTTGGTGCCACCTAAAAAAATAGTAATTGAAAAAAACTAATAATTCATTTGCTGAATGTCGATTAAAAAAGACATATTATGGCGGGTAGCTGTTGTGTATATCGCGGTTTTTGTACTGGGATTGATCATCCTTGCACGCGCGGTCTATCTACAGTTTGGCGAAGGGAGCAAATGGAGGGAAAAAGCACAAAAACTTACATTGAAGGACATTACAATTGAATCCAACAGGGGAGACATCTACGCCCAGGATATGCGCCTGCTGGCCAGTTCAATTCCTTATTATGAAATCAGGATGGATCTCAAAACGCCTTCACTTACCAATAAAGTTTTTTATTCAAATATTGATTCATTATGTATTGGCCTGTCCAGGCTTTTTGGTGATAAGTCAAAAGATAATTATAAAAGTCAGCTCATTGCCGCCCGCAAACGAGGTGAGCGTTACTATCTCATCAGACGCAAAGTAAATTATAACGAGCTGAAAGTACTGAAACAGCTTCCGATATTCAGACGTGGTCGCTATAAAGGTGGCTTTATTTATCTCCAGGAAAATGTGCGGTTTCAGCCGCATGTCAACCTGGCATCGCGTACCATTGGTTATACCACCAAAAGCCAGACCGGGAATGTAGTAGGTATCGAAGGCGCCTATGACCATGAACTCTGCGGGGTGAATGGTGTAAGACTTATGCAAAGACTTTCCGGTGGCGTTTGGATGCCTGTCAGTGATGATAACCAGATAGAACCCAGAGACGGTAAAGATGTTGTTACTACCCTGGATGTAAATCTTCAGGATGTAGCAGAAAATGCATTGCTTAAACAATTGAAGAAACATGAGGCACAACATGGAAGTGCTGTATTGATGGAGGTGCAAACCGGAGATATCAAAGCAATTGCCAATCTTGAGCGGGACAGCAAGGGAAACTATCATGAATCCTATAATTATGCCGTGGGCGAATCTACTGAACCAGGCTCTACCTTTAAACTGCCTTCGTTAATGGTTGCACTGGAAGACGGTTACATTGATCTTGATGATACAATAGACACTGGAAATGGTTCTGTTACTTTTTATGATAAGACTATCTATGACTCTGAACATGGAGGATTTGGCAAAATTAGCGTTCAACGGGTTTTCGAAGTTTCATCCAATGTCGGCGTATCCAAAATAATCACCAAATATTATACAGGTCATGAAAGTCACTTTATTGACCGGCTCTATGCAATGAACCTGAATGATAAACTTGGCCTGAGAATAAAAGGTGAAGGCAGACCGGATATTAAATATCCGACTGATAAATTATGGTCGGGAATTTCATTACCCATGATGTCACATGGCTACGAAGTACGTCTGACTCCGCTGCAATTGCTCACTTTTTACAATGCCGTGGCTAACGATGGTAAAGAGGTAAAACCAAGATTTGTAAAAGAATTGTTATACCATGGTGAAGTGGTAAAAGAATTTCCGGTACAGGTGATTAATCCTTCCATTTGTTCAATGTCTACCATCAGGAAAGCTCAAAAAATGCTTGAAGGGGTAGTTGAAAGGGGTACAGCTCGTAACCTGAGGAATGAGAATTATAAAATTGCGGGTAAAACCGGAACTGCCCAGATAGCAAATGAGAAATATGGTTACCATTCTGATTCACGTATAAGTTATCAGGCTTCATTTGTGGGATATTTTCCTGCTGATCATCCAAAATATTCCTGTATTGTAGTGATCAATTCGCCCTCTAACGATGTTTATTATGGTAACCTGGTGGCTGGTCCGGTCTTTAAAGAAATTGCCGATAAAGTTTATGCTACCAGTCTTGACATACACCCACGGTTGGTGGAGCAGGACGATACAGCAAATATTGACGCTCCTTATACCAAGATTGGTTACAAACCTGAACTGAATTATTGCCTTAACCAGCTGGGTATCCCTTATAATGATAAAGAAACCAGAAAATCCAGGTGGGTAGTGACTTCGCAACACGGATCTTATATAAATTATCTTGATTACAGTTACAAAAGGAATTTAGTGCCAAATGTAAAAGAAATGGGAGCCAAGGAT
>DATFLI010000061.1:0-14279 GCA_035267805.1 Balneolaceae bacterium | reverse complement strand
TATCGTATCGGAGATAAGGGAATTTGTTTTACCGTAACTTCCGCCCGACCATCAATAGTTAATAGATAAGGACCGTGCATAGCTGGTTCTTTAGAACTCAATGCATGAGGAGAGCCAGGATAGAATATTAAAGGTTCTGATTCATGATAAATGTCCGGTTTGTGAATATGACCCAATACCCAGGCATCTACAGAACCAGAAATTAAATTATTGATATCCAAAGGAGCATATTTGCTTTTGGGATCGGTTACGTCCCCATGTAGAACTCCTACCGTTGGGATATTCGGATCGAGATTTGTTGCCCAATCCTCTAACAGTGGGTCCTCTTTAACATACCGTCTTGGGAAAGACCAACCAATAAATTGTAGTTCGCCATTGGCACTATTTATTTTTTTAATTTCCCAAGTGCCATTTTCCCCGAGCAGATGTACGTGGTCATATTCTTTGCTTTTAATGACATCGGGAAGCACATCAAAATCATGATTACCGGCAACAACAATTACCTCTATTCCCTCTTTCTTCAATTGTTCAAAGCCCTCTTGGATTGGTCCTATCGCTTCAAAAAAACGGTTATCCCGATCTACAATGTCGCCAGCCAAGACAACCACATCTACCGACTTGTCAATAGCATATTCTATGATTCGTCGCCATGTAAACTGCGTGGAACTATCTTCTAAATTTCGAGGGACACTTGATGACTTTCTCCCGAGATGCAGATCGGCAGTTACAAGAATTTTAATAGGCATAATCTATATTTTTTAAATAGTTGGTCTTTCAACTTCCCTTTCAGCAATCGCAAACAAACAAGCATAAATACTGAACTTACCTTTGATTAATTTACCAGCATTAACGATTTGTAAATTCGTCATACCACTCTTTCAAACTTCCTAAATCTGTTTCTAACTCGTCAGGTGTAGGCATTTGCACAGGTGTCGAACGAGGTTGCGAGTGCTCAAATTTGGAATATTTAGACATCATATCATCAAAATATTTGGAATCTAAATCTGTAATTTTAGACAGATTTTGAATTTTCCCTTTAGTTTGAACCGACCTTCTGAATCTGTGAACAACATCTGACAAAAGCACGTCCTCAACCATTCTTTCAAGTAAAATTCTAAAATCGCTACAAATTGATTTAGCTAAAGGATCATAAACTTCTCTACCTTCTTTTTCATAAGCTTTACGAGCAGGTGACAACCTATTGTTTAATAGTGTATTTAATGCTTTGTCAGGCCTTTTTACATTTATAGGTGTGTCTCCTGGATTCCCAGTGCCCCATGATTCTCTTCTTACGCTGACGAAATTAGCATTTAGATCTGCTTCCTTTGCTAATTCTTCTAACAAACTCGTTAAAGAAAGACGATGGGTAAAAACTATTACTTGTCTATCCAGACTAAGCTCAATTAATCTTTGAACAACAGCTTCTTCAAAATCTTCATCCAATGATGTTATTGGATCGTCAAATACAAATGGGGCAGGGACATTTTTTCCCGTTACATCTGCTAAAAAAGCAGCAAGCGTAACAATTCGATTTTCACCTTCGCTTAATATTTCATCAGGTACTTGTTGTTCCGCGTTCTCAAGCTGAAGTTTATGAAGCACACGTCCTTTTTCTACTTGTGATTTAACCAGCTCAATATTTATCCAGCTTGCTCCAAGCTTTTTTAATTCATCATTAAAACGACCTACAAAGGCATCCGTAATTAATTCCTCTGCTAAAGCCCCCTTTTTTCTTGAGAGTGCACTGGTATTCGTTAGCTTTTTTGCTTCACTTAAGGTCTTAACCTCTTTTAGCCTGCTTACTTCCTCTATTATTGCTTCACTTTGGTTCGAAAGCCATTCCTTGGCTTCTAATTCCTTAAGTTCTATTTCTAAGCTTTCCCTATTATCTCCCTTGGCATCTTTTTGGTATTTTTTTGCTGTCGTATGATAAGACTGAGATATATTTCTTGCTTCTTTTAATAAATCCCATGAGTTAGGAATAGGAGTAAGTTCATCTAGGTCTTTGACCTCTTTAACTTTTTCAAATCGTTGATTAAGAACAAAATATAATTGCTTAATCTGTTCTACGGTTTCTTCGTTATCTATCCCTATTGCCTCTAAAGCAGTTGATATGTTTTCTTTGCTCTCAACCGGAAGCAATGAATCTACGGCTTTTTTATACAGCTCCCTTTTTTTAATTGCATCCTTCTTTAACTCCCCCTTTACATAATCTTCAAAAGACTGCAGTCTTTCTTTTGCATCATCTGATAACAATTGATGACATAGAACACATCTTGACTCTTCATTTGTTACGGGGAATGTTTTCCCTTTATAAGCATGACTTTCCGAATATTCTCGTGCTTTATCCCAAAGTTGTTCCCAAACAGAGGTACCAACTCCATCGAGAGGTGACGATGAAAAAATTTTGTTTGCTGCTGTTTCCGCTGATTCCTCTTTTATCGAGGCTTGACTATCTAAATCAAATATTTTGGTACAGTTTTTATCCGATAACTGCCTTACGTGATGAATCGTGGTTAATATTAAACTATTTAATCTGCTCTTTTTTTCTGCTAATTTCTTTGCTTTTTTAGCTGGGGATTCCGTATTAAGTCTTTCTTTTAGTTCTTTTAACCTTACCTGCTCTTCACCAGTAAAATCTGTTAATTCTTTAATTGATTCTTCATCAATTTCTGCCGTTAGTTCAAGATACTTTTTTCCAAATTCTGTTTCCTCTAACTCGGAGGGAAGTGAAGGTTTCTTAGAAACCTTTTGCTTTATTAACCCTTTAATTTTCTTAGAAAGACGTTCAGCAACTTTTACTAAATCACTGAATATCTCTAAAAGAGGCGGTTCATAAGTAACCTCATTTTCATTATCTACATAGAATTTACTGGAGCTCGTGTCGTAAATATCGACAGTGCCTAGCTCATCAATCTTCCCATCATCTCTTTTCCAGTTAATGGTTTTATTATTACCATTAACTTCGTAGTCTACATCGCACTTTTGCTCTGTAGGAGAATCTTTAAACACATTGGGCAAGAGTTTTCCTGGATGACGTGCACCACAAATATGTTTCAATATTCTCACATATCCCGACTTACCAGAACCATTTTGACCATATACAATGGATAATTTTTTGTTACTGAATTTTAAAGGATTTTTAGGTGCTAATGCATTGATGCCTTCTACATTTTTTAAGGATTTTAACTTGATTTTATCTGACGAAACTCTGCTCGTAGAAATCTCAATCTCCTCAAGATCGTCTACATCCAAGTCATCCTTAGCTTCCTTGATGCAAAGATCAGCTAATTCTTTATAATCATCTTCCCCTAGATCTTCTTTCTCTTGGACTTTATTTACAGCTGACCTAACCCAAGCATTACGCTCCTGAAACCATTTTTCTAAGTCCTCCATTTGCCAACAGTTTAAAAAAAATTATTAGAAATTAATTACATAAATATTCTGCCATTTACTCGAGAACACTGAAATGCATGCTCAAGAAATAATTAAATATTCGATATATCCTCCCATGAAAAACTAATCAGTTTAATTAACTCTTGAATAAGTTTTTTGCTTCGTTCTTTGATGTGTTCATCATTCCAAACCCTAACTTCATCCAAAGACGTTAAACTACCATTATCCCTAAACTTCAATTTGTTTAAAGCAAGCCTATTTTTTAACCCAATTTTAACCTCTCGACCGTCCACATTTACCTTCTTTAAGGTTTGTTTCTTATCAAAGGATCTGTTTGAAAGCTTACTATTATGTAGTGTCAGTGTCAGGTTACCAATCTTGTGGACATAGGATGCATGAATTTTTTTTGCCTTTTTATAGTCCCCGTTTGCAATCATATTAACCCATTCAGCAGGAATATTTTCACCCTGTGGCAATACATGCTCAACAGTCCAAATAAATTTATCCCCATCCTTACCCCATAGATTAGGCTGATAATCTCTTTCTGAAAATGAAGTCTCTAATCGGTAAAGTGCATACCAAGTAGATACTCGATTTTGTAAATAAATATCATCTTTGAGGGTTTCAACTACTGTGTTTAAATCAGCAATTGGATATTCCTTATTCTGTGTGAGTTCAGACTCAATATCAATCCAACGAATCTTTTCCCCTTCTTTATTTTTGTTTCTGCAATACCGAATCAAATTCAGAAATATATAGTCTAAGCTACGAGTCGCAGGTTTGTCGGTGAGCTTTCTTCTAAAGAAATAATCACATAGTAATCGATAAATTTGTACTTTCTCCTTGGGATCAATTTCTAATTGTTCTAAATAAAGTAGGAACGAAAAAACTGGTGCAGAACCAAGAAATAGTAACTCCTTTAAATACCTCTTAAGATTGTCCCCTTTTCTATTTTCAGGGTAAACTAATTTGCTATAAACCTCAGATTCCTTAATAAGATCTTTCAATAACCAAAGTTCATCCCCTTTTGAAATATTTTCCTCATAGATTCTGACTAAATTTGCCCTAGTGGCCCTTGTTTGTCCTTCAATATCAATCTCTCTATCCTCTTTGAAGGCATTATAATAATGTCTTAAAAAACGCTCCTGAATCTTATAATCAGGTAATTTTTTCAATAAAATTTGCCATTTGTCAAAAGCCTCATCTAAATTAAGATTACCTTCAGTTTCAAGTTCACCTAACATTTTATTCTTTACTATATCCATTATCGATAATGGAACTCCTCTGTTATTGAGACTTTCAAATAAAACAAAGGCATCAGCTTGAGAGTCTGCTGTTATATGAACAAAGGTGAGGGTCTCAATCTTATTTAATAGATTGTCAAGTTCCGATCGTTCTTCTGGCAATTCATTAAAAAAGTAGTTAAATGCAAGGCCAATTCTTCGATTCCCAAAATATTTAGGTTTACTTACATCCTTTAACAAGCCAACTGAAGAAATTAAATAAAGGTAGTCATCTAAATTATCACCTTGGGCAGAAGGTCGCACTCGCATATACCAGTCCTTATTATTTTTTGTTAATGCAAGCTCATCATTCAAATCCTTGTCGCCCTCAATAATCAATCGTTTTTTTATAGTTGACTTTTTAAAGGTTAAGTCTTCATCAATCTCAAAATCTGATAGCTCATATTTTCTATATATAGCAGCAAGTATAATACCTATGGTTGTAAGCCTCTGCTGACCATCAATTAAATCGTATATAGTAGGATATCCACCACCACGTTCTTTTGGGACACAAATAATAGATCCCATAAAATACCCCTTATCATTCTCCTCGATATCCTGAAGTAACTGTCTCCACTCATTCTTGCCCCATGTATACTCTCTTTGATACTTGGGTACATAATAATGTTCAACATTTGCAGTCGTAGCTAATAATTGTCCCAATTTTAGCTCGTTTGCTTTCATAATTTAGTAGTTGTCTAATTTACGGTTAACACCTTCGTCACTTCTTCGCCAAACTGACTCACAACACGCACTGCCACTTTTTGGCCTTCTTCGGCTTCAAAGGGATGCGATTTTAACCCATACAAGCGGTCAAAAGCTTTGTCGTCAATTTCGATGCGGAGGGTGTGTTCCAGTTTCTTCTTTGTGGCGTATTTGGCTTGTTGCTCCAGGTCTTTTTTGATGTCATCAAATTCATCATTGTCGCCGCCGCTGAAGAAAATTTGACGAACCACGAAGTTGCTGCCATCGTAGTTGTCATCGACCGACCAGTAGGCGATATCCCTGGCGTTGCGCGGCTTGATCTGATTTTTGACCGGGTCATAAATATCGATGCCTTTTACTTCCAGTTGGTAGAGATTTTCACTTTCATCGACATCCCCCTGCCCCCCTTCGAAGGGGGAAAGTTCAATATCCGGTTCGCCAATGGTTACGAAGGAAGCAGCCTTTTTGTCTTTTTTCAGGAGCCCGTCCTGCAGCAGATCGTCGGCCATGCGGACTTTGGTTACTTCAAAACTGCCCATACTTTGCGTAACACTTTCGTTTTCGATGTCACTTTCAAAGCTAAAACCCAGGACTACCAGCCAGTCGGCATCGCCTTTGGCCCGGCATTCTTTAATCGCCTCATTAACGGCTTTCTTGCTCACGGTACCAAACTTCGGACCAATGTGAAAATAGGCCTTGCGTTCCTTTTCTTCTGCCTTGTAATAACCCTCGGCATGGAGGGAACGATTGATGAGCCGATCTACCTGGGTGAAGACGGCTTTCTCCTGCTTGATGCCATTTTTAATTCCGGCCGAAGTGAGATGCTGGAATACCATCTCCTCAAATTTCTGGGCTTCATCGTCTTCGCGGGCTTCTTGCTCTATTTCTTCTGGGTGTACGGGATCCAAATTTTGAAGTGTTTCTACGGTAAAAGGACCGGAAACACGCATCCGGTTTTCATCTTTAAATGGTTGGTCGAACAGAATTTCTGTTTCTGGTTCTTCATTTTTGGCCAACTGACCAAGAGTTTTATGTGGTACTTCTTTATAGACAAAACCTTCCTTGATATTATGTTTTCTCTGTGCATCGGACTTATACTTTACTTCTTTTTTGATTCCACCCATTTCTGTTTGGGCGCGATATACATCTACTTCACTTTGTAAAAAGAAATAAGGAAAAGTAGCAGTCATTAATCGATTTTTAGCGATATTTAGAGCAATACGTGAAGTATCAATAGTGATCCAACGACGTCCCCATTTTTCAGCTACATGAGCGGTTGTGCCACTTCCACAGGTTGGATCTAATACCAAATCTCCTGGATCAGTTGTCATTA
The DNA here is from genome assembly GCA_035267805.1 of Balneolaceae bacterium. Taxonomy (GTDB): domain Bacteria; phylum Bacteroidota; class Rhodothermia; order Balneolales; family Balneolaceae; genus Fodinibius. The sequence goes on along the minus strand of DATFLI010000061.1, from coordinate 7,562 downwards.
ACATACAACGTTTTACAATTTCAGTTGATGTTTGAACTACAAATATTTTTCCTTGAGTCCTATTCTGGACACCAGCCACATCAGTCCATAAGTTTGTCATTGGATATACGGGATAATCACTAAGTAATCGGATATACCGAATAGAGTTACCCCGAAGTACAAGTCTATTTAATTTATCAAGTCTTTTTAGACCCTTTACGGTTGTTTTCCAGTGCATTCCTTGAGGAGGTTCAAAAACTTGACCATTGAATTCAAACCTCTGATCACTGGAAGTTTCACCCTGAGAAGTTATAGGGTCAATACTTGCATATTCATTTTTAGAGAAATGTTTTTGAGGAACGGCTTGATATGAATTAATAGGCTTATATTTTGTAGCCCCTTCTTCACCAGGTACTTTTTCTTTAAAAAGTGATCTGTATTTGATTTTCTCTAAACTTTTGGAGTACCAAACAATATAATCTCCCGCCCTACTTAAAGTCTTGCTTGGGAAGCCACTAGTTGTAGTAAAAGAAATTAAGCTGACAAAATTTTCACTACCAAACACTTCATCCATCAGATTTCGAACTAAGTGTAAGTTCTCATCACTGATCTGTACAAAACAAGATCCTGATTCTTTAAGTAATTCTTTTGCTATCAATAATCTATTCTTCAGGTAACTCAGATAAGAATGGATCCCTTTTTCCCAAGTATCACGATACGCTTTAATTTGTTCCGGCTCTTCTGTCAGGTGTTCATCTTTTCCATCTGTGACCCTCCTATCATTTATCTTCATTTGCCAGTTACTGTCATACTGTATCCCATAAGGCGGATCGATATAAATCGTTTGTACTTGTCCGGCCATTCCTTCGCGTTCCAGTAGGCTGGTCATCACCCGCTCACTGTCGCCCAGAATTAAGCGATTGGTCCAGCCGTCGCTATGCGTATAGTAATCGCTGACCTTGCTTAACTCATCTTTTTCCAGCGAATTGCCAAAGAGTTCATTGGTGGCAAACAGGTCGCCCTGGTCATCATGGTTTTCCACCAGTTTGGTAAGCCCTTCAATCAGCATTTCCGGAGCGATATGCTCGGTGCGATACAACGAACGGATATCAATATCCAGCATCTCATTCCAGGCCTCTTCGGGTGGATCGGAGAGAGCTGTGCGAAGCTCATTTACCAGTTCGCCCACATCGGGAGAAGTGCTGGCCTCTGCAAGCTGGTCGAGCAGGGTACGGATTTTTTCGTTGTGCTTGTACTTATCCATCCAGAACAGCTCGGGATCACGTCCCCGGTGCAGAATGGGATTTACGGGTAATGCGTAGCGTTCCCCTTCGGACTGCACTTTGGGATTGGCATCTTCATAGCCCGCCTCTTCCTTGGAGGGGATATGCGCTCGTTTTTCATCAGAATGTCGGTACGATTTGCTGGACATATCGGTAAAAAATTAAATGTATTTGTTGATTCAGAAAAAACGAATTAAATCTGTTATGATTTATCTCCTCCTTTGAAGGAGGATGGCATGGTACTACCTTCAGAGGTTAATCCATTATGATTTGGCTCATATTTTTGTTGTGATCCTAATTTCTATTGAATGCCAATTATTGCATCATTGCTATTTCCATCCCCCTCAATCCCCCTTCGAAGGGGGGACTTTGGAACTGCTATTCCCTTTATGTCCTCCTTCGAAGGAGGAAAATGAATTCCGGCTCTGTCGGAAGAAAAAGGAGGATGGCCCGGCACTACCTTTTTCATTATTTCGACCGTCATCATGCTGATTCATATTCTTTAATAATTCTTCTGTTATTCGCAACTTCCATTCATCGCTTTCGCCATCCCCCTAATTCCCCTTCAAGAGGGGGACGGGGATATCTACATTTTAGGATTCTCGTGCTCTTCGATCCATTGCTCAATAACTCTATATACATTTTCTATGTCGTTAAAAATTTCTTTGTCCCAAAATCGCATCACTGTAAAACTCTTATCTTCAAGCTCCTTCTGTCTTGATTGATCTTTATACCATTGCCGCTCAAAGTTGTGGCTATATCCATCCACTTCGATAATTAGTTTTAATTCTTTGCACATAAAATCGGCAATATAATTCAGCACGGGTCGCTGACGTAAAAATGTGTATCCTTTCATTTTACCACCACGCAACAATTCTGACCAAAGCCGTATTTCTGCCGGGGTAGAATCCTTCCGAAGCTTTCGGGCCAACCCTTTGAGACCTTTGTTATATCCTAAATGTTTATACTGCTTTTTCATAAATAAATCGCTTTCGCCATCCCCCTAAATCCCCCTTCAAAGGGGGACTTTGGAACTGCTATTACCTTTATGTCCTCCTTCGAAGGAGGACAATGAATTCAGGCGCCTGCCGGAAGAAAAAGGAGGATGGCCAACTCTTTCCCACATCATGTGATTCATTTACGTGTTATCGGATTTATAATCTCAATTCTACCATCATTGCCAAATTATCTACTTGTTGCTTTCGCCATTCCCCTAAATCCCCTTCAAAGAGAGACAGGGAATACTTACATTTGCTTGCCATCCTCTGTTGTCCCTAAGAAGAACTTATGAAACGGTTGCCAATTCAGGTTCCAGTGATTCAATAATTGAGATCAGCTGGTTCTTTACATCACTTATTTCGTTGGCAATTTCAAAAAAGTACCAGGGCTCAAATTCATATTTTTCGCGGACGGCGTTGACCGCAGGAATCCAATTGTGCCGGGTGTACCTTTTCTTTTCAACCTTATCCTTATTGAAACCGGTGATCTCAATTATCAGATTCGCTTTAACACCTTCCGAGTTTTCAACTTTCAATAAAAAATCCGGTCTGTACTGTCGTTCAATTCCATCTTTTAGATACGGGATGGTAAACCCAAGATAATCGTTTTTCACATACGACTGAACCTGGTCCACTTCTTCACAGGTTTTGGCAAAAATGCGCTCCCACTCAGAGTCGGCCACGGCATAATTTACATGACTCTTTGTAGTCTCAAAAACCTCCCGGCGGGTTACCCCATTCGTATATTTGGTACTGCCAAATTTTGCATATTTGTTGGTAAAAATAGGTCGCAAATACTCTTTGGTATCCAAATCGGGATTAATGCCCCAATAGATATGTTCCAAAACAGCACTTCTGTTCTCGTAGAGTACAAACCGTTTAAATTTCTCGTCAGGAATATTCAATAGTTTTAGTCGCGTGTGATACCATTCTTCCACAATTTTTTTGAGTTGTCCAAATAGTGAGAGGTAACCATCATCATTAAAATAGGTTTCCATAAGATCCTGTGTGAGCTCATAAATAATCTGTTGCTCCCGGTACTGCAATAGTTCGTCTGGTTCCAGAGTGCGTTCCTCACTGGAAAATGCAGTGGCAATTGTCGTCTGTGTAGGATTTTCGCCCCCTTTAATTTCGTATGGTTCTACATCACTAAAATCATAGATAATTTCACTTCTCTCAAAATCGCGCCGGTAACCTTCCAGCAGGGGAAATCGAATTTCATGATCTTTTTCACGTTCCGGAAGAGCGCGTATTTGAATAGCTTCTCCCGGTGGTGGCGGTACTTTTTCGCCTCCTTTAAAAAATTTAAACGGTACCCCGATGATAGTGGCATATTCCGGAGGAAAGCGGTATTCAACAATCTTTCGCTTATCCTGTGTGTGATTTTCATCTTTGTCGTATCCCACCAGGCTGTAATCCATACGACGAAGCGCTCGTCCGGCCACCTGTTCGCAAAGCAATTGCGATCCAAAGGCCCGAAGTCCCATTATATGGGTAACATTATTGGCATCCCATCCCTCCGTAAGCATGGAAACCGAGACTACACACCTTACATGAGATCCCAAACGTCCACGTTTACCTACGGTATTCACCACTTCCCGAAGAATATCGCCATCGGTTAATTGCGCAGCTGCTCCCTGGCCATATTGAGCGGCATAATCCCGTTTAAACTCTTCGATTTCATGTTCAAAGACATCTTTGAACTTGTCATTAATCTGATTGGCATCATCCAGCGATTCACTATCAATGAGGATCGTTGGCGGTTTGGGTCGCAATTTTTGTTGCTGATCGTCGTAATTAGACAACATATCAAATTGTCCGCTCACTACCCGTTCCGTATTACCGTCATCGTCCTTAATTTCATATCCAGCTAAATAACGATAGACATCCCGGGATACACTGGTATTATTACAGACAATAATCAATACGGGCGGAGCGCTCAAAATGTCCGGTCCCTTCTCACCTTCTTTGCGATATCCTTCGAGATATCCCTTGAATTCCTGGAAAAGTTGATCAAGTGCATTCTTTACAAGGTTAGGAACGTAGGGCCGCTCATTCTGCAGTTCTTTTTTATCAAGTGCATCTTTTTTGCGCTTTTTATATCCCCGTTTTTTTAGTTTATCAGAAACATGATCATAAATATTGCGAAGCTTCGGTTCGTCGATTTCGTGGGTGTCATCCTTTTCAGGCAGTAGTGGGATTTTCACGAGACCGCTTTCAATAGAATCTACCAGACCAAAGTCTGAAACGACCCAGGGAAATAAACTGTACGGCTCATAACCCGACCCATTCAAATAGTATGGAGTTGCAGAAAGGTCATAAACATTTGTTAGCTTAAATCGTCTGCTAATCTCTTTAAGACCAGTGAACCAGAGAGCTGCCTTTTCATTTTCTTTACCCGTATGATCTTTTACCGACAATCGTTCGCTTTTGGGTAAATAGCAGTGATGGGCTTCATCATTTAATACCAGCAAACGGCGATCTGGTTTAAAATTACTCAACACCCGTTTTACCATTTGGTTTGGCGTTTCTGTCTCGCTGGTTTTATTACCATCGGCATCCAGTTTCCCATCATAGATGGACCGCTTATTTCCCTGAAGCGTTTTGAGCTGAAAACTATGGTAGTTGGTAATGACGATTCGATTATTAAGTCCCCCTAAAAACTGTTCGTATTTTCGGGGTACCAGCTTGCGCTCGGCATAATAATCATTGCGGTGCTGTTTGTTTTCAGGATTTTCATCTACTTTTAGAACCTGTAGTCGATCTCGAATAGTAATACTGGGAGCTACTGCGAGGAAGTAATCAGCAAAACGAGTATCAGAGGAATAATTCTGTCGATTTAGATAGTGATAGAGGATCAGTCCGGCCATCACCACTGTTTTTCCTGTACCCGTAGCCATTTTAAAAGCGATACGTGGTAACTGGTTTATCTTTGCGTTGGGATCAACTTCCCTTTGGGCATTATGCAGCTGTTCCAAGATAGCAGTCCCCGGATTAGATCGTTCAGCCACTTCATTTAACCAAATAGCCGTTTCCAGCGCTTCCCGCTGGCAAAAGAATAAATTTTTCAGCGGATCCTCTTCGTATTGCAGAAACCAATGTTGCAGTAAATCCTTGGTAACCCGTGTAACGTGTGGATATTCGTTATTTCTCCATTCCTTTACCTGGATACGTAATTTATTTACTAAATGAGACTCATATCTTTTCCCTTCGTCATTAATATCAAAAGCATCTTTTTGGCTACCTGTCCGTGCTGGAATAACCGTGTTTTGATCAGGAACAAAGATTCGGCGCTCATCAATAATCTCCGTGTAATCTATCTTGCCATCCGACCGAGTGGCATAGTGTCTGGTTGGTTCTTCGTAAGGATTATTTAAAATAGGATTAAGATCTTGAGCCATAAAGACTGATCCCCGACAATAGATTTAATTCTTAACTGATAGCCTTTGCTAATATGCCAGAATATAATGGAAGGCGCAATGATATACGCCAATCAATTTTATAGATATTTATCATATTCATTCAAAAAAGAGATAAGCCACCCAGGCTTAATATCGGTACCATTTAGTCTCTTTTGGTCTCAAAGCTTTAAAAGTTGGTGCTCCTTATGGTTTGGTTTTCGTCCACCTCCACTACCAACATTCGAGCAAAATCCACCGCTTAATGGTAGATTCACATCTCCTTCTCTTATTATCAATTTTATACAAGCTGATTGCCCATTTCTTTTTCGTAATTGTTGAGCGATTCAGCGTTCTTCGATATTGCCATTTTGGCGTTCCTCGTTGCCTATCTTGAGTGAAATCATTTTCTGCTCCTTTCGAATATTAATTAGGGTTTAAAGAAGCATACTCACGATTACTGACAGCATAGGGGCAGGACTACTTCGATGTAGCCTAACTTATTCCTGTTATTTTTCCATTTGTCAAACATTCCTCGATATCTTCCAGGCAACATCCATAACCTCCGAGACGACTCTCCGCGACAGACTGGTAAAGCTCCCGGACTGCTTCGGCGATCTCTAAGACTGCCAACGCTTCCTGCAAGACCGTTAACTTTCCTTCCGAGACAGCCTACGAAAGCTCCCGGGCTCCCAACGAGATCTCCCGGGTAGCCAAAGAAGGTTCGGAACCTCCCAATGATGTCTCCCAGACAGCTTCGGTTCCTTCCGAACCTCCCAATGAAGCCTCCGAAGGTTCTTAATTTTCTTACAGATAGGTCCGATTTAGGCCTTATGGGCCTGTTGGTAAGCATTTTAGTTTTCACCTGCAAAATGGGCGGAAGTTCGACCCTTTTTGCAGTTAGAAACTAATGAAAAGTGCGGCCCATTTTAAGTGGCCGGCAGTTTGGAAGAGGCCCATCTCATTTAAGGTGGTATGGGGACACTCTGGCCAAGAAATCATTAACAAACGATATTGATCATGAGGCTAGCAAATCAGTACTAAAGCAAAATGCTTTTCTTCCAATCCTATATCTCTTTCCAGCTACGCCAAAAGTCTTTTTTTCTAAGACATTTCTTATGGATTTCTTAGATATAATCGCTTTTTTCAGCATTTTAAAGCCGTTTCTAAGAAACCTAAGAAAATAAGAAGACTTTCCTAGATTTGGAGATTGGGCCATTCATCCAGACGTTTATTAAATTCGAGTCCCGAGGCTTTTCAGTTGCCACTTCGGACGGCCCTGATCATCTTTTAGTTCACGCATAATCTCGAAATCATCGTCGGTGTTTAATCCCTGAAATATGCGTTCATTCTTCTCCTCATAGGTAAATATACCTTCCGGCATTCGATGTAAATCGTTTGCAACCGTCTCCGGATAGGGGAAAAAAGCACTCGGTTTATCTATGAGAAATGGCTTATTTTCCCGATAGTAAGAGCAGCGACTTCTATTAAAGATGGCTTTTCGGATATCTTCGATGCTAAAATGAGCTAGACAATGTTTGATTTGATCTATAATCTTAACGTCAGATAGATCAATTGACTTATTAAACATCTCATTCCAGTATTCAGTAATAAGAATTATCTCAACAGACCAATCCCTACTACTAGTAGTATTTCTTTCTGTTTCTTTTAGAGGTTTCTTTTGTGGGTTCAATTTTTGATCCCCGGTAGAGTTCACTTTTTGACCCATGGGCGGTTTATTTATTGAACCGCCGGTTCCGTTTTTGATATGACAGTTTACAGTCTCTGTAGAAGTATGGTTTGACACATTGATACCGTATCGGTAGGGGATGGTATCAGTATGTCGATTGATTATTTTTTGCGTGATTAAATTTCTAAGAGCTTTGATAATAGTGTTTTTGCCC
>DATFLI010000060.1:0-12676 GCA_035267805.1 Balneolaceae bacterium | reverse complement strand
ATGGCGTTCCGGATACCGAAGATATTCAACTCACAAAAAAATCTGCCTTAAAATGAACTTTTTGCGTGTTTTTAACAGATAAAGTGCTAAATTAGGCTCGGTTTAATAAAAAACCAATCGAGGGAGGAAGAGCTTCCCTCTTAAGTCAACATCAACCTAATAAAAGAAAAAATGAGCCGATACGACGAAATAAAAGGTATCATCACGGGAATTGAGGATGATATGGTAAAATTTTATGAAAAGGGAAATAAAGCTGCCGGCACACGTGCCCGAAAAGGATTGCAAAACCTGCGTAAGCTTGCCCAGGAAGTTCGTCTTGAAATTCAGGATATTAAGAATAACGGATAATTTTCGATATCCATCTTAATATGGAAAAAAGCCACTTTACAGTGGCTTTTTTTATATCCCCAATGCCCGCCTGCCTGAACTGATACAATTTACTGCCTTTTATAGACTTGGATCTGAATCCCGAAAGGGAGATCTGATTTTGACTCATTTGTGAACTCAGCGTCGCCGTATGCGGAATCGGTAATGTACCGTCAAACACGTAAAAGCGGACATGCCCCGAATTCTCCCGGTCTATTCATCTATATAAGACAACTCAACACTGAATCGTGTACTTCGTTTGTCGTGAATAGCTACATCGGCCTCTGAATCGATATTGGGAGTATCCAGATTGCTGATTTTGCAATCGCAATCCTCTTCGAGGTAATCTCCAACAGCATCACTGATTAGCGATTCCAGTTGCGAAGCGGACAATGTTTTTAGCTTATTACTCATAATGAAAAAAGTTTGTATTCAACTTAGTTTGCTGTACAAATCCCGCAGATTTTTTAAGCTAATACAAATTTACAAAGTGGTGATAGATTAACAGCGTAGTGGCACCGAAGATTACATGTAAGCCCAAGATCCAGTACGGAACCAGAGTTCCCCATTCGCGCCCCATGATGCCCGGATCACTGATCGGTTTGTCTTTGCCGATATAAGGATGAGATTCGGCCATAATGCCCATCATGCTCCCCATAAAAACACCATGTGCGAATCCCCAGAGAATCCCGGCCGGCCAGTTTGTAGTAATAGCCAGACCTTTCATCAACGATACATAAATGATTCCCCAAAGGGCACCGATAAGCAGGTGTAAAATTATTCCCACAGTATAAACCTTTTTTTTATTCTGGATATCCACTACGTAGGTGCCAATCAGATAAGGGATATCAACTTGCTGCCCAAAAAGCTTAAGCAGGTAGATGAGAACGGTAAGAATTATAGCTCCTATAAATCCAGAATATGCAGCAACCCATAGATTGACATGCATCATGGTAACCTCCTGTTTCTCCGGCACGATGCCGGATATTAAGCTGATAGTTAAATTCGGACATCTACAAAGCTAACAAAAAGACAATATAACGCATTCGATAGATAGCAATGGAATATAAAGAATGCAACCGGGGCGGATTATGCCACCGCAGGAGCTCCAAATGCTTTTAATGTATCGTAGTGAGATTTTATAGCCACAGTGAAGGTCTCATGGTAGTGGTAGGGGACATCATATTTGCGGGCGACATTTTGAACGATTGAACTGATTTCGGGATAATGAATGCTGCATATTTTTGGAAATAAGTGATGCTCGATTTGGTAATTCAGCCCGCCGATGTACCAGCATAATAATTTATTTTCGTGCGCGAAATCAGATGTTGTCTCCAGCTGGTGGATCATCCATGTATTTTCAATATTGCCCTCATTATTTTCAACAGGATGTTCGGTCTCCTCAACTACATGTGCCAGTTGAAAGACAATACCTAATATAATACCTGCTGTAAAATGGATGATCAGAAATCCTATGGCAAGTTGCCACCAGGTTATTGAGAGCAGCCGGTATGGAATGATGAGCATATAACTATAATACAATGCTTTTGTAATAATAAGGGCGATCCATTCTTTTTTGGGATGCGTTTTATTCTCGTAAGGACCCAGGTTTGACTTGAAAAAGTATTTATAATCCTTCACGAAAACCCAGAATAAAGTAGCAAAACCATAAGCAAAAAAGGCTAGAATGTGTTGAATGCGATGGATAGGTTTATGCTCGGCATTGGGAGACAGCCGGATAAACTCCGCTACTTCCAGGTCCTCGTCATGATGGTAAATATTAGTGTACGTATGGTGGATAATGTTATGGGTTATTTTCCAGATATAACTGTTTGCACCCAAAAGATCGAACGAATATCCTAATAATCGGTTAACAAGTTTATTTCGGGAATATGCACCGTGTAACGCATCATGAGATATCGAAAAGCCAATTCCGGCCATACCGATTCCCATAATCAGGCAAAGAAGCACCATGCTCTCAATACTAAAACTATTACTGATAATAAGACCGTAGGCTCCAAAGTAGGTTGTCAGTAGGATGATGGTTTTCAAAACCATCCGACCGTTGGCATGTTTGGAGATGTTATTTTCTTTAAAATATTTGTTTACTTTTTGTTTTACCTCGCGGGAAAAAGCTTTTTTCCCATCCCGCTTAAAAGAAATTCGGGTTGCCGCCATAGCCGTTGTCTGTAGTTTAAATAACTGTTTTTTAACAAATTATTTGCAATAAAGTAAAATAAAGGGAGGAAAGAAAATCTACTCGGAGGGTTGGGTCGAGAAGGCTTTTCCAATCGAGTTTTTGAGGTGGCTCATCTGGATAGGTTTCACCAGGTAATCCACAAAATTTGTTTCTTTGGCGCGCGATAAATTATACTGGTCGGAATTCCCGGTAATATAAATGACATGCACATCAGACTCTTTTCTGATTTCCTGCATTGCGCTAATGCCATCGATGTCATCTTTAAGTTGAATATCCATCAGGATAAGATCGGGGCTGAGATCAAAAAACGAATCAATCGCACCTTGGCCGGTAATTACTTTATCGATTACCTGATGACCAAGTTTTGTGATCATGCGTTCAAGCACCATCGAGATGATCATATCATCTTCTACGATAAGCACTTTTTTATTTGTGGATTCATTACCCATTTATAATGTAGTAACTCAATCTTATCTGTAAGGTGTTATAAATATCTCTTGGGGGCTAATAAAGCAAATTTTTTTGACTTAACCTAAGACTGAAACGAAATCCATTCATACTTATAGCTAAGGGCTATTTATTTCTCAACTAAAGAGAAAAATAGCTTCTTAAAGGTTGGATGAAATGCTGTTTATTTTGGCCTCTAATGCTTACCTTCATGCTCATTGAATGAGACCGATCAAATCAGATTCCGGTCCTGCATTTAAGAACCTTGTGCACGGGTTATTTGTTATACTATTCTAAAATTTACTTAAAAAGAAATAACTGCTTTAAATGAGCATAAACTTCGACAAAGATCGTTTTTGGCATCGCCATATTGGTCCCGATGACCACCAAATTAATGAAATGCTATCGAGTGTTGGGGCCTCCACTCTTGACCAGCTTATTGAGGAGACCGTACCTGAAGATATTCGTCTTCAGAAGAAGATCGATTTAGACGAACCGATGAGTGAATATCGATTTCTTGAGCAGTTTAGGGAGCTGGCTTCCAGGAATGAGATTTATGAGTCTTATATAGGCATGGGCTACTATGATACGCTGACGCCCAATGTGATCCTGCGGAATATTTTGGAAAATCCCGGATGGTATACTGCTTACACTCCATACCAGGCCGAAATTGCGCAGGGCCGTTTGGAAGCACTTATTAACTTCCAGACGATGGTTTCTGATCTCACCGGCCGTGAGCTGGCGAATGCTTCCTTGCTTGATGAAGGGACTGCCGCTGCAGAAGGAATGTCCATGCTTTATTCCATGCGTCGCGGTGCCAAGCGAAAAAAAGCTCATACGTTCTTTGTGTCCGAATTATGTCATCCCCAAACGATTGATGTAGTGCAGGGACGTGCGGAACCGCTCGGCATCAATGTTGTAGTCGGTGATCATAATGAGCTGGATGTCACCGATCCCGAACTCTTTGGCATATTGCTGCAATACCCGGGGACGGACGGCTCGGTAGAAGATTACTCTAATCTAATGGCTGCTGCCCATGAACACGATAACCAGGTAATCGTAGCAGCGGACCTGTTGAGTTTGACGCTCCTTACACCTCCCGGTGAAATGGGAGCCGATGTCGTGGTCGGATCTACGCAGCGTTTTGGCGTTCCGATGGGATATGGCGGGCCACATGCCGCATATTTTGCCACCCGTGAAGATTATAAGCGCAAGATTCCGGGACGGATTATCGGTGTTACGCAGGATATGGAAGAGAATCCCGCATACCGCATGGCACTGCAGACACGAGAACAGCACATCCGCCGTGAAAAGGCTACATCGAATATTTGTACGGCCCAGGTACTTTTGGCTGTTATAGCAGGATTTTATGCCGCTTATCACGGCCCCGAAGGCTTGCGCCGCATCGCTGCGCGTATTCACGGTTTGGCAAAGATCACGGATCAGGGACTATCAAAACTAGGCTTTAAGGTGGAGAATGAGCTTTATTTTGATACGCTAAAAGTTGTTTTAGACAGCAAAAAACAACAGGAACAGTTACAACAGGCTGCACTCAATCACAAAATTAACCTCCGTTATTTTGATGAAGCAGCGGTTGGAATCTCATTTGATGAGGTTAAAGACTTGGAAAAAGTAGATGAATTGCTTTCTGTTTTTGCATCGGTCAAAGGCATTAAAAATGATACAGATGTCGAAGAGCTTTCTAATGAAGTGACGGTAGATTTCCCCGAGAATCTGACTCGTACCTCACCTTACCTGGAGCATCCGGTGTTTAATTTATATCACTCGGAGCATGAGATGCTTCGGTATATGAAAAAGCTGGAAAATAAGGATCTTTCGCTCGTACATTCTATGATCTCTTTGGGATCGTGTACGATGAAGCTGAATGCAACGGCTGAGATGATCCCGCTCACATGGCCCGAATTTGCCAAATTACATCCTTTCGCTCCCGAAAGCCAGGCTCAGGGATACCAAGAGTTATTTGGGAAGCTGGAAAAACAGCTTGCCGCTATTACCGGTTTTCCCGCAGTGTCACTGCAGCCCAATTCCGGTGCACAGGGAGAGTTTTCAGGGCTTATGACAATCCGGGCATATCACAAGCATCATGGAGAAGCTCATCGTAATGTTACTATCGTCCCTGATTCTGCACATGGCACAAATCCGGCCAGTGCCGTGATGGCCGGCATGGATGTGGTCGTGACCAAATGCGATGAGCACGGTAATATTGATCTCAAGGATCTGAGGGAAAAGGCCACCAAGCACAAAGAAAATCTGGCGGCCCTCATGGTGACTTATCCATCCACACATGGGGTATTTGAGCAGGATATCAAAGAAATTTGTAAGATTATCCATGAGAATGGCGGTCTTGTTTACATGGATGGTGCCAACATGAATGCCCAGGTGGGGCTCACGAGTCCTGCACAGATCGGTGCGGATGTATGTCACCTGAATTTACATAAAACCTTTTGTATCCCGCATGGCGGAGGCGGCCCCGGGATGGGTCCCATCGCCGCGACCAAAGAATTGGAGCCGTTTTTGCCGGGCAATGCCATCATCAAAACAGGGGGCAAGCATGCTATTCACGGGATATCTGCAGCTCCATGGGGAAGTGCCAGCATCCTAACGATATCATATGCTTATATCAGGATGATGGGAGCTGACGGCCTCAAAAAAGCTTCAGAAGCAGCCATTTTAAATGCCAACTATCTAAAAGAACGCTTAAAGGATCAATATCCTATTTTGTATACCGGGGCGAATGGGCGAACTGCACATGAGTTTATTGTGGATCTGCGTCCTTTCAAACAATCGGCGAATGTTGAATCTATTGACGTGGCCAAGCGACTAATGGATTATGGATTTCATGCTCCGACCATGTCTTTCCCCGTACCCGGTACGTTGATGATTGAGCCCACCGAAAGTGAATCGAAAGAAGAGCTGGATCGTTTTTGTGAAGCAATGATTTCCATACGTGAAGAGATCAGGGCTGTGGAAAATGGAAACGCGGATCCCGAAAATAATGCCCTGAAATTTGCGCCTCATACCATGCGGGTTGCAATGTCAGATCACTGGGACCGTCCGTACTCCCGGGAACAGGCTATCTTTCCACTGGATTACCTGCGATTCGATAAATTCTGGCCGGCTGTCAGCCGTGTTGATGATGCCTACGGTGATCGCAACCTGATGTGTAGTTGCGTGCCGATGGATGCCTATTCCGAAGGGCAGGAGCCAACGGCGATAGATTAAACTCAAATGAATTAAAGGAGGGCGTCTCCACTCCGGGGATGCCCTTTTTTCTTTGGGGCAAAAATTTGCAACCGTGTTGTATATCTTAAAATGAAGATAGAGCTAATATGGTAGAATGGAGACAGTATAGACAGAACATAAAAAAAGAATTCCAGGATCTGGGCTTTGGGGCAAAGGTAAGCAGCGAGAGTAAATTTCGACTTCTCAATAAGGACGGTAGTTTTAACGTCAAAAGGGACGGACTTTCCTTCTTTAAATCTATGACGCTCTACCATTTTATGATCCGGGTGTCATGGATCAACTTTTACATGATTGCCCTGGGTTCTTACTTATTACTAAATCTCCTTTTTGCATTGGGATATATGTTTTTGACGCCTCACGCACTGGCGGGATTTGGCAGTACGGAAATATCATCATCCTTTCTCAATGCTTTTTTCTTTAGTGTTCAGGCTTTTACCACCGTCGGGTTCGGACAGATAACCCCCGTAGGTGTTGCTGCCAATATTTTGTTTACACTGGAATCCTTTGTGGGATTACTGGGCTTTGCCATGGCTACAGGATTTATGTTTGCTCGTTTTTCTCGTCCCCATGCCCAAATAGCTTTTAGTGAAAACGCTATTGTTGCTCCCTATAATGAGGGAGGGGCTTTAATGTTTCGCATTGCAAATGAACGGGCCAGTCAACTGGTTGAACTCTCTGCCAAGGTTATTTTTACGTGTGTCGAAGATGGAGAACGAAACTTTTATGATCTCAACCTGGAGCGCAATAAAGTAACATTTTTCCCATTGAACTGGACACTTGTTCATCCGATTAATGAGCAGAGTCCACTGGCAAAACGATCAAAAGAAGATCTGGAAAATGGCGATGCCGAAATACTGATACTTTTGACGGGTTTTGATGAAACCTTTTCACAGACAGTGCACACTCGAACATCCTACAAATATCATGAGATCAAGTGGGGAGCCAAATTTTCAAATATTTTTGGCGTAAATGACGAGGGCAAAATAACCATCGATATGAAAGGACTGAACGACTACGAAGAAAGAGAATTTGAATGACAAGGAGTTGATATAAGAGGCTGTAATAACTGCGGTCACTACGGGAAGCTTGCTTCAGCAAGCTTTTTCGCCCATTAGCCTGATGATTGATCATCAGGCGATAGGAAATGGTCGTAACCGTAATTCCAGATGGATTCCATTTGTGGGTTTATGATTTGGCCCACCGATGAATCAGGGGGGCTAAAGGTGCTTTTAAGCCCGCTTAGCGGACTATTTTGTGCCAAGTTTAAGATTTGAACAATTTCTGTCTTGATATTCAATTTCATGTTTTTTCAGGAAAGCCAGGAATTCATCCTCATAAGCAGTTTCTTTATGGTGTTCTTTCTGAGTCTTGATATAATTGATAGTTGTTGGTACCATGGATTTATTAATGCTAAAGGCTCCATATCCGCGCTGCCATCTGAATGTTTTCTCTTCGAAATAGTTTTTGTTCAGCCATCGTGAAGAACCGCCTTTAATAATTTGAGCGGCTTTGCTGACTGAAAACTTTGGTGGGATAATCAATAAAACATGCAGATGATCTTCAGTACCACCGATGGCTAAGATCTGTAATTCGTGCTTCCATGCATTATCGGTAATGTATTTTTTGAGATTTTCTTCAAACCCTGACATAAGAATTGGTGCTCTCTTCTTAGTGCTGTAAACTAAATGAATAAATATTTGTGAATAGGTGTTTTCCCATAATATCATCTCTTGATTAGTATTTAATAGTAAGACCCTAATTCGCATAAATCCTTACATAACTATAGAGAATACCCGTCCGGCTTGCTTCAGCAAGCTTTTTCGCCCATTAGCCTGATGATTGATCATCAGGCGATAGGAAATGGCCGTAACCGTAATTCCAGATGGATTCCACGTGTGGGTTTATGATTTGGCCCACCGATGAATCAGGGGGGGTAAATGTGCTTTTAAGCCCGCTTTAGCGGGCTTGCTCTCCCAAAGGAAGGTCTAATCTATTTGCGACTTACCGAACTTTCTATCTTAATTTCACTTAACAGGGTGCGATGGACAGGGCATTTTTGAGAAATATCAAGAATCCTGTCCAGCTGTTTATCCGTCAGGTCGCCTTCCACGATAAGTTCCTTTTCAATCACATCAATCCTGCTTTTAGGATCCTCACAATTATCACAATCCTCATCGTGCCGCTTATTATGACGAAGCTCCATGTATAGATCATCTAATTCCCATCCTTTGTGATCGGCATACATTTTTACCGTCATCACCGTGCATGACCCCAAAGCCATCAGCAGGTAATCATAGGGATCCGGCCCTTCATCTTTGCCGCCCTGAACGTGGAGCCCTTCATCGGCAATCAGGTTGTGATTCCCGGCCGTTAATGTAGTCGTATAGGTTTCTTCTTTGGGGAGATGAACATGTATGATCTTCTTCTTTTTGGATTCTTGTGCCATGTCAGCATTAATTTGTTCGCGATTTATCAGTTTGATGGGGCCAGTAGCCTGAAACTTACTCAAATAACTCATTAGATGGCAGGAACCGTTTTTTTAAAAGCCATTCCTTGACATAACTGTTACAGTCGGGCTATCCTCTCTTAATATACAGGACGTTTTTTATCCCAAGACCCACAATGCATCTATGGATAAGCAAATAGCTTGCTGGATCAAATCCAAAAAGGTTATTTGGTTGGACGCTATTGCTGGTCCGGTAAATGTTGTGCAGAAGGTTTTGAGGATTGGGGAAACTGCCGGTAAGTTTGATAAGGGTTCAAGTTACATGTTGCAAGCCGTAAGCTGATTACTCAACCTCATACTTTTCTTTTAGAATCATGAGATGGTGTTTTTCATGTCCGGCAATGATATGGGCCAGCGCCCGAACGGAAACGGTTACCCCGTTAGCCGTTCCTTTTTGTAGAATCTGTTCTTCCGTAAGCCCGTTAAACATGCTGATGTTGGCATTTCGCTGGGCATCATATTCAGCCGATAAGCTCGTGAGACTTCGTTCTTCAAAATGGGCATTTTCAACATATTCATCCTGGTCGAAGCCGGGCAGCGAAGTCAGGTCGCCCCGGCTGATGCACATGGCGCGATATGCCATCACACGCTCGGTATCAATGAGATGACCGATTACCTCCTTGACGCTCCATTTTCCATCCGCATAACGATAGTCGGCCTCATCGGGAGATAGGTTTTGAATAAGTGTGAACATTATTTGTCCCTGCATGGTCAGGGTTTGAATGATGTTATCCGTGTCGAGCAGATCCAGGTAATCCCGGTAAAAAGAATCGTATTCATCGGAATCCGGGTGATTGTCTTGCCAGCCGTGAAGTGCCATAAGATTGTCTGTTTTTTAGGATTAATCAGCGAGAAGTATAGAAATTATATTTTGACTTGATCACCAGGCCTATGCTTACTTACAATACCAAACCGATGGTCATCCAGAGTACCAAATGCCCGGTTATTATCCCTATTCCCGATCCAATTGCCAAACCGCCGGCAATGCTGATGGGAAGATCACCGGATGAATCCTGTGATTCTTTATTGTCTTTTTCTATGTTATGCTTTTTGATGAAATTCCACCAGTGAAAAAAGGAAATTGCTGTATAAAATAAAAAAGGCCGGATTGCTCCGGCCTTCTATAATATCGAAGTAAAATTGATTATTGATTTATTTTATGAGAGTCGTAATCGGCCTCAGCCGATTTTTTGCCATCCACCATCGTAACCTGGGTATGCGGATAGGCGACGCCTCCATTGGTTTTCCAATCCGAGTATCGATTCTCTATCGTTACCTTTTTGCCCTGGGAGGGAATAAATTGCTGATACCTGGTGATTTCCGGTAAATAAGATTTGGGATCCAACAGCAATGTCACATCCGTACCCTCAATATCTACGCTAACTTTATCGTAGGTATTTTTTTCTACTTTCTCGGTTCCAAGAAATTGAGGATTCAAGTTCCCGGCATTCATGGCGATAGAAAGAAAGCTTCGATTCAGAGTATTTTTTAGGTTTTTGGCCATCTGTGGCGGCAAGGGACGTTCCTGTCCGCCGGCCTTCATCGTTCCTTTGCCATCTTTGTATGAGAGTTGCAGACTCCCCATTCCGGTTTGAATGGTTTGCTCAATGGCATCCGGGTAATTGACGGTCATCGTTGTAGACATCGTCCGTTGCTGGCCGCCGGCCGATTGCGTGATTTTTCCCGATACAGTCAGTGAATTCAGATCCGTGCCGGGATCAATGACAGCATCTGCCATTTCACTCAGTAGTTTTTTGCCCTTGGCAGCGTCGCCTTTGACCATCTTTTTATTATTATCGCCCGGCTGCGGAATGCTGATGTCAATGGTGTTAACTTTGCCGAATTTTTGCAGCTGATCGCCAATTTGATCTTTATTACCCACCACGAGAATCTGCATATCATCAGGACGCAAGTACTTTTGAGCCACATCCTGTACATCTTGAACCGTCGTCGATTTGACGCCCTGAATGTACTGCTGGAAAGCATCATCCGGCAAGCCGCGATAGTCATATGACATTTGCTGGCGAAGGACTTTCTGGCGGCTGTCGTATTGGAAAACGGCCGAATTCAGGATTTGATCTTTCGTATCCTGGAGCTCTTTCTGACTAATGGGTTCCTTTTGAATGTTGTTGACCACGTCCTTGACGGCATCAATAACCTGCGCGGTTGTGGAGCTTTTTGTTTTAACCTGCACGTAGAACAGCCCGGGATAGAAGGTATTCATCCCGTATTGTCCGCCGGGAGAGTATGCCAGACCCAAATCCGTGCGAATTTTTTGCAGGATGCGCCCCGAAAATCCGCCGCTGAGCACCTGGTTCATAACCTGGATTTTGGCGTAATCGGGATTGTCGCGGAGCCCGCCCAAATGGCCCATCAGAACCAAGCTCTGGTTTACATCCGACTTGTTGATAAAGTTGATGGAGGGCTGATCTTTTTTCTCAACCTTGGGAAAATCAAGCTTATTCTTCGTACCTGCCGGGAGATCCCCAAAAGCCTTCTTAAGCCTTTTCTTCATATCCGAGCTGTCAAAATCCCCCACAACTCCCACCATCAAATTCTTACCGGTAAAACTTTTATCGTGGAAATTGACAATATCATCCCGGGTGATATTATTGACAGTTTCGTATTCGGTGTTGCGGCCATAAACGGAATTCTTTCCATAGATGAGGCGCTGGTATTCCCGGTAACCAATTTGATCGATCTGGTCGTTACGGCGCGAGATAGCCGATTTCTGATGCTTCTTAGCCAGCTCGATTTTGTCTTTCGGCAGGGCGGGGTGAGCCAACAGATCCACAAAAACAGGCAGTAGCTTGTCAAAATCCTTCTTAAGCACATTCATATTGGCCGAGCCGCTGCTGAATCCAATGCTGGTTTCCATGCTTGCCGCGTTATCTTCGAGCAGGGCATTCAGTGAATCGGCTGGAATATTTTCGGTTCCCCCCGAACGAATAACCGTTCCCGTGATCGAAGCAAGCCCGGCTTTATCATCGGGGACAAGCACACCGCCCGTCCGAACGTTTACATTCACATTAATCAGGGGCAGTTCATGATCCTCAATCATAAAGAACTTAATCCCGTTACCGGTGGTAAAGGTCTCTACCTTGGGCTTTTGGAAGTTGTCCAGCTTGGGATAGGTTAGCTCATCATATTTTTTCTGCGCCCTTGCAATGAAGGCCACGAAAAAAAGGAGTGTGCATGTTAGGGTTAATCTCTTCATAATTATAGTCAGATTGTTGTTGAAAAAATTCGATGATGAGGGCTTGTTACTTAGCATTGGCAACCTCCCCGCTGGATTTGTTTACCAGTTTTCCAACCGTCAGGTTGTCGGTCGTCAGATATTTTTTGGCTACACGCTGCAAGTCATCAACGGTAATATCCTGCAGTTTCTGGATATCGGTAAACACTTTGCGCCAGTCACCGCGCTGTGCCTGCGCTTGAGCCAGCGTGCGTGCAATACCGAGATTGGAATTCAGGCCGCGGATGAGGTTGGCTCGCGCATTCGTTCGGGCGCGATCGAGCTGTTCCTGGGTAACCCCGTTATCTTTAATCTTTTCAATTTCATCCAGGATCGTTGATTTGAGCGTATCAGCACTCACACCGCGATTCGGTACGGCCAGCGTTAAGAACAGGGGGGTTAGCTTGGTCCCGGGAAAGCCATTGAAGGAAGCCACCTGCAGGGCTGTTTCCTGGTTCTCGACCATCTTCTTATACAGAATAGAAGTTCGTCCGCCTGAAAGGATGCTGGAAAGCAGTTGCAATGACTGGAAATCGGGATCGCTCTCCGGCACCGTATGATATCCCATCAGCAGGATAGGTTGGGATTGTCCTTTGATCGTAAAATTCCGTTCTCCGCGCTGGGCAGGTTCCCTGGTGTAAACCGGTGGAGGAGCCGG
>DATFLI010000059.1:0-5101 GCA_035267805.1 Balneolaceae bacterium | reverse complement strand
CCTTGGTATTGGGCTGCAGGTCGATCCGGATATTAAAATCCTTAAAGGGGCCGGATTGATAATGACGTTTTACTCCAAAACGGAATGGATATTCCCACTCATAAGGCTCTTCCTCCCAAACTTCATATCGATTGATCCCATTGTATGAGAGCTGGACGAACCCCGAGCTTACGGTTTGTGTGATGTCGGTTTGATGAACGGTGGGATATTTCAGATCCTTAAACAGCCGGTTGGTATTCGTTATAAATGGCCATATCTCTTCCGGCAACGATTTGAGCTGCCAATGCCATGAAATGTGTAGGGGCTGTTGGTTGAGCATCTAATCCCGATTAATTTCCAGACGATATTCGACTATTATTTTGCTTCGTGAATTAGTGTTGGAAGCATTATATTAAGCGTCCTTTATGTAAAGAGAATAGAAATCCTTAATTGTTACAAAATTATATCATTCATTAACTATGGCTGTAGAAAGAACTCTTACAATTTTAAAACCAGACTGTGTTCGCAAGAAATTAATTGGTGAAGTAACTCGGCGTATTCAGGATGCCGGTTTCGAGATTGTTGCTATGAAAATGACCCGTCTTACCCGGGATACCGCCGGAGGATTTTATGCCGTTCACAAAGAACGCCCTTTTTATGATGAACTTTGTGAGTTTATGAGTAGTGGTCCCTGCGTACCGATGATTCTTGAGAAGGAAAATGCAATTGAAGATTTCCGCGAGTTTATTGGGGCAACCAATCCTGAAGATGCCGAGGAAGGAACTGTTCGTGCCGATTTTGCCGACAGTGTAGGCGAAAATATTATTCATGGCTCTGATTCTGTTGAAAATGGTCAAAAGGAGGCTGCCTTTTTCTTCAGCGAAGCAGAGGTTGTAGCCAACAAAGCGTAAATTAATATCACTGATATGCGAGCCTTTCCGGCTGTCGCTTATTTTTGTCTTGCTATATTTTTTCAGGGATGCAGTTTTGCCCATTCCCAGCCGCAGCCTGCGGTAAAAGTAGGCGCGAAAGTGCTGCTTGATGAGTATCTACCTGAGCTCAAGGGTAAGCGTGTGGGACTGGTGATGAATCCCACTGCCCGGGTTGATGGTTCGCATATGCTGGACACACTTCTTGCTCGCGGCGTTAATGTGACGGCTCTTTTTGCTCCCGAGCATGGGTTCCGCGGAGATATGGGGGCCGGAGAAACGATCAGGAATGGAGTGGATCAGGCTACGGGACTGCCCGTTTTTTCCCTCTACGGGAAAACGCGGGAGCCTACGCCTAAGATGCTGAAAAAAGTTGATCTGTTGCTTTTTGATATGCAGGACGTAGGCGCCCGTTTCTATACCTACAATTCTACATTGGGGAATGTTATCGAAGCGGCAGCTGCGCAACATGTGCCCGTTTGGGTGTTGGATCGTCCGAATCCTGCTGGCGGCAATTACATTTCGGGATGGATGATGCACGGCGCTCACAAATCGTTTGTGGGCAAATATCCAATCCCAATGGCTCATGGGATGACCCTCGGCGAGCTCGCAAAAATGATGGTCGGAGAGAGATGGATCAAGAATGCTTATAAGGCCGAGGTTCGAGTCATCCCCATGAAGGGATGGAGGCGATCGATGAAATGGCCGGATACGGGACTCAAGTGGATTCCGCCGTCACCCAATCTACCCAGCTTTGCGCATGCCTTTGTTTATTTGGGTAATGTATTTTTTGAAGGTACCAATATCTCTGAAGGACGTGGCACCCCCGATCCTTTTTTAACCATTGGTGCTCCGACCACCCAACTGACAAATAATCAGATTGCAAAGCTAAATGCTGATTTTGCCGGTGTCAGGGTGGTGCGAACTACATTTACCCCGAAGTCGATTCCGGGCAAGTCGATGCACCCTGATTTTGAGGGACAACAGTGTCATGGGGTGAAAATACGGGTTGCCAATCCCGATGAGTTGGATCCGATCGCATTTGGTGCGCAACTGCTCAAAGAGATGCTTAAGGCCACACCGGATGCTCATCTTAAGAATTATATCCAAAAATTGAGCGGTATTGATAAACAGGAGTTGCTCAACCAGCTCAAAGATGGGTCATATTTGGATAAATGGAAACAAACTGCGCGTAAGTTCGCTAAAGAACGCAAGCCTTATCTTTTGTATGATTGACAAGAATTCCGATTTTTGATGTGTGAATTATTGCTCGTTACATCAACTTTTTCGTTTCCACTCATAACAAAGCAGAGCTGCGCTTACCGAGGCATTCAATGATTCCACATTATTTTCCATGGGGATTCGAAATCGATAATCGCAATGTTCCAGTGTTTTTTTGCTGATCCCCTTGCCCTCGTTGCCTATGACAAATGCCAGCGGTCGGTCGACTTTCAAATTCCAAAGCTTTTGATCGCCATCCATATCAAGTCCACCAATCCAAAATCCTTCATTTTTAAGAGTTAATATGCACTGGTTTAAATTGCCTACCCGCACGATGGGGATTCGTCCTGCCGTACCTGCGGATGCTTTATAGGCTGCTGCATTAACCGGAGCCTGCCCATGTTTAGGGAGAAGAACAGCTGAAATGCCAGCCGCCGCAGCTGTGCGCAAAATTGCTCCAAGGTTACCCGGGTCTTCAATCTGATCAAGCAGTAATACGGCGGGGTAAATCGAGGTGTCAATGGAGTCTAACCAATCTCCAAAATCTTTGTATTGAACCTCGCTCATGAGGGCTACAACCCCCTGATCGTTAACATTTCCTACCAAATCAAAAAGTTTGGAACCTGGAACATGTGAAATTGGTATACGATATTGTGAGGCTAAATCAAATATTTGAGAAAGCTGGGAATCACGAAGCGAATTGCGCACATAGATCTTTTCGATGCGCTCAGCTTCATTCTTTAAAGCTTCGATGAGGGGATTTTTCCCATAAATGTAAAGACTTGTATTGTTTTCCGGCATAAGTAATTACAGGATTGAAAAAGATAGAAAATCAATTAACTTATAAGCGTTACGGCTTATTTGTAAATAGGGGACAAATATGAATAAACACAACCATCACGATGAATGGTATTTACATTCGGAATCACCAAATATAAAAGATTCGATTTACAATTCACGTGTTTCTCATTTTGTAGATCGTACCCACACACTTAATACGCTTTATTTAGTTGCGGGATTTTGCCAAATATTACTGGGTATGGCAGTAATAACAATCTCTGTCTTGGGATTGATTAAACCTTTTTGGCTATCGGCATCGCTAAGTATGATCTCCAGCGTTACAACTATGATTGGTTTATATCTTGTGTATATTACGGTTTCTAACACTTATGACCGCAACTCTTTATTGCGAAATGCAATGAAACGAGTGATGGAATCTAAAAACTAGCATGACCGACTATACAGACAGTAAAGAGCAGGAACGCCTCCAATCGTATTTAAATATTCATCTTAAAGAGGACAAGCAGTCGCTGCCGATTGACGAACAAATTGAGGAACTCCATAAAACAGATCGGAAAAAGTGGATCCAACTGGCAATTAATATTGCGGCGATATTATTTTTTGGTTACTCATATCTGTATGATACGACCTTTAATCAGACCTTCTTCCTTATCATCGCCGTTGTGTTCGTGTTGAATGTGGGGTTGGTTTTCTATCAGAAAAATCAGATTCATCAGCTGATTGATTATCTGAAATGGAAGGAAAAGCATGAAAATTAATTTGTAGTGCTTATTTTCGGGTAAATCATAAGGTTCAGTATTAATTTTATGACAGAAAAAAATCTGCCGGCGCTTTATAAAGCGAACAAAAGGAGGGTTATGGTTATCGCTCATCGAGGGGCAAGTGCTTATCGTCCCGAAAATACGATGGCTGCATTTGAGCATGCTTTAGAACTGGATGCGGATATGATTGAGCTGGACGTTGTTTTAAGCAAAGATGGGGTTCCGGTCATTTTTCATGATGCAAAACTCAATAATCATTCAAATGGGAAAGGACGGGTAGGTAAACGGACCCTTGAGGAGCTTAAAAATTTGGATGCCGGGTCATGGTTCAGCACCCAATTTTCCGGTCAAAAAATCCCGACACTTAAAGAGGTGATGGAATTTGCGAGAGGGAAGATTGCTCTAAATATTGAAATTAAGAAGCAGGAGACGGATTATCCGGACGGGTATGTTGAGCGACAATGTCTTGAGATGGTCAGGGAATATGATATGCAAAGGCATGTGCTCCTTTCCAGTTTTGATTATCAGGCATTGGGAAAGTTGAAGGAATTGAATCCTGAAATTCCCTTGGCACTGCTCTATGATCGATCCAAGTCTAATCAGATGCTGCCCCATGAGTTAGTCCGGAAATATCATGTTGATGCGTTTAATTGCAGCTTTCGAGAGCTAAACAAAAATCGCCTGAATGATTTGAAAGAAAACGATATCCCAAGCTTTATTTATACTGTTGACCAAGAGAGCAAAATGCACCGTCTTATAAAGGCGGGCGTAAGCGGCATCTTTACGAATAAGCCGGATGTGTTAAATCAAGTGCTCGAATCATACCATTAGTATGATCTTGGTTTTGTTGACAATGTTTTTTAGAGCTTTAATAAAAAATGAACTTTAGGGATTTACTCCCAAAAAATCGAAAAAATATTTATATATGGTTTGAATGGTGAGCGGAAACCTTCTATTTTTGATTTTCCCTAATCAAACGACCTTCTTTCATGGCCACTAAATATATTTTTGTAACTGGCGGAGTAACATCTTCGCTTGGAAAAGGAATTATATGTGCATCACTCGGACGACTGCTCGTCGCACGGGGACTGCGCGTTACCATCCAGAAACTTGATCCATATATAAACGTTGACCCCGGTACGATGAATCCCTATGAGCATGGGGAAGTGTATGTGACCGAAGATGGTGCCGAGACCGACTTGGATCTTGGTCATTACGAACGGTTTTTAGATACCAAAACGTCTCAGGAAAATAATGTAACTACCGGTCGTATTTATAATGATGTTATTTCCAAAGAGCGCCAGGGGGCGTATCTGGGTAAAACTGTGCAGGTTATTCCGCATATAACAGACGAGATAAAATCGCATATCCTGGCGTTGGGCGAATCCGGGGATTATGATGTCGTAATAA
>DATFLI010000058.1:0-3672 GCA_035267805.1 Balneolaceae bacterium | reverse complement strand
GGCTTCAGGTTGTTCAGCAGCCCCCGAGAGATATTAAACAGGAAGGCAAACCAGAACGGGAGCTTCACATAGTGGTTGTGAAAGAAGGATCGCCATTAGTGGGAGGCACGGTAGAAGAAGCCAAGCTTCTCGAACGGTTTGGAGCGGCAGTAACCGGGGTTAGAAGAAAAGGAAAACGTGTTGATCAACCTCTTGGGCCGTTTGTGTTGCATCCCGGAGATGTATTACTACTTGATACCAATCGTGGATTTCGCGAAGCTTATGAAGATACTAAGGATTTCTTCCTAACGAGTGCGGCTGGAGGTGAAGCCGTCGGGGAAGCAAAAAAAGTAGAAGAACCTCGCTCTGGAGGAAAAGATTTATTCGTTTCAGTTGCTGTATTAGCAAGCATTGTAACACTGGTTGCCACAGGAGTGGTTCATATTGCGTTGGCTGGCATTCTAGGGGTCGCGGTACTACTGAGTTTTAACGTTATTAAAGCGGGCGAAGCGCGAAAATCCGTAGACTGGACTGTCTTAATCGTGATTGGGGCCGCTATTGGTCTGGGCAAGGCAATGGAGGTAAGCGGCACAGCTGAACTTATAGCACATTGGATGGTGGATCTTACCAGCACCTATGGCCACCGTGCGGTGTTGGCCGGGGTGGTCATTGTAACGGGTCTGCTCACTGAAATAATCACCAATAACGGAGCGGTAGCCCTGATGTTTCCAATCGCCTTATCTATTGCCGAAACCCAGGGAATTGAAGCCCGTGGGCTGTTCATTGCTATAACCCTTGTTGCATCCATGTCACTGATTACCCCCATCGGCTATCAAACAAATCTTATGGTCTATGGACCCGGTAATTATAAGTTCACCGATTTTTTCAAAGTAGGTTTTCTTCTTGAATTAATCTTGTGGACCCTGGTTATTATCCTGGTTCCCATCTTTTGGCCTATGTAAAAGGGTACTGCATTTCAAGGAAATGAATAGGTCTGATGAGTGAAATTAAAAAAAGGGGGCAGAAGGTTATTTCTGCCCCCTTTTTTATAAGTGGGATGAGGATTTATATTTTAATTTTGGGTAGAAAGAATGGATCTTCCAATCGTAGTATCAATGCCACAAATGCTAAAACAAGCAATATATGCATGACCCCTCCGATCCCATATCCAAGAAATCCAATACCCCAAGCAATCAATAATATGACCGTTATAATGTTAAGCCGATTTTTCATGATTTTCAGGGTTAAATAGTTAGGATTTTTTAGCAATCAAATATTTAAAAGCGCTACTGAGAGAATCCATATCATGGTTGAATCCAGTCTTAAAGGTCTCCCACTGCTCCTTTCCTTCAACTTTATAGTCAGCAAGTTTCTTTTTCATGTCAGCATTTTTTTGATCGAGTACAGCCAGTTGCTTTTCTAAAGCCGCTTTCCCATCACCTGATTTACTGGCTACGTTGGCCTTTAATACCGTGATCATTGAATCGTTAGCTGCAATCTTGGCAGTGGTTTCTTCTCGATATTTGTTTATATCAGCCATCAGTTCGCTGTTAGCTTGCTGCAGGTCTTTATTGGCTTCAACTACCGCTGATTTTGCGTTTTCCACCTTTTGATTCGGGCTGTTACAGCCTGTTAGAAAGACGACCGCAACTAAAGATGCGGTTATAAGAATTAAAATTGATTTTTTCACTTTGGTTGGCTTTTGTGATTTCATGATTACTTAGTTCCGCTTTGAGACATTTCTGCCCGTGCATTTTGAATGGCTGTTTGAACATTTTGTATAGCATACTTCAGGCTGTCTCCATCACTGACCACTTTTGTAGAGGTCGGACTAATGGCCTCAATCCCTTTAGGGGTCAGGTCATTCGAGAGGTACGTTTGAATTTCTTTTATATCAGATACGTACGTTTTAAAAGCCTCACTTACGCCGATGCTATTTTCAGCTATCTTTCCATAAACTTCTCCAAGTGCTGCTCTTCGCTCATTGCTTAGCCTCTGAATTTCAGGATTTTTGTATTCGCTGCCTTCTTTTTTCCATTCTTCGAAGTAATCAATGCCTTTAGCCTTCATTTGCTCGGCATGTTTGGCAAACTTTTTCTGCATGTCTTCCATCTTTGCTACGTTCTCTTTATACGAATTGAATGCCTGTTTAACGTCGGTTTGATTAGGCCTCATCAGATTATCCAGTGAAGCTCCGGTGGCATCCAACTGCAGTGAAGCCGATTTAATATCGTTATCCATCGTTTCCATGGTTGTTCTCGTGTCTTTTGATCGCTGCATGCCTGTAGAAGCGCAACCGGCTACAATAAAGACAGCTATAATGAACGATGATAAGCGCGAAACAACTGTTTTGTTTATTTGTTTCATTTGAATTCCTCCTATTTGCCCGCGATTGGCGGGACAGATGTGAATTAATTTTCACAGAGGAAAGATGGGCACATATCACTTGATAAGCGTTACAGATAACCGATAAGGTCTTACATATTTCACTTATGGTTTGGGGAGTAATAATCAGTCCATAAAACTAAGCCTTCAATTAACCAACGATTCTATTCAGACAATAAGTTACCCTAAGTTTGAGATAAGCGTAACTCTTTATAAGCGTTTTGTTCCTGAATAGTAGCCTGAAGTTCGGCATTCGAAGGCCGGGGGCAGCAAAAAAGACGTGATTGAAGCAGTGCGAAGTACTCCTTCGCCGAGACCATGGAGAATAGGCTTAATACGAACTGTCGTTAATTTGGATGTTTGATCAATGTTCAGCACAAGCCGCCTGTGGCTAACAACTGATATCCTCTTTTCCTCTTCTGCTTTAACTGTTTCTCCTGGCGTTGCCCCTAGATTTATTCTATGATCTGCGATATATGTAATACTTTGGCCATAAATGTATAACACTATTGGGCGCAAATATTTTCAAATT
Organism: Balneolaceae bacterium; assembly: GCA_035267805.1. Taxonomy (GTDB): domain Bacteria; phylum Bacteroidota; class Rhodothermia; order Balneolales; family Balneolaceae; genus Fodinibius. Next base: position 776 of record DATFLI010000058.1, on the reverse strand, counting down.
TATTCTATGAAATCATTTTAATGGGCCGTCGATAGCGGGCAACGTAGGAACTTGCAAGAGGTGAATATTTCTATAGGTTTAAATGGCGTAAATAAAGAGGAGAACATTATGAAACAAACATTAGGCAGTATTTTAAGTATAGGCGGATTGGTGGGTATTATCATCTTTGGCTATCAATACCTGGGGGATACAGAATCTTTTCAAGTGTTGGGAGCAGATATAGCGGTTAGTACGGGAAACTACTTTCCTATCCTAATTTCGGCCATCGTCCTCGTCGCAGGATTGGTGATCTATAAATCAAAGTGAAAAGCAGGATCAGATGACACAAACATGGAAGGAGAATTCGGCATCCAACTCCTTTTCCCCTGGTATTATACAATTGGGGAACAAAGGAGGTATAGTTATTCCATCAAGGCTAATTCAGGGGTGATAAAAATGGGAAGCAGCTATTCGTCTGGGCTATAGACCTATCCATTGTTTAGGAGCCAGTCGGACTTGGGAAATTAAAACGAAAATTATCTCAGCTTGAGTCAGGCAGGCCCCTATAACATTAATTATAAAATTAAATCAGGAGTGTCGATTATGAAATTAATTATTCAGAATCTTTGTCTGGCAGTAACACTGGGCTTGTTAGTTTCTACCTGCAGTGTACAACAAAGTGCGGTAAGCGGAAGTAAGCGGGCGTACGGCTACAGCTGGGAGCAGGAAAAACAGATTGGGAAAGATGCTGATCAACAGGTTCAGCAGCAATACGGCTTATACGACAACAATGGACT
>DATFLI010000057.1:0-4830 GCA_035267805.1 Balneolaceae bacterium | reverse complement strand
AGAGCCGAGCTACGAGTTTGCACCCGCAGTGCCCATCGAAGCATTCATGAACGTAATGAACCGCCGTATACCAGACCGGTACGTACGGTGGTGTGAGAGGACAGGTAGGGAATTAATCCCTATCTTCCTACTCGATTGGATGAGAATATCACGCCAAACATAGCTCAGGCTTTGGCTATTCTCCAAAATCCACGCATCAATGAAAATATAGAGGTCTTTACTATTCGGGATCAGTTTGGAAAAGGCACGCCGGATGAAGAGTGGATTCCCAAAGTTGCGGCAGAAGATGGGATAGTCATCACCCAAGATCTAAACATTCACAGAGTACGCCAGCAGAGAGCCTTGTATCGGCGACACGGTCTCGGGGTCGTGTTCTTTAAGCCACCTAAAAAAGGGTATCAATACTGGGATTTGGTTGAGTTCTATATCAAAAGATGGAAAGTGGTAAAAGAAGAAGTAAAGAAATTAAAGAAGCCCTTTGCTTTAGTGGTTACTCCGAGATCGGCAAAGCCAGATCGACTCTGAGTATACATTTATGAACCTTTTTAATTTCGAAACAAAGTTTCAGCTATTGCAAATATGGACAAAAACCTATACACTTATTTAAAACTGTACAGGAAATTGTCCACACAATGTCTATATCTAAAGCAAAAATAGAAGAAGCGATAAAGCTTTTCCAGGAGCATGACGGGGTTATGCGTACCTCTGAAGTGCTGGATGCCGGAGTACATCGCAGAACGCTGTATCACATGAGGGACGAAGGAATTGTAACGGCCATACAGCGTGGAGTATATCAGCTCACGGAAAGCGAACCGCTGAGTAACCCGGATCTGGTGATTGTGGCAAAGAAAATCCCGGAAGCCCGGGTTTGTCTTATTTCAGCACTGTCTATTCATGAAATGACGGATGAAATTCCCCATAAAGTACACATTGCTCTCCCCCGCTCAAGCTGGCAGCCGGAACTCGATTATCCTCCGCTTAAAGTGTATCGATTTTCAGAAGAAACCATCGACAGCGGCCTCCAAACCCAAACCATAGACGGTGTTGAGGTCAAGGTCTTCAATCCGGCCAAGACCATCGCCGACTGCTTCAAATTCCGTAATCAAATTGGTCTTGATATAACAATAGAAGCCCTGAAACGGGGAATCAAAGAAGGCAAGGCTACTTGTAAAGACATTTACAAATATGCGGAGATCTGCAGGGTTAAACATGTAATTGACCCATACTGCACTGCTTTAGCTAATACATAAAGAAATCGTCCGCTTTTTTACACATTAAATTTATATGTAAAGAATTTTTCTTTTTTTTTACGTATGCTTTTTGATATGTAAAGGAAAACCCAAAATGTTATGACAACCGAACCTAAAGAATGGGAATGGAGTCCGCTTCCTCCCAAAGTAAATGTGGAAACTCTGGAAGTGCTCAAAAAAGCGCTGGAAGCACAGCAGTATTTATCTGAGTTAAAGGGAATTTCTCAAACCATACCGAATCAGGGCATTCTCCTCAATACGCTGCCCATTCAGGAAGCAAGGGATTCTTCCGAGATAGAGAATATTGTAACTACAAGCGACGCCCTCTATAAAGCAGATGTAGAGAAAGAGAAGAGAATTGATCAAACCACCAAAGAGGTACAACGATATGCGATTGCTTTAAAAGAAGGTTTTGATCGTATTCAAAAAGGTGGCCTTATACGAATCAACGATATCATTGCCATTCAGGAAACGCTGGAAGATAATGATGCGGGAGTTCGTTCTTTGCCCGGGACCAAACTAACGAATCCAGCTACAGGAGAAGTTGTGTTCGTGCCTCCTCAACACAAGAATGTGATCCTAAAAGCTCTGGACAACCTGGCGCAATACATCAATAATGATGAGCTTTCTGATGTACATCCATTAATCAAAATGGCCGTTATTCATGTTCAGTTTGAAAGCATTCACCCGTTTTACGACGGAAACGGAAGAACCGGGCGGATCATCAACATGTTGTATCTGGTTCAGAAAGGATTGTTAGATATTCCGGTACTTTATCTGAGTCGGTATATCGTACAAAATAAGCCAAAATATTACGAGTTATTGCAGAGGGTGAGTACTCATGAGGATTGGGAAAGCTGGATTTTATATCTGCTTGAAGGGGTAAAGCAAACTTCTATCGGAACGATTGAAGACATCACACAAATACGGGAAGAGATGTTAAGGGTGAAACATGAAATTAGAAAACAATTCCCTTTTTATAGTCAGGATCTAATCAATCATATATTCAGGCATCCTTATACGAAGATTTATCATCTAAAAGATGACCTGAGGGTTAGCCGCCCTACTGCTACCAAATACTTGGATGAACTGTCAGATGCTAATTTTCTTGAAAAAGTAAAACAGGGAAGAGATAATTATTACATAAACCGCAACTTGTTGGAAATATTAATCAATAACAAGTAAACAGATGTCTAACTTTTACTTTCTACAACCCGACTGGCCCGAGTTCGTCGATGATGCCCAGGCCGTGGAAAAACTCGTGCATTTTGATCCCCGCGGGGCCTGCGGTCGTGCCCGGCATCTCATTGAACAGGTCGTGCTGTGGATGTATGAACATGATGAGGACTTAGAACTTCCCTACGATACCAGCCTATACAATATCACCAATGAGATGAGCTTCAAGAAGATCATTGGGTACACGGTGTATGAGAAGATGAAGGTCATCCGGAAGGCAGGGAATATGGCCATGCACAATAATAAGCGGATTTCAGAAGATGATGCACTGAGGATTTGCAGGGAAGTGTTTCATGTGATGTACTGGCTGTTTCGAACCTATACCACGGATGAACAGCCTAAACCTGTACTGAATTTCGATCCCGACAAGGTTCCAACGGTAGAATTAGCCTCTAAAGAATCCACCGAACGATTGAGGGAGCTGGAATCAAAAATGCAAGAGCGGGCCGATGAGCTTCGGCGCATGCAGCAATCCCTGGATGAAAAGGATAAGACGCTGGAGCAGCGCAATCGTGAGATCAAGCAGATGCGCTTGCAAACGCGCAAATTCGCAGATACGCACAATTACAACGAAGCCGAAACCCGAGAGCTGCTGATTGATGTCATGCTTCGGGAATCGGGCTGGGATCCGGCCGAACGAAATGTTCGGGAATATGAGGTATCCGGAATGCCCAATAAATCGGGAACCGGTTATGTGGATTATGTGCTTTGGGATGATAACGGGAAACCACTGGCTTTAGTAGAAGCCAAACGAACGACCCGTAGTTATGATGAGGGACAACATCAGGCCAAGTTGTATGCGGATTGCCTGGAGAAAGAGTTTGACGTTCGCCCGGTCATCTTCATGTCGAATGGGTATGAGATCTGGATTTGGGATGATGAGCAGTATCCGCCGCGATCTATTTTGGGATTCTATACAAAAGACAGCCTGCAGACCCTATTTTTTCAGCGAAAAAACAGGGAATCGCTTAAACTGGCCGAGGTGAATAAGGCTATCACCGGACGGTATTATCAGGTGGCTGCAATCCGCAGGGTGGGAGAACGATTTGATGAAGGTCAACGGCGAGCGTTATTGGTTATGGCCACCGGAACAGGCAAAACCCGAACAGCCATCTCCATTACCGATATGCTCCTCAGGAAAAAGTGGGCTAAACGAGTGCTCTTTTTGGCTGATCGTAATGCATTGGTAAAGCAGGCATACCATAATTATGCAATGCATCTGCCTGAAGTTCCGATTGTGAACCTGGTTGAAGAAAAGAACGATGATGCAGCCCGGGTGGTCTTCAGCACCTATCCGACCATGCTGAATCAGGTCGAAAACCTTGAAGAGGGAAAGCGGAAATTCGATCCCGGCCATTTTGATCTGGTGATCATCGACGAGGCTCACCGAAGTGTATATAATAAATACCAGGCCATCTTCGACTATTTTGATGCACTGCTGCTGGGATTAACGGCCACACCCAAAGAAGATGTGGACCACGACACCTACGATCTTTTCAATACCGAACAGGGAAATCCTACCTATGCCTATGGCCTGGAAAAAGCAGTTCAGGATGGATTTCTGGTCCCCCCTAAAAAAGTAAAAGTTCATGGAAACCTTTTGACTCATGGGGTCACCTATTCTGAATTATCAGAAGAAGAAAAAAAGGTGTACGACGATCTCATCAGGGATACCGATTTAGAATCCGGACCGGGCTATGTAGACCCTCAGAAATTAAATGCCTTTCTGTTCAATGAGGATACCGTAGAGAAAGTGCTTAAGCAGCTGATGGATTATGGCATCAAGGTTGAAGGTGGTGATCGACTTGGAGACACCATCATTTTTGCGAAGAATCAGCGGCACGCTAAATTTATTCGTGAGGTGTTTGATAAAATTTACCCGGCTTATACCGGTAATTTTGCAAAGGTCATTCATACCAATGTAGAATATGCGCAGGATCTCATTGAAAAATTCTGCCTGCCCAAAGAAATGCCGGTGATTGCCATATCGGTCGATATGATGGATACGGGTATTGATGCTCCCGACTGCGTAAACCTGGTATTTTTTAAACCGGTTCGTTCCAAAGCAAAGTTCAACCAGATGATTGGTCGCGGTACCCGCCTGCGCCCTGATCTATTTGGACCCGGTGAGAACAAGCAGCACTTTCTGATTTTCGACTACTGTGGCAATTTCGAATTTTTTGAAGAGAATCCGGAAGGATATGAAGCTACGGCAGGAGCTTCCATAACGGCCCGGATTTTTGAACAGCGATTGAGCCTGACTTCTAAATTGACCAATGAGCCTTACAATCAGGATGAAGTTTTGCAGGAGTACCGGACAGAATTATTAAATCTGATTCATCAG
>DATFLI010000056.1:0-11925 GCA_035267805.1 Balneolaceae bacterium | reverse complement strand
TGTGGATCGCCTGCAGAACGTTGCCCGGGATGAAGGCATTAACATTGACAAGGAATCGTTGCATGTAATTGCCAAAAAAGCTGACGGTGCTCTCCGTGATGCGCTTGGCCTGATGGATCAGGCGATCGCCTTTTGTGGGAGTGACATCAAGCATGAAGAATTGTTGCGGGCACTCAATGTGGTGAGTACGGAGCGGATGTTCGATTTCATGCGGGCAGTCAAGCAGCGCGATGCCAGCGAGGGGCTCGAACTCATTAATGAGCTTTTGCAGGAAGGGTATGACATCCAGGAATATTTGGTGGGATTGACTGAGCACCTCCGTAATCTATATGTGGCCAAAAATTCCGAGAAAATGCACCTGGTGGAAGCCTCCCCAGATACCAAAAAACGATACCGGGAATCGGCGAAGATTTTTTCTGAGGACGACCTGATGCGCATGCTTCATATCGTCAGTGAAGCACAATACAAAATCAAGGAAGCGCATCAACCTAAAATACAGTTTGAAATTACCCTGCTGAAGCTCATCCACATGGAGCGAACGGAGAATCTGAACACTTTGCTTTCGGAGCTCAGGGAGTTAAAAAAAAAGCTCGCTAATCAGCCGGAATTAGCAAAGCGGTCTTCCGACGAAACCCCGCCGGCAAAAGTATCAGCGTCTCCTCAGCCTGAGAAACAAGAGACCCAAAAACCTATTTCTGCTAATGGGCAAGACCATCCCCAACCTGAACAAGACCAACAGGAATCTACCGTCAAACCGGATTCCGAAGTAACATCTCCCGATACCGAGCAGCCTTCACATCCCCAAAAAACACCCGGAAAACCCGTGGAGGAGAAACAAAATGAAGAGGTGATAACAGCCGAGGAACCGGGGCCTGATAATGAAGAAAGTGATGACGAGTTTTCAAATCTTTTTGGGACCTCTTCACTCGGACAACCGAAGCCGTCGAACGGATCTGCATCCCAAACAGAGGCGGCTACAGAAACAATAACAGAATCCAAGCCTAAAAGGGCACCCAAAGACATTTCACTTGATGAAATAGACCAGCATTGGGAGGCCTACCTGGACGATTTACGACAACATGTACCGCAAATGCTTTATTTTCAAATGCAGCGTGTGGATCCGATAAAGCTGAAAAACGGGGCGTTGCTGTTACGTTGTAATGATGATTTTGCCAAGAAAATTGTTGAAGAAAATAAGCGACGACTCGGCAAGTTGCTGGAAGATCATATCGGGGCTTTCTTACATTTAAGTTGTTCCGTTCAAAAAGACAAATCGGATCCTGAAGAATCCATGAGCCCCTACGAACGTTTCAAAAAACTCCAGGAGCGCGATCCGACGATTAAAAAACTCGTTGAACTCTTTGGAGCCGAACTTGATTATAATTTGAACCAGTAATTTGCAACCAACCATGTCATGCTGAACTTGTTTCAGCATCTATTCTGAATATTGAATAACATATCCTGATCCGCCAACCGGCGGACAGGATGACATGAGTTTCTAAACATTTATTAATCCAATCCAAATATTAGTACCATGAATCAGAATATGGCCGATATGTTCGGTAAATTTTCCGAACTGCAATCAAAAATTGAAGAAGCAAAACAGGAACTTGGCAAGCTTGAGGTTGAGGCGGAAGCCGGCGGCGGCATGGTGAAAGTGAAGGCCAATGGCAATCGTAAGATACTCAGCATTAAGCTGGATAAGGATGTCATAGATCCCGATGACGCGGAAATGATGGAAGATCTCGTGGTGGCGGGCGTCAACAAAGCCCTTGAAAAGGCCGAAGAAGCTGCCCAGCAACGCATGCAGGAAACCTATAAAGATATTCTTCCCGGCGGCGGACTGCCCGGAATGGATCTTAGCAAACTGGGACTTTAACAATTTTAAATGTTGGATGTTGAATTTTTAATTATTCAGCATTTAACATTCATAATTCAACATTTATAGATGGAAGGAACTTCTGAAATACTGGAGCAGGCTATCGAACAGTTGGCCAAGCTCCCGGGAACCGGTCGAAAGTCGGCGCGGCGTATTGCCCTCTACCTGCTTAAACAGGATGAGGGTTCGGTGATGAAGCTGGCTGATGCACTGGTCAATCTTAAAAAATCCATTACACGCTGTTCAACCTGTGGGGTGATCAGTGATGGGGATCCATGCTCTATTTGCAGTAATGTAAAACGCGAATCAGGACAGATCTGTGTGGTCGAGGAATCGCAGGATGTATTCCTGATTGAGAAAACCAATGAGTTTCGCGGGCGCTACCATGTACTTGGCGGGGTGATATCCCCGCTTGATAATATCGGCCCCGATGATGTGCGTATCAAACAATTGATGCAGCGAATCAATGATGAGGATGAATCGATCAATGAAGTGATTCTGGCGTTAAATCCTGATTCCGAGGGAGAAGCCACAGCTTACTATATCAATAAACTGCTTAAACCTTTTGACGAAGTAAAGGTTACGCGTATCGCCTACGGCATTCCGATGGGAACGGAACTCGAATTTATTGATGAGGCGACGTTGAGCCGGGCTTTTGCAAGTCGCAATACCTTTTGAATGACAGATGATCGTATACTTTAATTCATAAGGAGCTGAAATAATGAAAAGGTTTCACGCCCCCCCCGTCTCAGGCATAGCGTTAATTTCGCTGGGGAAAGTGCGTGCAGGCGCAGCGTGAAAAAATAATTTCTGTCTGAGTTTCGTGGGTTTGCGAAACGAGTTAAATAATTTAGCGTAGCCGGAACAAGCGGCAGCGAAATTTTCCAGCCGGTCGCTTTTGCTCCACTTTTGTCGACACAAAGTGGATGACTAAAGGGGAAACAAGACCACTAAAAAATTTGTGATACCAACAAACTGCCCATCCGACTGAAAATATTTAACATGCAGGTGGGTTGTTTTTTAAAATTAAACTATTTCCCGTTCCATTCCGTTATCATTATCCGTATCTTAGAACATGAATGATGTTATGAATAATGTAAAACGCTACCTGCGCGAGCCTGTCAACAGTCTGACCCACGGCGTGGGTGCTATTTTATCACTGGTCGGACTGATATTGCTGCTCAACGAAGCCATCCACAGCGGCTCGGTGAGCGAGATCGTTGCTTTCTCCATGTTTGGATTAAGTATGATTTTGCTCTATACGGCAAGCTCACTCTATCATGCACTGCCGGTAAAGCAGAAGACGCTAAAAATTCTGCAGAAATTCGATCACATCATGATTTATGTGCTTATAGCAGGTACCTACACACCCATTTGCCTGCTGGTATTGAAGGGGGAATGGAAATGGTTCGTTTTCATTACAATCTGGAGCATTGCTGTTGTTGGGATTATTAAGAAGATTTTCTGGATGAATGCACCGCGTTGGCTGTCAACAACCTTTTACCTGGGGATGGGCTGGTTCGGCGTTATCCTTTTTCCCGATATGGTTGACAAACTTCCAATTGCGTTTATTGTCTGGATTATTGCGGGCGGACTGGCTTACACTTTCGGGGCCATCATTTACGGCCTAAAGAAACCGAATCCTGTCCCGGAATGGTTTGGTCATCACGAGATCTGGCATCTATTCGTCCTTGCCGGTACTTTTGCACATTTCTGGGCGATTTATGAGTACCTGCCCCCGCTAGGTTAAGTTCGACATTATTGTTACCCCTCTCTTAAAAGAAATAAGGAAAAATATACCCTCGAATATTATTTATGAACAAATGATAGTATAATCATCTTTTATTGACTGATGAAGAAATAATTTTTTAGTTTGTTTCGACTTTCAACCCAAATCCCCAAAAGCTTATGCGTAAAACGGCTGTTCTTCTTTTATTGCTGATGGGGATTTCAACTTCTTGCCTGGCTCAATTTTATCCCACACAATACCGCCCGGCCGGGCAGCACTGGCAGTATCTTTCAACGCCGCATTTTAAGCTTATTTATGCACAGGGTAACGATTCCACAGCGCTTCGGATGGGACGTATCCTGGAAAAACATTATCGCCCGACACAAAACCTGGTGGGTGGACAACTGCAGCAATTTCCGGTAATTCTGAATAGCTATAACGATCGCTCCAATGGGTTCGTGACACCTTTTCATTTTAGGTCGGAGATTGAATTGCCGCCCATGAAGGGGAAGGCATTAAACCCGAAGACAGGCAACTGGCTCGAAAATGTGGCCCCTCACGAGCTGACACACGCCATGCAATTCAGTCATTTGGGCAGCTATAATATCCCGCGACTGGTAAGTATCTTTTCGCCGGATTTGGCACGTTCATTTCACGGGGCTATTCCATCCGGAATGTTGGAAGGCATCGCCGTGCAGCACGAAACCGAAGGCGTTTCCCAGGACGGCGGACGCGGTAATTTTCCACTTTTTACCAATCAATTCAATGCCGTTTTTAAGAGTAATCAACGCTGGTCGATGGGACAGATGATGCAAATATCCTCCTACTCGCGTCCCTTCGATCGCCATTACATTGGCGGTTATGAGTTTACCGGCTGGCTACAGGCACAATACGGGTCATCTACTACTAGAAAGGCGCTCGATTTTTATATGGATTTCCCGTTTCTGGGCTATGGAGTGGCATTGCGACATGTTACCGGTCTTTGGCCCGGTCAATTATATCATAGGTTTGAGAAGGCCAAAGAAAAGGAACTTTCGGACAAAGGACCTTCTTCTCGCGGGACCGAACTTTCCATTCCCTATAAAGGCCGTAATATTCGACGACCGGAATGGCTCTCCAACTCCAAACTCATTTTCTACGGATCTTTTTATAATGCCCGTGCCGGCTTTTATTCTTACGATATGGGAGACGATCATATCGCACAACTGCTGACTACCAATTCGGTAGCCGACTATCGCTACGATTTATCGAGCGATCGATCCAAAATGGTGTTTAGCTATTACGAAGCAGATCCCATCTACGATAATACCAGCAAGGCCGAATTAGTCCAATACAATTTTTCATCAGGTAAAAAATATCAACTGACCAAGCATGGGCGGGTATATGCGCCGGCCTTTTCAGGGGATACGCTGCTCGCCCTGCAAACACGTCCTGCTTCTTCGCAGCTGGTATCTGTGGGCGATCAAATTCATAACATTGCTTCACTCGGACGTGACCAGATTATAGCCGTACAGCCCAATCCCGTAACCGATCAGTGGGCCGTGGTAGCCAATAAACGAGGCATGCAGGCCTTATGGATTGTGAATGCCCGACATCCGGAGAAAGGCTTAAAACAGTTGCCAGATATTTCCTTTTCCGAGGGATCAATTTTCGATCCGGCATGGAGTCCCGATGGAAAAAAGCTGCTGTTCAGCAGCGGGTTTTCCGGCACCAATCAAATTTACGAGTATAATCTAAAAACCCGGTCTGTTACACAAATCACGAATACTGCTTTTAACGCTATGGAAGCAAGTTACAGCCCTGACGGTCAACGAATTGCGTTTATTAAGCAGGATAAAAATGAACGTCTGCCTGTTGTTTTAAAACAGACAGATTTTTTCAATAAAAAAATTCCCGACGATCGCTGGCAACCAAATCAGTCGAAACAAGAGTTTATGCAGCGACCCGCTGTGCCTGACTCTCTCATTACCGAATCTCATCATTGGAAAACGAACAGTTACTCTGACGGAACTAGCTGGCTGAAGCCGCGGACAGTATTGCCGGTTTTTAATGAAGTGTCAAATAGGGGAGTTTACCAAACCGGGTTTTCGTTGAATAGCAACAACCTGCTGGCCGATCAGAGCTATTCGGCTGAATTTGCGTACATGGAGAACCGGGGGTGGTATGATATCCAATATCAAAACAAAAGTTTTTACCCGGGATTTAAGGCCCGCTTTTACAGTCAACCCTCGTACCGGTACTTTGAATCGGGAACACAAAATTCGCCAAATATCTTCACTTTGCTGCGGCAGGAGCGCAGCTTGTCCTTGAGCATTCCGTTTTCGGTCCGGCTAAATCAAAATATCTTTAATACTTCTTTCTTCATTGAACCGGAAATTCGGCAGTCGCAAATCCGGTATTTTGAACCGGGAAATGTAGGCAGCAAATCTAATTTCGGGGACCAGACCATTGCTAATATTTACGGACAATTTGATTACCGCCTGCAACAGGATATCCGCGATGTCCAACCGAATTCCGGTCTTATTCTATTTTCAGAAATCGAACGGCATTTGAGTTCAGATTCTATTAACCTTACGGCTTACGGCAATAATATTTCGATTTCCGGTAGAAATGAAACAGCATTTCATGGCGGGCTTTACGCTTTCCTTTCGCCACTGCGTCGGTGGAATCAGTCGCTACGCCTCGGACTTCGCGGCATCACCCAGTCAGGTCTCATATTTGACAATCAATCGTTAGTCTCTGATGCGTTTTCGGAACCCGTCCTAATAAACTCCCGCAACCTGCTGAGTTTTAGCACGCGTTATACCATTCCGCTTACCTACGTGGATAACGGAGGATTTCTGCTGCCCCTTTACCTCAGTAATATCTACCTGGTTGCATTTACCGATACGGTAACCGATCCTACATTCAGTCATTGGTATAAAGGTTCCCGCAGTGTTTTTGGGATTGGAATTCGTGCTCATTTCCGTCTTTCAAATCTTGGATTTAATATTGGCGTCGGATACGGGTATGAACCCACACGGCAGGCGTCAGAATTTTTTATCGGCAACTTTTGATGAACAAATAGCCTGAATTACCCCATCCGGATGTAAATAGTTATTTAACCGGAGTGATTCCTGGCTAAAATTTTACATCTTAGCTTTTAATCTTTATGTCAACACATTAAAACTGACGAATTTTAAGCAATCGTTATAAACGAATTAACATAATGCATTTTACAGGTCAAAAATTTTGGCTCGGAATATTAGTGATGCTGCTATTTTTATCGGGCTGCAATAAGCCACAGCCGCAAGAACCCGACCCGGTACGACGCAAAAGCCCCATCACAATTGCAAGTGTCAAATATCCGCCGGCTAAAACGTATATCAAAATTGTTTACGGGCAGCCTTATAAAAGGGGGCGTGATATTTTTGGCAACCTGGTTCCTTATGATCAGGTCTGGCGAACAGGTGCAAATGAAGCTACGGAAATCACAACGACACAGGATATTATCTTTGCGGGAAAAAAGGTCCCGGCCGGGACCTATGCTTTGTTTACCATTCCCCACAAAAATGGAAAATGGACCATCATTCTAAATAGCAAGCTTGGCCAATGGGGCGCCTTCGAGTACGATCAAAAGGATGATTTCCTGCGTGTAAATGTGCCCACTGATAAAACCGAAAAACCTACCCAGGCTTTCACCATCCAGTTTGACGACGTGAAAAATAATTCGACAAATATTGATCTAAACTGGGATTTTACGAGGGTACAGATTCCTATCGAATTTACTGGTAAGCAGCTTGCAAACCCCTGATATTTCGATGGACAAATAAATCCTAAGCATAAATGCAACTTTTGTATCTGGAATTGAATTAAAGTTTATAGGTATCAATAAAAATCAATAAACAGGAGATTATATGGGAACGCATTTCAGTTTAGGTATATGGATGATCGCGCTATTGATGACCGTTGCATGCAGCAGTGAGGAGAACAAAGATTATTTGGATCGGATGTCGGATGAGCATCGCGGTGATACTCCTATCCAAAATGCTTCGGTCGAATTGAAACAGGAAACTCATGTTACCGGCAATAAAGTTACTTATGCAACGGTAAATGGGAAAGAAATCACTGGATATCTGTCAAAGCCGGACAGTGCCGAGGGCAACCTGCCGGGACTTATCGTCATCCACGAATGGTGGGGACTCAATGACAATATTCGCATGATGACAGATCGGTTGGCAGGAGAAGGATATGTTGCGCTGGCAGTAGACTTATACAATGGAAAGGTCGCAGAATCGCCTGACAGCGCCGGGAAATATGCCCGAGCGGTAAATAATGATGCGGCAATCGATAATTTAAAGCAGGCTTACAATTATCTTACTGAAAAACGGGGGGTCACAAATGTTGGTACGATCGGCTGGTGTTTTGGAGGCGGTTGGTCCTTGCAAACAGCGTTGGCACTGCCAGATAAAGTTGATGCTACAGTCATCTATTATGGACACTTGGTGACCGATACCGATCAACTTGCAAAACTTAAAATGCCTATTCTGGGTTTGTTCGGCGCTGAAGACAATGGGATACCTCCCAAACAGGTTCATGCGTTTGAATCGGCGCTGAATAAAGCCGGCGTTTCAAATTCTATCCATATTTATGACGGTGCCGGGCATGCTTTTGCCAATCCTTCGGGAACGCGCTATCAAAAAGATGCGGCTGAGGATGCCTGGAATAAAACTGTGGCATTCTTTGCCGACAATTTGAAATAGGGCTAATATTTGCTCGTCAGACGGCTGAATTAGCCGTCCGACGAGTTTATTCAAAGCATCATTTTTTCTATTCAGCCCAATTCGGACTATAAACAATTTCGTCGAGATTTTTACGGCTTTTGGGCGCCTGCTCTCGCTCGGCAAGCTGATCCGTCAATGAATCCGAATCGCCCAGATATCCGATGGTAAACATGGTCAAAGGCTCAAAATCATCAGAAATATCATAAAGCTCGCGTGCTTTATCGGGAAGGATTCCGGCCATCTGGTGTACAAACAAATCGTGACGGGAGGCTTCGAATGTAAGATGTGCGATTGCCTGACCAAGATCATGTTCCGCATGGGGATTGGGTCGTTCATCCAAATCAAACGTCTTCTTTGCAAGCCCTAAAACCAGCACCGGCGCCTCCAGGGCCCATGATTGGTTAAATTCATTGAGGACCTGACTTAATTTTTCAAAAGCCTCTTCATCTTCTTTACGGGCCACGATAAACCGCCAAGGCTGCTCATTATAGGATGATGGAGCCCAGCGTGCAGCTTCAAATAGTTGTTTCAGCAATTCGGGATCAACAGAGTCACCCGAGAAAGACCGTGGACTCCAGCGATTCCTAAGTAATTCGTGAATAGGGTAATCAGCAGGGGCTTTTTTTGTGATTATTTCATTTGTATCAATCATTGGCATGTATTGTAAATCTTTGGTTCCTTAATAGTTCAATGTTAAACCATTTGAATGAATTTATATTGTTTATCATTCCCGATAATCAAGGATTTTTGAATGAAAAAGGATTCAAATACATTAAAACGATAAAGAAATAATAAAAGGGAAAATTTGGAGGAAATATGAGTCATAAAGTACAGATTCGAGAAATCAAAAATGTTACCCACGATGTACGTCAATATACTTTTGACAAGCCGGATGGCTACGAATTCGAACCGGGCCAGGCAACAGAAGTTGCTATTGACAAAGATGGCTGGCGCGATAAAAAACGCCCTTTTACCTTTACCTCTTTGAATGATGAGCCTCATCTGCAGTTTACCATTAAAAGTTATTCTGAACACAAGGGCGTTACCGAACAGGTAGGTAAATTAAAAGAAGGCGATTCTTTTATCATCGATGATCCCTGGGGCACGATTCATTACAAAGGTCCCGGCGTTTTTTTGGCCGGCGGTGCAGGCGTAACCCCATTTATTGCAATCTTCAGACAACTCCACAGAGATGGAAAAATAGATGGTAATCGGCTCATTTTTTCTAATAAGACTGAGCGAGATATCATCCTGAAAGACGAATTTACGGAAATGCTGGGAGACCGATTCGTGAATGTCATTACCGACGAGCCTTCTAAGGAGCATATTTTTCTGGATGGGTTTATCGACAAAGAATTTCTGTCTGATCAGATTGATGATTTTGATCAGCCCTTCTATGTATGCGGCCCTCCGGCATTTAATGATGCGATGCTAACGTATCTCAAAGAGTTAGGCGCTGATCCCGAAGGCTTGGTGTTTGAAGAATAATAGAAAAGATAAGCGAAGCCCTAATATACAGGGCTCTTCGGCCTTACGCTTATTGATTTCCGTACAGATAAACGATATTCTCTTATCCCCTGTTAAAGAATTGAAATAATCGAAAACAAATATCTCTTTTGACATGAAGTTAGTCGATCCTAACGGTAATGAAGTAACAAGTAAAGAAAACAAGGACGCCAAAGAGCTGGAGCAGCAGATGTCCAAGAAAATTGAAAAACTGCTGGAACCGGTAATGAACAAGATCAAGCTTTCGGGCGCCCAGGTACCGCAGCAGCAGTTGATGCAGCTGAGTTCTGCGGCCCAGCAAATGCTGTTCAACCGGATGATTTATAATCTGCTCAAAAAGGTTGGCATTGAAGATATTGAGGAAGTGCTCTCCGAAGACGATGTAGAAGAGCTTTCGACTTCGTTGAAAAATCAGGTGAAAATGGTTGATAGCAATGACATGCAAGAGCAGATGAAGCAGCAGATGCAACAACAGCAACAAAATAACCCTGACAATTAATTCTATGCTGCTTAGCGCCAGGTTGGGTTGAAGGCCCAACCGCGACTACAATATCAGCATGGCATCACCAAAAGAATAGAACCGGTATTTTTGGTCGATGGCGTGCTGATATACTTTTTTCATTTCATCAAATCCCATAAATGCGGCAATCAGCATCAACAAGGTGCTCTTAGGGAGATGAAAGTTGGTGATAAGTGCATCCACTCCCCTAAATTCATAACCGGGACGTATAAAAATGTCGGTTTCTGTTTTGGCGGATTTAAATGTTGCGTGTCTTTTTAGACAGGTTTCCAATACCCGAACACTGGTCGTCCCTACCGCTGTAATATGATCTGCCTGATTTAATTGAGATGCCGTTTCATCGGTAATTTCAAACCACTCGGAATGCATAGTGTGATTCTCAATTTCATCTGCCTTGACCGGTGCAAAAGTTCCAAGTCCCACATGAAGCGTAACTTCGGCCTCCCCGATGCCTTGTTCTTTAATTTTGTCGAGCAATTCTTCCGTAAAATGAAGTCCAGCTGTTGGCGCAGCCTTGCTGCCTAAATCCTTGGCATAAACAGTCTGATATTCATCAGAAAGCATCTCATTCTGCTCGATATAAGGTGGAAAGGGCGTACGTTTATGTTGATCATAAACACTGCTTTCCAGGGAGGGATGCATTTTTAGCGTTCGAATTCCCTCGTCATCAATGTCAATAACTTCTGCCGATATCTCACCGGATAGCTCGACGGTTTTGCCTTTTTTAAATTTTTTGCCAGGACGAACCATGGCATGAACCGTCGTATTATTGACGGCATCCAGAATAAAAACTTCCTTTTTACCGTCATCAAACAGCAGGCGACACTTTTCTACCTTACTATTATTAACGACCATCGTTGTTTTCTTGGGTAGATAGTCCAACAGGTTATAAAAATGATCATCCGTAATTTCACCCGTAGCCCGATTGTACACCAGCAGCCGGGCATGATCGCGGGGATGCGCCGGTTCCTGGGCAATGAATTCATCAGGCAGATCATAATCAAAATCGGAAAGGGTATAACTCATATTTGGTATTCAGCCGCAGGTTTACTCAGATTAAATCGGACATTTTAAAAGGTCTGAAATTAAGAAAAATGTTACTTCCCTTTGGATATTTTTCTTAACTGCGTTTAGCTTTGCTTTATGAAATGATTTGTTTCTTCCTAAACTAGCACAAGCATCGGCTCATGCCATTTTTAAAATTTATACCTGAAAATTTAAATAGAACTTTGCTCACGGGAGTGCAACTCTCTCACAGCTTCAGACCTTTGCGCATCGTCGAGCAGCTGAATTCAACGTTCTGCGGATGATACTTCCTTTTTTACTTCATCATTGTCCATTCAATATTCAGCAAGCAAGGTTGTAACAATTATTCTTCGAATGGAATTTCAAGCTGTTTAAAATGACCGCGTTCATTGAGGTTTAGATTGGAGAGCGTGATGCCCAAAAGCCGGACCTTACGCTTGCCCACTTCGGTTTCTTCGAGCAATTGCTTGGCCGTATCCGCAATATCAGAAGCGTCATTGAT
>DATFLI010000055.1:0-5566 GCA_035267805.1 Balneolaceae bacterium | reverse complement strand
AATTTGGGCATTGATATTTTCTATCTTCGATTTCGTTGCCGCAAGCTGGGATTTCAATTCCTGTTTTTTGAGTTCCATCTGGGTGGTATCTACCAGCCCAACCTGTTGATCGGCTTTAAGGTTATCGCCTTCATCAGGACTAAAAGAAAGTAATTCTCCGGATGTCTTCGAAGATATCGTTGTCTCAGTAGCTTCGAATTGTCCGTAGGCATCAGATTTTTCATTTCCCGAACAGCCTATCGCTAACCAGCTTAACCCGAGCAGCATTAGAAATATTTTAGAACGATTCATTTCTCTTTCAATTTAATTTTTAGCAGCATGAGCTGCTTATTTTTATTTATTAATTGTAGATCCTGCTAATGAGCAGTTGGCATTCCACTTGATTTTACCTTTTTAATTAATAGTAACAGAGGGAGACAGACCAGAAAAAATATCCCGATATATAAAAAGGCATCGGTATATGTTAACTGCAGTACATTCCTTACCAACTTACCATTTAATACTCCATAAGCTTTGTGCATTGCCCCGTATGCGCTTGATCCTTTTGCCATAAATCCCTCTGCAATTTTGTGGAGTTGTACCTGCGTTGTCTGCTTATACAAGGAGATATGCTCGGCCAGGTGATCCCTGTAATAAGCCGAACGATAATCTACGAAGGTCGCCATAATCGCTAATCCGAAGGAGCCTCCAAGCTGACGTGCCATATTGGTGAGCCCCGATCCCTGGGCAATTTCTGCTCCTTTAAGCTCCGCCAGCGCAATAGTAGTCAGCGGTACAAAAAGCATTGCAGTGGATAGACCACGGAATACCTGCGGCCAGAAGAAATCCCCATAAAAAACGCCGCCGGACTGTAGTGTCTCATTGGAAAGCATAAAACTACAGACAAAAAACAAGGTAAATCCGAGTCCTGCCATCAGCCTTGGCGAAAAACCTTTCCGCAAGCCGATTCCTATAAATGGCATCGCGATCAGGGCGGCCAGCCCGCCGGGCAACAGGGAAATTCCGGACTGGTAAGCCGAAAATCCCAACAAATTCTGTATAAACTGGGGATATAAAAAGAGCACGCCGTAAAGCCCCACGCCCAGAATAAAAATGAAGATGGTACCAATAGCTGTTGAGCGATTCTTCAGGATCGTCAGATCGACAATCGGATTTTCAGCATACTTCAACTCCCAAATCACAAAACAAATAATCCCAATGACGGCGGTAATGGTTAGCACGGTAATATAGGTTGTTGCAAACCAATCTTCATCGCTGCCGCGCTCCAGGATAACCTGCAGTGACCCAATCCCTATAATCAAAAAAGAAAGTCCCTGCCAGTCGAACTTACCGGTTTTAACCGTCTCGGGCGGCTCTTTGATGTAAATCATCGTCAGGATAGCGGCCAGAATGCCGACCGGAATATTGACGTGGAAGATCATCGGCCAGGAATAAGCATCGGTCAAATACCCACCCAATACCGGCCCGATTGTGGGACCGACAACGGCACCGATTCCAAACATGGCATTGGCAAATCCAAGCTGATCATCCGGAAAAATTTCTACCAAAATAGCCTGTGATGTCGCCAGCAAAGCACCACCACCTAATCCCTGGATAAAACGCCAGACGACCAAGCCGGTAATCGTAGTCGACTGTCCGCACATATACGAAGCAACGGTAAACAGAATTATAGATCCCGTAAAATAGCGCTGGCGACCAAAGATAGAAGAAAGCCACCCGGTGATAGGTACAATGATCGCATTGGCCATCGCGTATCCCGCAACCACCCAGCTGATTTCGCTGAGTGTGGCCCCGAGATTGCCCCGGATAACCGGCAGTGATACGTTCACGATTGTGGTATCAATAAGCTCCAGCAGCGAGGCCATAATCAGCGTGATGGTGATAATCACCCTCCGGGCTCCATACTCAACCGTCGGTTTGTGATCTGCTTTATTCATAACTGTCGTTTAGCTGAGATCCTATATTAGTTGACTTGGACAGTTGGTACGGCATTCATCCCGGGCTTCAGCGGTGCGTCCGGATCTTTGGGATCCGTAAACATGATCTTTACCGGAATACGCTGCTCAACTTTCACAAAGTTGCCGCTGGCATTATCCGGAGGCAACAACTCGAATTTGGATCCCGTTGCCCCAGCTATCGACTGAACTTTCCCCTTAAAAACCCTATCAGGATAGGCATCGACCTCGATATCAACCGGTTCACCTACGTCAATTTGAGAAATCTGCCCCTCTTTAAAATTCGCCTTAACCCACACATTTTTATCATTGGCAATTGCCATCACGGGCTGGCCGGGACGTACATATTGCCCCGATTCTATATCTTTTTGGGAGACCACGCCCGAAATTGGGGCATGCAATTCGGTATATGAAAGGTTTAAATTGGCATTTTCAAGAGCAGATTGTGCTTTTTCTATGTTGGCATTCGCCTGCTGAACTTTCACCTTCACTTCATCCGCATGACGTTGAGCCACGGTATATTGCGCCTGGGCCGACTCAAAGGCATATTGTGCATTGTCGAGATGCTGTTGGGTTGTGGAACTATCTGCCATTAACCGTTTTTGACGCTGCATCTCGGTTCGGGACTGCCGTAAGGCAACTTTTGCCTGACTAACCTGGGCTTGAGCCGATGCCAAACCCGCCTTGGCATCAGCATAGGCTGCTTTAGCCGATTTCAAACCCGCTTTCGCCTGCTTGACGCCCAGTTTAAAATTCCGTTTGTCCAGTTTGACCAGCAGATCGCCTTTTTTTACACGTTGATTGTCATCCACATAAATTTTCTGCACATATCCATCTACGCGCGGTATCACGGGGCTGATGTTACCATCAACCTGGGCATTGTCGGTCGATTCGTGATTCACGGCAAAGGTATACCAATTCCAGCCGTATATCGCAGCGGCCACCACTAAAAGAGCCAATACCGATACCCAAATTTTCTTTTTTGTGCTGTTCCGATTCTTTTGCCCGGCTTCTTTACTACCCTGAGCCGAAGGGGATTCTCCAATATTGTTATTTTGATTACTCATAGTTCTGTTTACGGTTCTATTGAATTACCTAATGTAGTTTCCAAATCAATTTGTGCCTGTCGCAACTGTACTTTGTGGATCTCAAGAGCCAGCTTCGCCTGGTTCGCTTTCGTAAGCACAGTCACATATTCCGTGGCAGTGACAACGCCATTTTTAAGTTGACTGGCGGTTTCCTGCACTACCTGTTCGCGCAGATCAATAATATCACTATCGCGGTCAATATTTTGTTTTAGGGATGCGATTTGTGCCCGGATCCGATCAAGGGCAGCCTGCACCTGTCGCGTAAATGCTTTCTTATTCTGTTCCACAGTTTGCTGTTGGATGGTTAACGCCATTTGCTTATCTGAGGCATTCGACCAATCCCAGAAATTCCAGCTTAGCTTCAGCCCTACTATGTAAAAATCATGGAAATCATTGTTTAGAAAATTGTATCCCGGACGTCCGTAGGCTGCAGATCCAAAAGCGGCCAATTTGGGATACTTACCGGCCTGTATTAACTGCTTTTGATAATCGAGCGTGTGCTTTGTGCTTTGAAAAAGATCGTATTCCGGTCGCTGAATACTTCCTGTAAGATTAGGATTGACATTCGGCAGCGACAAATCTATATCCGTCGAAACATCTTTGCCGATAAGTTCACCCAACACTTGATAGCCGGCCTGAATATTTGATTGAATTTCAGCCGAATCTTGGTTGGCTTTAATGAGTTCGGCTTTCAGCACGTGTGCCTGGCTGGGTAGAAGAGCTCCATTTTTCACTTGAGATCTCACCGTTTGCAGTTGCTGTCGCAGATTCTTCATCAACAGCTCCTCGGTCTGACTTTGCTTCTGAGAAAGCAAAATCCCAAAATATACCTGGTTTACCTGCTCGCGTAGTTTGTGTAAATCCACATACACGGAATTGACTTCCTGCCTGCCTTTGGCCTGTTCCAGTTTCTTTTGGATTCCAATGGCGCCCCCGCTGTAAATGGGCTCGGTAACATCCAGGCCAAGCTGATATTGATCCTTACTAATCGAAGGCCCCATCGGCCCAATATTTGTGACTTCCGATTGATAGGTAGCCTTCCCATTTAGTTCAATTTGAGGGAAATAGCGTGTGTTTGCTACCCGCGTGTTAAGCTCCGTAATCTTTTGCTGAAGCTCAATCTTTTTAGCCGTCGGATAATTTTTTTGAGCCAGCTGATAACAGGCTTGAAGGCTCAAACTATCCGAAGCAGAAGGCTGCAAAAGGTTTAAAAATGATACAAGTACCGTTAAGATTATCATTATTCGTTATAATTTATAGCGTTTAAAATAAAAGTTGGAAGCAGTTTCTTTCGATCTTCCATAAACTGCTCATAACCGGGATCATCAAGATCAAAAAGACTTGAAATCATGGTTTTTCCGACGAATGGAAATAGTGTGAGACTTACGATGCTAACCAATAGCTGTTCTGGAGCTATCGGCATAATTTTCTCTTCCTCAACCAGTTGGTGTAATTGCTTACCAAATTTTGTTGGAAAGTCGTGTTTATTTTGGATGAACTTCCTAAATCGCTCTGGATTCAAATTCATTTCGATGATGATGAACGGAATTAACTTTGGATTAGAATGCCAGTGAGAATAGTAAGCATCAATAATATTTTCGATTTTTTCGTTCAATGACTGGTCTGAGTTAAGCAACTTCATAATGACGGGCATAAATTCTCCCATCTCTTTTTGGTACACTTCCTGGAAGAGCTTGTCTTTACTCCTGAAATAATAATGAAGCATAGATTTATTAATACCGGCTTCATCAGCAATGTCCTGCATACGAGCTCCATAGTATCCATACTTTTGGAATACCTCACGAGCCGCTTCGAAAATAAGTTCTTCTGTTTCTTTTTTGTCTGCCATAATTGATGCCTTTCATTTAATTCCTTTATAAACTAGGAAGTTCAACTAAATTATTCAACCATATAGTTGAATAATTTAGTTGAATAATGCTGATACCCGTATAAAAATACGCTTAGAGGCTATAAATGATGTTTTTACAAAGGTTAAAGTTTATTTGAGCTTGTTATGACAGCTATATTTTGGGACTAAAAGCTCAAAAATTAAGGAAGGGTAGGTGCTTTAAGCCATAAGAATTGACACCGACTTTTTCCCAAAAATAAGCGCTTAGCCAACCCGAAATTTAAGCTCGTCAATTTTTTGAAGAATCTCTCCGCGATCCATCTCCTGATAGCGTTCGGGTAATAGCTCTTTTGAAGTACATTCGATTACCGCACTGAGTGTCTGCAGTTCAACTTCCTCGGGATAGGTGGGCGGAAGAAAATCGTTAAGTGCTGCATCCAAAACTTCGGGAGTTACCTTGTCTAGCCCCTGGGCCGTTGCACGAAATTTAGCACGAGTTAGCGCAGCTTCCATATCTGCGCCGGAAAATGACTTCAATCCCTGCTCAATAACCTGTGGAACGTAATCTTCAGTCAATTGCAGATGTGTTTTCTTTTTCATCGCTTCGTAAAGCTCAACTCGTTCTTCCTTGGTATGCGGAGCAAAAAGTGCAAGATGCTCTTCGGCTCTACCCT
>DATFLI010000054.1:0-3693 GCA_035267805.1 Balneolaceae bacterium | reverse complement strand
TGCTGAACGTGTGAACTATATTATGGCCAAAGTAGCTCCCTCCGGTATTACGGGAAACACCTCATTCGGACGCCTGATTAATGAACCGCCGTTGGTTCAGTTTGCCCAGACAGCCCTCGAATCTGTCGCATCCGAAGTCGGTACCGGACTCAACGGAATTTTTACGGTTGATTATAAAGAAGATGCCAAAGGAAATCCAAAAATTACGGAAATTAATATTCGCCATGTGGCATTTACATCTTCTATTGCAGCCGGCGGGGCTAATATCCCAATGGATACCCTCGAAGCGATGTTTTGGGAAAATGGCCGGGATATGAAGAGAATTGATTATACCTATGATGAACCATTGATTTTTCTCAGGGATGTTGATGTTGAACCAATCCTCATTAGAGAGTCGGAATTGCTTGGAAATGACCGGTAAGCCAGCGATGTCACCTTGGTATAAATTTTATTGTTTATAACGAATTCTTTATCTACTAATGGTAAAATATTTTTGGTAATCGGAGGGAGTTTTTTAGCAATAAGTAGCGGCTCCTAGAGTGGTTCATTTTGATATCTTTTAGGTCCACCTGCGATTTTCATAATTTTAAGAAATCAGTTTATAAACCGGATTTCAAATGCTTATATCCAGCATCAAATTTTTTATTCAGCCCTTTAATATTTTTGGGATTCTGTTACTTCTCGCCGTTGTAGGCGTTCTTTTAAAAAGAAGGCGTTTATCCAGGTGGTTAATTTTGGTTACAGGAATTTGGTTCCTGATGATTTCTACCCCTTTTTTGCCCAATTTGCTCATAAATTCACTTGAGGATCGGTATGAACCCGTCAGGGTAAACAACCTGGAAGATCCGGGAGCTGAATATTACATAGTTGTACTTGGCGGAGGTCACGGTTATGATGATCGTTTGCCATCGAATGCCCTGTTGTCACTGAATGCACTGGGGAGATTGAATGAAGCGATACGACTGTTTAAACAACTGCCTAACAGTAATTTGGTGTTATCAGGTTATTCATCCAGTCACCCACCTACCCAGGCCGAAATATTGCAGAAAACAGCTATCCTGCTTGGAATAAGTGAAAAGGCAACGATGATTCAAAAAGAACCAGGCAATACCTATGAAGAGGCCGAGGACTATGCCAAAAATTATGGTCATTCTCACCCGGTTATCCTGGTTACCAGTGCAACCCATATGCCCCGGGCCATGTGGGCCTTTCGGCACTTTGGTATTGAACCAATCCCGTCTCCAACCAATTACAGGCTAAAGGGAAGCTGGAAACGTAAATGGTTGGGAGTCCCATCCATGAGTAACATCGAAAACCTAGGAGTGGGTGTATATGAATATGCTGGAATTTATTGGTATCGTTTTACAAAATGAAAGTTAAGCAAATTTCAGCCAGTATAACTGGAAAGGTTTTTCAATGATCAATCCGAACAAGGTTCTCCATAGTTCATGGTCCACGTTTTTTAAGGAACCCATTCCCTGCTCTTGCCCATGCATCGAGCGGGAGGGGACCTCCTTTTTGCTTTGCAATGAGCAATGACTACCGACAACAGACCACGGACCACCGATTACCGACTACTGACTTGACAAGCTCGTCGGAATGGCATTTTCAATGACCAACCCGTTTAACGTTCACCATTGTTTATTGATCACTGATCATTGTTCATTGAAACCGTTTTGTCGGAACCCATCCCCTGGCCCCTTACCCTTTTCGGTGGAAAAGGGAAGGGGTAACTCTTAACCTATGATCTTCCATGGATATCCACGATATCGATATTGAATACAATGCATTACCTATGACTGCTTTTTGGGATCGTTCTTACAGGGCTTTTGGTGGAGGTGACGTTTTATTCCCCAGGTTGAAACCCGGGGTTATGGTGTGGACCGTCCCTGCCGGGGACTTTAAGACTCGCTTCACTACCGATGACCGATTTACTTCTGTCATTTCTGAAATGGTGCGCCCCGCTTTGAGTAGCATTAGGAGCTACTGATGACATGATTCGGAGTTTGCCGGTAATCCTCTATGTCATCGCGAGGAACGGAGCTTGCTGAGTGACGCGGCGATCTCAGCTATTGGCCTTGTGCTGCCTTTAACAGAGGTTCAAGGCTTATGGCTGAGATCGCTTCGCCGGTTAATCGGAGGGGGGGCTTCCGGTAGGTTGGCTACTGATGACATAGGAGGAGAGTGGATACTGACAACACCCTGAGCCAACGTATCCTTTCTCGTTACATGGGGCTGCCATTAACGCAATCCCAAAGGCTCTGCCTTCATTTACGGTATCGAAGCATTCCGCGAGCGGGAGGGGACCTCCCTTTTAGCTTTTCAATGATGAATTAGCAATGAACAATTTGAAATTGCTCTACCTTTCCAGGGTTTCCAATCCCTGGAAAGGTTTTTTAAACCTTGGATTTATTGATTTCCCAACATCAACCTCTCGTTATATTGCCTGAGGCTACGCTTCATGGGTTGTACGAAGCGGGTTGCTGAGATTGCTTCGTAGGTGTATTGGATTACCCTCTCTGATTTGGTTAGCTCCTACTGATGACCAATTTACTTCTGTCATTTTTGAAATAGTGCGCCCCGCTTTAGGCCGCATTAGTGGCTAGCAATAGAACTAGCAAACACAAAACGCGTTACAAAATATTTTTTCACTCTTCTAAGCCCCGATATCTTTTGATATACTACTGTTTTGATCAATTCATTGCTGTCAGACGATGCGCTATAAACGGGTATTTTTTACCCGGTAGGCTGCATAAAAATAACACGGTTTAATGGTAATTTTTATTTCCATATCGCATTGCTGATTTTTTTTGCAGGATCTTCCCTCCGATGATGCTGTGTAAAAATTACTTTGCAAACTAAGCTCAACTTTAATTACTAAGGCTTTAAACCATTTTAAAATTAAAAACGAAAAAATCCCCCTTTGAAGGGGGTTGGGGGAATGACAATAGCGCCGAAGAAGTCAATTACTCTTATTTTTTAAAGAGGACTTTGCAAAACCGTGCTTTTGTCCAAATTCTGCATTTTCGTGATTTCAAAATCCTCACGTATTACTAATACGCTGCGGTTTTGAAATCACTCACCCCGAAAGCATTCGGGATTGAACAAAATCCCTGGTTTTGCAAAGCCCTCTTAAAGTCCGTTTTATTTGATTTTGAATTTTTTCACAGCCTCCGATGAATGGATATCCAGGATATTTCACAGAAATATAATACTAAAATGGATTAACTTATTGATGCAAATACACTTATAGAGGACTTTGTAAAACCGTTTTTTCTCCAAATTCTTCCTGAAAGTATTCGGGATTGACCAAAATCCCTGGTTTTTCAAATCCCTTTTATATCTATTTTAAGGTTAAAAATTAATTACACGGTATAGAACGCTGCGAAATTTTTCCCTCCGCTGCGTTAAAGTTAAAATGGCTTACTCAACGTCCCGAACGCTTTCGGGGCGGGGTTGCTGAGAAAAAAATCTTGGTGAAATATCAGTGATATTTGAACGGATTGGCATTTATGGGTGAGGTAATGTGAATAATAGTCCCATAGATATTACGTATTTGGCATAACTATTGTGATGATATAACTGTTAAGGAATTAATTTCAAACCAGGTTTGGGAAAAAGTTCGATGAGCGACCTCCCCTTCTTGGTAAATAAAGCAGTTGGCAGGGTTTTGATATTAACTCTGTCCGGAAT
>DATFLI010000053.1:0-2030 GCA_035267805.1 Balneolaceae bacterium | reverse complement strand
GCAGACCAGATTTTAAAAGAAAGGGACCTTGATTACACCATTTTGCGACCGGGACGATTGTTCAATAAAGCAGGAACCGGGAAAATTACGATCACTGATCCCGCTGCTCAAGAAGGAGTCCCCAGAGAAGATGTGGCTGATACCGTTCTTGAGGTGTTACGTCAAGATAATGCAGCAGGTAAAACCATAGAATTTAATGAGGGGAACACACCTATCGAAGAAGTTATCAGTAAGATCTGATATCGATTAATAAAAGGGAACGGATATGTAATTTAAAACAGGTTGAAAATGGCACATATATTTATCACCGGCTCATCAGCTGGATTGGGGCAACTGGCGGCTCAATCTCTAATCAGTCAAGGGCATGAAGTGGTGCTACATGCCCGTAACGAACAGCGGGCCAAAGACGCCCAACGAGCGGTACCTGATGCAGAAACCACCGTTATAGGGGATCTTTCAAATACCCAAGAGACAAAATCTTTGGCAGAGGACGTCAATGCAATGGGGCACTTTGACGCCGTCATTCACAACGCCGGGGTATATCGGGCTTCTGCAAATGAAATTCTTGCCGTAAATACCTTGGCTCCTTACATCCTGACCTGTCTGATCCAGAAGCCAAAACGCCTGATCTATCTCAGTTCGGGAATGCATAAAAGCGGATCTCCTTCCATCGACCAAATAAGATCAGGAGAAGGGATAAGCTATTCCGATTCCAAACTGCATGCCGTGATGCTGGCCAAAGCTGTAGCCCGTAAATGGCCGGAGGTCTATGCCAATGCCGTCGATCCCGGCTGGGTTCCTACAAAGATGGGCGGCTCCGGTGCGCCCGACGATCTGCGGAAAGGGTACGAGACGCAAATGTGGCTGGCAGTGAGCCACGACGAGAAGGCAAAAGTCAACGGCAACTATTTTTATCACAAAAAAGAAGCAACCTATAATACCGAAGCTGACGAAATTGACGTTCAGGAAAAATTCCTTGCCCGTTGTGAGCAAGTTACAGGGGTTCATTTTCCGGCAGAAGGTTAGACATTACGAAGTTTTATCAAGTGATTGTTGGCAATTAGTATTTCATCTGTTTAATTACAGATAGAATAGATATTAACAATTAACTTTGCTAGCCATGGCTCAAGATATACTCACATCCTTAGAAACCTACTTTAAGGATTTTCGGGAAAATACTGTTGGAATAGATACTGAATTTCATACCCCCGAAGGTAAAAAGCCTCTTGTTTATGCGGATTGGATTGCAAGCGGCAGGCTATATGCTCCCATAGAGGAAATTATGCGAAATAAAGTCGGGCCACGAGTCGGCAATACGCATTCTGAATCATCCTATACGGGCAAATTGATGACTAATGCCTATCACCGGGCACATTCAATTATCAAAGAACATGTCAATGCTTCTTCTGATGACGTAATTATTACGGCTGGATCCGGAATGACCAGCGTACTATGCAAGTTCCAGCGGATTCTGGGATTGAAGCTACCGGAAAAATATGTAGATCAAATTGATCTTCCCGAAGAAGAACGCCCGATCGTTTTTGTCACTCACATGGAGCATCACTCCAACCAAACAAGCTGGCTGGAGACTATTGCCGATGTGGAAGTTCTAGAACCCGGCGACAATCTGCTGGTAGATCCCAATCACCTGCAAAATGCACTAAATAAATATCAAGACCGAAAGATTAAGATAGGTTCGTTTACCGCCTGCTCAAACGTCACCGGCATCGAAACCCCCTACCATCATCTGGCCGAAATCATGCATGCTCACGGGGGATACTGCTTTGTGGACTTTGCAGCTTCGGCTCCCTATGTGGATATCGATATGAACCCCGAAAACAACGCCCAGCGCCTTGATGCAATCTTTTTCTCTCCTCATAAATTCCTGGGAGGTCCGGGAAGCTCAGGAGTACTCATTTTTGATAAAAAATTATATGAAAATCGTATTCCCGACCATCCGGGTGGAGGCACTGTAACATGGACTAATCCATGGGGAGGCCGCCATTATTTTAACGATATTGAAATCCGTG
>DATFLI010000052.1:0-4026 GCA_035267805.1 Balneolaceae bacterium | reverse complement strand
AATCGGCACTAGGTGATATCAAAAAAGACGTACGCTCCGGAAAACAGATGAATCGTCTTATTCAAGGAGATGTAGGATCCGGAAAAACCATTGTGGCTATTGGCGCTATCCTGATGGCCCTTGACAATGGCTACCAAGCTGTATTTATGGCCCCCACCGAAATCCTGGCCGAGCAACACTTCCGGACACTCTCGGATTTTTTGGATCCGCTGGATATCAACGTTCGCCTGCTGGTTGGCAACCAGAATGCAAATCTGCGAACCGACATACTAACCGATATCGAAGGAGGCAATTGCCAGATTGTGGTGGGGACACACGCGTTGATTCAAGATGAAGTTAATTTTAATAACCTCGGCCTGGTGGTTATTGACGAACAACATCGTTTTGGAGTAGAACAACGGGCAGAAATTCTGGAAAAAGGCTCCCATCCTCACGTATTGGTAATGTCGGCTACTCCTATTCCCCGTTCGCTGGCAATGACGTTATACAGCGACCTGGATATTTCCATTATTAAAGGATTGCCCGGAGGACGTAAGCCCGTGAAAACGGCCGTTCGCTCACAGAAGAAAGATGATGATATATATAATTTTGTTGAACAAGAGCTTGAAAAAGGCGGACAGGCCTATGTTGTATATCCGTTAGTCGAAGAATCGGAGAAGATGGATCTGAAAGATGCCACGGCAGGTTACGAAAAGCTTAAAAAGCGATTTTCGGATTATCAGGTCGGATTGCTGCACGGACAAATGAAATCCGAAGACAAGGATGCCGTGATGCAGCAGTTCATTAATAATGAAGTACAAGTACTCGTCTCCACAACCGTCATCGAAGTGGGTGTGGATGTACCCAATGCCAGCATCATGATTGTAGAGCACGCCGAACGGTTCGGCTTATCCCAGCTTCACCAGCTCCGGGGACGTATTGGACGCGGCGAGCGACAAAGCTACTGTATCTTGATTTACGGAGAGAAGGTCAGCAGAGAGGCACAGTTTAGACTCCGAAAAATGGTACAAACGAATGACGGTTTCGAAATTGCTGAGGCCGACCTGCAACTCCGCGGTCCGGGCGATTTTCTCGGCACCAAACAAAGCGGGTTGCCTGAATTCCACGTAGCCGATATCGTGGAAGATCAATGGATTCTGGAACAGGCCAAAAGCGAAGCCTGGAAAGTGATGAATGAAGATCCGTCTCTTGAAAATCAGAATCATCAAAAACTAAGAAAAGTATTTCTGCCCTACTATAAGAAGAAAAGTAAATTTTACGGGATGGGATAATTCGGCAACAGCTCCAATTGGTCAGGGGCCGCTACCTGAAAAGATAGGTTTTTCTTCCATATCATACCGGTCGGGCTGGATGCCTGCAACCTTACCAGTCCCGGATCTTCGACCGGGCCTCTTTGGTTACATCAAAAGCAAAAGACACCTTGCCCGAGCTACCCATCCCTGCTTTAGGAATACCTAATTGTTTGGAATGAAAAGAGAGCCATTTTGGGTGCCTCTAAAATCTCTGCCCGGATTGACCGCTGCATACGGCCTGAACTGTTGCGCACCGCGAGTACAAGCGTGTGCCCTGTTTCCCAAAAGGCAGCTCACAGGTCTTCGTTGGGACAGCAGTTTCTTTCGTACCGGAATTTGCCGAACGTGCTTTAGTCTGCTTATTCCTGGGATTATCCGGACCTGCCCCGGCCTTTTTAAGCAAGTCAGTGGTATCCGGCAGAGTTTGGGCCTTCGCATACAAGGGAGCCCATAAGAGAAGTCCTACAATTCCAATTATTGTTACAGCGGTTGTTTTTGACAGTCTCATGGTTACTCCCTCAGTTTTTCCAGTAAAATTTGCCCGTTAAAGTAAAGCAACCCATAAGCCTCGCTGCTGATTTGCTTCTCTTTCAGGGCCTCCAGCTCGTTCAGAAAGGCCTGAAGGGTATTCGCGGCGGTGTTGGTATTTCGATCAATTTGTCGTTCTACCTGATCCAGCTTAGCCTCCAGGCTACGACAGGTGCCTTTGTTTTTGATCCAGGTAGTATCGCAGGAGAAGGCCAGGTAGGATTGGAGGGTGTCTTGCAGGGCATTGGGATTAATATCATTTGGAAGTTTTTTGGGTACCACTGTCTGAAAAGAAACAAAGCTCGATTTCTTCCTAAGAGAATCAAGTGCAACTTCTATAAATACAGGCAATTCTTCATCTTCGCGTGGAAAGGAGAGGCCAGTTAGATTTGAGGCATAACCAAAACCAATTGTTGGTAATTGTTCGCTTTCAAATGAAAATACTTCCTTTTGCCCTGGTGGAATACCATAAGATGAACCTGTTTTATATGACCATTTGACCTGGGATTGCCAGCCTATGTACCGGGCATGCCATTGGTATTTTTGATAAGATATATTCTTTACGTTTGAAAGAGTCTGAATTTTAAATTTGTAAAGATCTAAGTTGGAGTCTTCACTATTCCTGACCTGATACACATATTTATAATGGGATGAAGAAACAACTTTTACTGATGCTACTACTCCAGGATTTACTAAATTTCCCGGAACCCATTTGCCTTTACGCAATTCATTATCTCCTTTTACATGATATCTGATAACATAATTTTGACTTTGATCTCGTGTTATACTTTGAACCTGTGCATTAACTGGATGAAAATTAACAAAGAATAAAACGCTTACCACAAAAATGGTTCTCAATCGATCCATAGCTATTCCCTCAGTTTATCCAGTAAAAATTGCCCGTTAAAGTACAGCAGCCCGTAGGCCTCGCTGCTGATTTGCTTCTCTTTAATAACATCCAGCTCATTGAGCAGTGCCTGAAGATCGTTTGCAGCTGTATTCTGGCGACCCTGCTCCAGCTGGCGATCTATATTATCCAGCCTAGCCTCGAGGCTGCGGCAGACACCCTTGTTTTCAATCCAGGTGGTATCGCAGGAGAAAGTTAGGTAGGATTGGAGGGTATCAACAAGAGCCGTACTACCGATATTGTCCGGGAGCTGCCGGGGTCCGATCGTTTTAATTTTAATCGGTGTTGTCAAATTTCTTAGTGAGTCGATAACTAACGATAGACGATATGGAAGTTCACCCTCAATATCAGGAAAATAAATATCAGTTAAACTACTAGTAGATCCACTTATAAAAGTAGGTAAATTTTTGCTTGTGAATTCAAATCCCTTTTCAACGTTTCCCGGTTGAATTCCTGGTATATAACTTCCAGTTTTTGACCATAAACAGGCTCCCATATTCTCTTCATACCGCCCCCACCAGTCTTTGTTAGGTTCTGTTAAGTTATTTGGTGAAGATTCAATCTTTAAAACAAACGAATATAAAGGATGATAAGCCCCCTCTTCGTTTTTTAGTTCATAACTATAAATGTATTTATTACTAACAGAGTCATAGGCAACAGACCCATCAACAAAAGGTTTCACACCATTCGCCGGTACATAAAAACCTTTTTTTACTGTATTATTATCCCATTCATAAGAAATAATATATTCTCCTTTTTTTGAATCGAAGTTTACTCCTTCAATTACCTGTGCATATATACATGAGCTTTGTATGAGTAAAAAACCAACAACAGATAAAAGATATTTCATA
This sequence comes from Balneolaceae bacterium, assembly GCA_035267805.1. GTDB lineage: Bacteria > Bacteroidota > Rhodothermia > Balneolales > Balneolaceae > Fodinibius. Next base: position 448 of record DATFLI010000052.1, on the reverse strand, counting down.
GGGGCTTACCGTTTATTTATCAGAACAAAAATATATGTGATAATGACGCATAAAATTTTGGGATGTATTTATTAGCAATCGCATAGCTATTCCCTCAGTTTATCCAGTAAAAATTGCCCGTTGTAGTACAGCAGCCCGTAGGCCTCGCTGCTGATTTGCTTCTCTTTCAGGGCATTCAATTCATTGAACAGCGCCTCCAGGTTGTTGGCAGCTGTACGGTTTCTCCCCTGCTCCAGCTGTCGATCTATATTATCCAGCTTAGCCTCTAAACTGCGGCAGGTGCCTTTGTTTTTGATCCAGGTAGTATCGCAGGAGAAGGTTAGATAAGACTGGAGAGTATCGTTAAGGGCTATATTACTGATATTCTCTGGCAGCTTTTTAGGTGCGATAGTTTTTACCGTTACATTTTTATCGGTTCTTAATAATGAATCTACTCTTCTCCTTATCC
>DATFLI010000051.1:0-5154 GCA_035267805.1 Balneolaceae bacterium | reverse complement strand
GATAACCCAGCGCCGCTTTACCATAGGCATTATCTCCGTAAGCGGGATCCGAAAGCATATCAGCCGGAGTTATAATGGGCAGGTCACTCAGTGGAGAAGGATTATGTATCCACCGGTTTACCCGGAATTGCTTGAACAGCTTTGTGGCGCTTTCCTTACCTACATCATGGATCCCAATCAGATATTCAAGCGTGGTTGCCCAGCCTTCATCCATAAAAGCATAGCGGCTTTCATTGATGCCCATATAAAAGGGAAAGTAGGTGTGGGCAATCTCGTGCTCCGCCACAAAACGAGCAAATGTAGGACTCGAGTAACTGGCATCATTCACCATCATGGGATATTCCATCCCGGCACCTCCCTGGAATTCCGTAGTCTTAATATAGGGATAGGGTACCTCAGGCCACTGGTGAGAGTAAAAATCCAGGGCATTTCGGCCGAATTGTACCATTTGATGAAAATCCTTTGACGTATCATTGTAGGCCGCCTGCACGCTGGCCCGCCGATTCGTCTTGTCATTAACCACAACGCTTGCTGCATCCCAGTCATAATGGTTGCTTAATCCAAAAGCCACATCCGGGATGTTGCCGGAACTGAAGGTCCACGTATTCATATTGTTTTGCGCTGTAATTTGGCCTGATGTTACCTGCTCGAAAGTACCAACGCGGATGGTTTGATCTGAGCTCATCGACTGCTGAAATCGGTTTAATGCATCCGGCTGCAGTACTTTTTGGGGATTTTCGAGCTTGCCGGTTCCCCAAACTACGTAGTTTTTAGGGACGGTAACATTCACCGTATAATCATTGAAATCACTGTAAAATTCTTGCCGGCCAGTAAACTCGATGGTATCCCATCCCTGGTAATCGTCATAAACGGCCACGCGGGGATAGAAATAAGCCAGGTAAAAAGTAGTAGAATCTATCCGTCCCTCACGCCCGGGGCGCTTCGACACTTTATAGTGCCAGCCGATTGTGAGCTGTACCGAGTCGCCGGGAGCCAGAGATTTTGGCAAATGAAGAGGACTCCATGTTGCTGCTCTTTGTCCTCCTTTCCAAAGATGTTTTTGCCCGTTAATTGCGAGCGAATCGATATGTACGCCCGGTGTCAGGTAATCCGGAGAAGTGCCACTGTTTCTTGGTGCTGTCGGCTTGTGATTATTTTGGAACAGATCAATAACCAGCATTTTCAGGCTGTCGGGACTATTATTAAAGTAGGTGATATGTTCGGCACCCCGAATTGTCCGGTCAGGCGGTGTAGCCGTAATGTTGATCGTATAGTTACCGGTATTTTGCCAGTAATTTTTTCCGGGCGTTCCGTCTTGTGTGCGGGTCCCGTTCTCATAAGCCTGTTTAAGATTTCTCGGTTGATAGAGTTGCTGGGCTTGCACATTAGTAAAAACAAATGCACAAAGCGCCAGGAAAAATAGTTTACGTATCATGATCGTTATTTCACATTTTATTTTTTTAAAAATAGAAGACGTTATAAAGCCTTTTATATCATGTCTTTTTTGTATTTGTATCTACAGTACGGCAGCCAACTAATGCAGGATGATCCTGGACCAGCGTCCCGGATTCTACCTTTCGGAGCAGCCATAAAATAAGGATATCTCCGCTTGCAGCAAGAGTGAAAATGAGGCCGAATCCCAGCAGCCAGCCATTGTGCAGAATAAAGGCTAAAAGATAGGGAAGGAATCCAAGGACAATGCCCGGCATAGCTACGCCCCAACGATAATTGGATACTTCCACCGGCTCGGGGCAGTGGACATAGGGGGTCAGGGTGGCCCATTTAAATCCAAAATGAATATTACGCCACGGGATGCCATCGAGCCATGACCAGCAAATAGCGTGAATTAACTCATGAAGTGCAGTACCGATAACGAAACTTGCCAGCAGTAACGGGATATTTCTAAAGAAAATGAGTAAATCTGAACCCAATGATCTTACACCGTAAATAAAACTGTAAGGTACAAGGTAGAGTGCAAGAATAGGAATAACCAAGGCCAATGCATACGAATTGGCCTTGGTAAAACTAAGTGTATAATCAGTCGACACAATTCAGTTATTGTGCGTCTGCGGCATTGCCATCATTGGCTCCGTTTCCTGCAGCACTGCGATCGCCCAGTTCACGATCCAGCAGATAAAGACTTCCGCCATCCTCGCCTATTAGGTTCAGCCGATCCAGGATGGCCGAAACGTTTTCCTCTTCTTCGACCTGCTCATCAATGAACCAATGCAGTAATGTTTTTAGTGGATAGTCACCTTCTTTTTCTGCCAGATCATACAGCTGATGAATGCGTTTGGTGATATATCGTTCGTGTTCAAGTGCCTGTTCAAAGATGTCGGCCGGAGAATCTGCGGAGAACGAAGGTTTTTCAAGATCTTTGAGTTCGACCTGCCCGTCACGACGGAGAATATGATTGTAGAATCGCATTCCGTGATCCTGTTCTTCCCGCCATTGCTGACGCATCCAGTTTGAGAACCCTTCCAGGTTCTTTTCCTCGAACCAGGCCGCAAAAGCCAGGTACAGCCATCCGGATTGAAACTCTGCCTGAATCTGATCGTTGACTTCGTCTTGTAATTTTTGCTTAATCATAATTTTGCTTGATTTAATTTATCGAAATAGTGTTTGTAAGTTCTTGTCCTGTCGTAACAAGACCGAGGCCCAAAACAATCCAAAAATTGGGCTAATATTTTACTTTATTTACTCTTGGGATTTAAGAAAATTGAGCCATTTTTGTTCTTGCTGCAACCGTTGGTGATACCTGCTTCGAAGTGGTAATTGAGCAACTTTATCAATCCAGTTCCGAGCCATGGTAAAATCTCTTGCAAAAGCCAAATGATGTATTAAATCCTGATAATCATCAAAATATCGAACGTGTAACGGGAGGGTCAGCAATTGCCGGGAGTATAAATCGACTTTTCGCCATTTTTCTTGTTTAAGAGCTTTTCTGAGGCTACGAATTTTCGTGCGATAATACGCTTCTCCAAAGGTGGAGGAATCAGGTAATTCATCCTGATAAGTCAATTTACGGTAAATTTCCCATTGTTTGCGATCCATTCGAGTTGCCAGGGCCGGAGCTTTCAAAGAGTCGGGGTGTTCCGCATAGAGTTGTTGCGCTTTCTTGATATGATTTTCGGCCTGTTTCAGGTCATTAGTCATGGCATAGGCATCCGCATATAAAAGTTGCAAGTCCACGGTAGTATCTTGGTCGGTAGCTACTTTTCGGACTGCTTTAGCATCGCCCGCAAGCAGATGCCGGTAACTCCACTCAGCCTTTATCGGAGGCAGACTGTCGGATAACATCAGTGCGTGATTAAGGGTCTTCAAGGCTCGAGCTGAGTCGCGGTCGGCCCGGTAAAAATGGTAGGTGTCCCAGGCTTGGGCAAAAGCGGAAATAACATGCGGACATGGTTGCTCAAAAAGTGATTTTATTCCGAAAATATGGCTCGCGATCTTCTTGTCGATAGAGTCAACTGAGACGGAATCCAGATGCCGGTGCCAGCCTTCAGTGAGCGTTTTCCACCCGCTGGGGTAAGCCTGTGCTATATTTCCGGTACGGTAGGCCCTTTTTAAATCCGTGATGGGATAGTTGTTCATCAGGTAATGCACAAAAGAGCCGCTTGTGGTGTAGTTTACGCCTGAACGTCCGCCGTAAAATCCCAACGGAGAGAAGGCTTGCTGCAGCTGTTTTGCGGAGGGATAGGGTTTTTCGGAAACGACAATTTGATCGATAGTTGAACTCGAGGAAGATCCTCCAGCGATAGCCACCGCCAGTCCTTCTGTGAGTCCCATGCTCCAGCTGGCATGAAGCAGCGGATTTCCGAATCGTTTTGCCATCACATGGACCAACTCGTGTTCCAGGCTGCCATCAAGTTGTTGCTTGGCAATATGCAGCTGATCCTGATGGAGCCACACCGGCACATAACTGGTAAATTTTGCACCCACCAGTTTTTTCTTCTGCCAGGCCTGTCCGTAGAGGTAACTTTCGATTTTATCGGTAGAATCCCGCTTGGGCAGATTTAATTTTTGGGATATTTGATGATAGTAGAATTCGTGCTCTTTAGCCAGCAGTTGGATATCATGTTGGTCGTAAAGCCGCTTATCATAGTAGAGGTTAAAATGTTGCGTGGTTTTATGTCCCCCCAATACTTTTTGAAGATAACTTCGCGGAGTGATTATCCCGAAATTTGTTAACTGCGTATAACTGAAAAGAAGCAATATCGCGGAAAAAGCAATGATCCATTTAGAGAACTTGTCACTCTTGATCGTTGGCAGGTGCCAAAGAAATACGGCCCATAAAATCGTGAGTATCCGAAAAAATACCGTGGCTCCATTAACCTCGATCACCTCATCATAAATAGGGCCGGGCCAACCGCCCCAAACATGGTTGAAAAAATACACCTGCGGAAAATGAAAGAATTCGTAGAGAAAAATACCTACGGATACTGCCAGAAGTATGCCAACGGTAAGTGTTCGACGAAAGGGAATCCCCCAGATTTTAAAAAGTCGTCCGATCGAATATCCGAAATAGATGCTCGGCAGGGGAAAGAGGAGCCAGTAACCGAGACCGTTTATGCTGAAGCACCCGCTTAAAAGAGAATGCATTAGTAAAGGTAATCCAACTAAAAATAGATAACCGGCGATACGCAGGGCATCAAAGAAATCATTTTTCCCAGAATTACTGCAGGATCGGATGCCTGCCCAGAAGCAGCCTACCAGTGAAACAAGAATAGCAGATTCGATATGGAAGTCGCCCAGCAGGGGCACGAAGAGCAACAACGTCCCCCCAAAAATGGGCAGTAAAAGATAGCGATAAGAAAACAGGCGATTTTTCATAAAGCTAAAGGTAAGAGGGATACTGTTAAAAATGAAAAGAGGGAAACAAGGTTTTCAATTGGTAAAAGCCGGAGAACCTTCTTGCTTGGCTTGTCTCCACAGATACCAGAAGGCTATACCCGTGGTCACAACCCCCACAAACGCTCCGACATAAAAGGACGCGGGAATGCTCCAAACATCGGTAATAACGCCGAATCCCACCGGACCTAAAACCTGTCCGGCGGAGAAGCCTGCGGTATAAACACCGGTTACGGCTCCCATGCCGTGGTAACGCCCCTGTTCGGTACGAATGGCCACTGTTGTAGCCCGGGAAATGGCACT
>DATFLI010000050.1:0-4112 GCA_035267805.1 Balneolaceae bacterium | reverse complement strand
CATCAATGGAATGAGTAGAATTATTTCGGATACCGATCCGCCGTTAAGTGTAGGAGGAGGGATAAGTTATTCAATAAATTCCAAAAACTTGATTTCGGCCAATACGTCCTTTGGGTTGTCAGATTCCTCTTCAGATTTTGTAGTTGGATTGGGCTGGCACTTAGCCCTGAACTGATCATAAATGAATCGAAAGGGTAGTAAAGGCATTAACGTTTATTACTTCGAGGCGATTTGGGGAGACGCTTTGGAGTAATGCGCTGGGGATGGGCACCAAGCTCATCCCCAATCTAAAGCTCTCCTCTAAATTTTTAAACAAAAAGGCATAAGGTATTCCCCCACAATCTTGTTTAGGAAATAATTACAAATTATCCGAGAGAATAACTTTGAAATGTTCCATTTTAATTTTGCAATGTTTCCAACAAAGATAGCACCTGATTTGATGAATCCATAAAATTTTTGAGGCTTAAGAGAGAGATAAGTGCTCAAATGAGTTACTTCAAAGTTATTTTAAGGGGAGATGCTTTGAAGTAATGCGCCAGGGGATGAGCGGGCAGCTCATCCCCCTTTTTTTCTCGATATCTGATTATTCTTAAAGAACCTAACGCACAAATAAAATAAGTCATGCGGGGATTTTCCCTACACAAATGTAAGGCTCTTTCTTGATAATGTTTATCAATGAATATCACTATTATTTACTCAGATAAATTTTCTCGTATACTGCGAAATATTAGAATTTACTTTAAAGACGTGGTTAAAGTGATTTTTCTCCTTTTTTAAAGTAATATAGTTTAAACAAAACGGGAGAAGATCAACTGTGGATATGGTTTCAAAAGACGACGTCTTAAGCAAGCATCAAATCCTCGAAAATATATCTCAAAGTGTCATCGTCATTGACCTTGAGGGGATTGTACTCTACTGGAATAATGCGAGCGAACGGATATTCGGCTATACCAAAGAAGAGATGTTGAATAAACCTATCTCTAAAATTTATCCGAGTTTTGCCCGGGATAAGCTTGAGAATGATCTTGAGAAATCACGTGAAGGCAAAGAAATCAGAGGACAGTGGCGAAGCATCACCAAAGCCGGTTCGGTAATTTGGATTGATCTCCAGACCAAGCCTTTAAAAAATGAAGAAGGCGAAATTGTGGCGATAATTGCATCAGCATATGACATACAGCAGCTAAAGGAAGTAGAGAAAGAGTTGGAAGAGAACAAGGCTAAGGCTCAAGCCATTTTGGAAACCACGGTGGATGGTATCGTTACGATAAACACGGAAGGGCAGATATTGAGTTTTAATCAAGCCGCATCAAAGATCTTTGGATATTCTGAAAAAGAAATTATTGGTCAAAATGTCTCGGAATTGATGCCGGATCCCCACTATAGCGAACATCAAAATTATTTAAAGCGATATCTCGAAACTGGGAAGAAGCACATAATAGGTGAACGTCGTGAACTTTCCGGAAAACGGAAAGATGGGTCGATATTTCCGATGGAATTGTCTGTGAGTGAAGTAAAGTGGAATGGCAGCCGAATCTTTACAGGGGTTATAAATGATATTACGGAACGTCGCAGACTGGAACGAGAAATCCTTAAAATTTCAGAAGAAGAGCGTCGCCGGCTTGGTCAGGATCTTCATGATGGATTGGGACAAATGCTAACGGGCATTGGTTTGATCAGCCAGAACCTGGCGCGCAAACTTAAATCAAATGGCATTCCGGGCGCGGACGAGGTTCAGGAAATTTCAGATCTCATAAAAGAAGCCGACGAATATGCCAAGACACTGGCTCATGGATTGGTTCATGTAGATGTGGAAGAGGGACTGAAAGATGCTCTCGGACATCTTTGTAAACAGGCGCAGAAGTTCTTCAAAGTCAAATGTAGTTTTGAATGTGACTACGATAAAAAAATCAATAACACCATGACTAAGTTGAACTTATATCGTATAGCTCAGGAAGCAATTAGCAATGCGGTTAAGCATGGAAAAGCAACTAATGTGGATGTAGTCTTAAGCACAAAAAATGGCATTTTAAAACTCGAGATAATTGATGATGGTATTGGTTTCTCAAAGGCTACCAATAGAGAGGAGAGTAAAAATAAAGGCAAGGGTATGGGGATCCGCATTATGGGATATCGATCGAACATGATGTCGGGACAACTTGAAATCGAAGAAAATGATAATCATACGCATATAATTTGTAGCATTCCGTTTGTTAACATTTAATGAGGCATTACTATGGCAGATAGCTTTAAAAAAAGAATCGTGATTGTAGATGACCATCCCATCATGCGAAAGGGATTGGCAATGACACTTGATGCAGAACCGGGTTTTGATGTGGTAGCCCAGCTGGATCGCGCAGAAGAACTCATACAAAAGTTGGATGAGTATAAACCCGATTTGATTCTGGTGGATGTATCTCTGCCGGGTATGAGCGGACTGGAGCTGGTGAAGCACCTCGTGGCCCAGCAAGAGGATATTAAAATATTGGTAATATCTCGTCACGATGAATCGCTGTACGCAGAACGTGTGATACGAGCCGGTGCCAAGGGATATGTTATGAAACTGGAAGCCGGAGAGGTGTTACTCAAAGCTGCCAAAAAGGTATTACATGGTGGAATCTATGTTAGCGAAGAGGTCAGCGAACGCCTGCTTATGGGCATGGCGCGGGGCCAAAAAGATGTGATGGAGTCACCGATTGAACTGCTTAGTGACCGGGAACTTGAAGTCTTTGAGTTGACTGGCAAAGGTAACAGTACTCGTGAAATTGCAGAAAAGCTGCACCTTTCGGTGAAAACAGTTGAGTCGTATCGAGCGCGCATAAAAACAAAGTTGAATCTCGAGAACGCTACCGAATTAATGGTACATGCCGTGAAATGGGTGGAAAACGAGCATTCTGATACGTTCTAGGTAATCCTTTTTTATCCTTTTTAAACAACGGTCAAATAAATAGGGCATGTCTTATAACCTGGTGCCTTTAAATACCTATGCCTTATTTCTTGTGAGCCAGTCATTTTTAATGATTTGTTTGTAGGGATATTACCTAGCGGGAATTATCATTTTTTATTACAGCCTTCCCTAGGATCGTACTGCATAGCTAAATGCTTCTCTGTTTTATGTTGCTCACAAAGGGGAAAATCCCTTAACAACAAGAACTTTAGTAAAAAGAGGTGTAGTATGAAGTCATTAGTAAAATACCCCGGCCGTACGACAGCCGTATCCGACCTAAGAAGAGAAATGGATCGTATCTTTAATGATCTTATTCCTTTTTCATGGCGATTTGATGATACGGAAACGGAACTGGGACTTTGGACCCCTAAAGCAGATATGGTTGAAACGGATAATGAATATTTAGTTGATGTTGATCTTCCCGGCTTATCCAAAAAAGATATCCAAATCAATTATCATGACAACGTTTTGACTATTGAGGGAGAGCGTAAAGTAGAAAAAAAAGAAGAACGGGAAGGATTTTTACGTAACGAACGCTATTTCGGTTCATTTAAACGCTCATTTATGTTGCCCGCTGCTATTACCGATGAAAAGATTAAGGCAACATTTAAGGATGGGGTATTACATGTAAGTATCCCCAAAGCCGAAAAAAGTAAGCGTAAGTCAGTTACAATTGAATAGCAGAAATTCATCATTATAAAAAGGAACCGTGGTTCAAACACGGTTCCTTTAACTTTATAATATTCGAGGCAAATTATGGAAAAGAGAGTAGCATTAGTTACAGGAGCCTCTTCAGGGATTGGCAAAGAAACGGCGCTTACATTTGCACGAAAAGGGTATGAGACGGCTATCTGCGATTTGAAAGAAGATATTTTCGAACTTGAAGATCAGATGAGAGCCGATGGATTTAAGGTTCTTGCGGTTCCCTGTGATATTTCCGTTGCCGAGGATGTAAAATCAATGATTGATCAAATCGTTGATCACTTTGGACAACTCGATGTGGCATGTAATAATGCCGGTATTGAAGGTTCGTCCGCTTTGACTGCTGATTATACAATTGACGAATGGGACCGGATTATGAATGTTAACCTCCGGGGGCAGTGGCTATGCATGAAATATGAGATTCCCCAGATGCTCAAAAACGGGGGGTCCATTATCAATATGTCTT
>DATFLI010000049.1:0-3221 GCA_035267805.1 Balneolaceae bacterium | reverse complement strand
GAGCCAGGTCCAGCGTGCGCCCGACGTTGTACTGCGGATTGGAAACCTTCAGGTGTGGCAGGCAAACAGCGGTGCGAATAAATCCGTGGGAATACAGGGAGTGAAAGGAAGTCTGCATAAATGAGTTAATAGATTATAATTGATCGTTCAACTTCAGGATGATCACGTTTTGAGAATCTTGTAAATAATATAAGCTTTTATAAGGCACAAGACTACATAGGGATTTATTTGGGGAATTTTAAATTTTGAATGTTGGATTTTGGATGGGCTCCATCAAGGAGATATCAAAATGAGGATTGAATCAAAAATAAAAGTGAAGCCCCAAAAGTACTTCTCCCTGTGGGAGAAGGACTTAGGATGAGTGCGGGAAGTCAAGGAATTGATAAAACAAGTTTGGTTACTAAGTCTGTTCGCCTGGCATAATACTTGGGTTATTAATACGAATTTTAAGAAATTCTAATATATGAATGATAACATATGAAGAGTTTGATAGATATTTTAACATTTCGACCCTGTTTCAATTTAACGTATATAAGAAACCCTCCAAGGTTTCCAATTCCTTGGAGGGTTTCTTATATCGCATAGACTATATATCGAGGGTAGTGCTAGTTCTCAAGGCTAGTAGACTCTCACTGTGTAAACACCTTCCGTGGAACCGGAACCCAGGTCCTGTACAACGACCTTTAGCCAAGCCGTTGATCCCCCCGAGGGTACCATCCATGATTCGAACGTGAAGTTCAGATCTGGTAGTTGGGTTGTTGTGTAATAGTTCCAGTCAGGGTAGGTGAGCTCACTTCGCCAATACCAAAAATACGTATAAGAGGGGGTCCCACCTGAAGCATTGGCTGTCCAGGTATAGGACTGTCCTACATTAACCTGGGATGGACCACTAATATAAACGCTTAGTGGGCGTACAGCCTCGAAAATATTAAGACGGCCGCGGCCGTATTCATCCGTACGGTATGCCCCGTTCATCCCGGGTACTTTATCAGCGGTGTTTTCAAGTCCTATTTTTATGTCACCCGGGGTAAGTGATGGATCCGATGCCAGCTTGAGAGCTGCCGCCCCCGACACGTATGGGGCAGCCATGGAAGTTCCAGCCAAATAATCATAATCCGTATCCGTACCCAGGTTTACAGAATAATTAGGTGTTGTAGACCAAATATCATCAGCATTAAAGGTACTGCCTCCGTAACCACCCGGCGCCGCAAGCGTAATCTCCGGTCCTACGTTGGAATAGCTGGCGATTACATCATTATGGTCGGTGGCCTAAACGGCGATTACGTTATTGTAATTTATGGCATAGGCCGCGGGATACTTTACAGATCCTCCATTATCATTACCGGCAGCAGCCACAAGTAAAACGTTATGATTTTGAGCATATATAACCGCATCTTCCTTTGTTTGTGAAACAGGGCCACTTGCACTAAAATTTATAATGTCCGCATTATGATCAACGGCATAAATTACTGCACTCTGAAAATGCGAATCTGTGATTTGTCCATTTGCATTTGCAACTTGTATTATCATCAGTTTGCAATCGGGACATGTTCCAGCAATACCCACATTGTTGTCGGTCTCGGCACCGGCGATGCCGGCCACGTGAGTACCATGACCAAATCTATCTCTTACACCTTCACCATCACCTACATAGTCCGGTCCCAAAATTATTTTATTGGGATCATCCAGATCGGGATGGGAAAGTTGTCCATTCTGCATGGGAATGCCTGAGTCAAGGATCGCAATAATCACATTAGATGAACCCGTGGTGATGTCCCAGGCTTCCGGGGCGTCCACATCGGCGTCGGCGGTACCATTGGCTGGTGATTGTCCGGTGTTGTTCAGTGCCCATTGCCGGTTATCAAGATCATTGGGGATGAATGCATCAATGGTATTTATAAAATTTGGCTGCGCTTTTAATACGCCTGGCAGTTTTTGATATTTGTCGATTACTGTTGAATCCATTTTTGGTATGCCGGGGATTTTAATCTGCATCCAATTCAGCTTATTTGGTTGATTTAAAATCGTTGCACCTAAAACTTCTAGTGAATCCATAGTCACGCGGTGTGTAGAGCTCTCGGAAAGCTTGAGTAGTAATTCTCCTTCAACCACTTTGGTTTGTTCGCCCTTCCACTTGATCGTAGCAAGGGTATCCGAGTCAGATGAGAGTTGAGGTGTAACACGATTAGCCGATGCCATTCATCGCTTCGGCTTGGAATTGTTATCGCCCAAAGGTGCATCGCAGGATGAGAGGAGAAGCAACATCATCAACAGCGTATTAAGCGAAAAAAGATATCTCATAGTATGACCTCCAATGGTTTTTTGTTATATTGGAGGTGCGTCATGTTCCCTGAAATCCGGGAATATGAACACACCAAGCCCCCTAGGGTATGCTTTATTAGTTCTCTTAGCGGAGATGGAGCAACCCTTGGGGCTTTTTGTTATCGTTTTGGTTTTTTGTTTATGAGCAAAACATATTCATTTTTAATTAGTAATTATTTTTTTATCAGTTGTATAACATCGTAGATTTAGATCTTCATGTAAAAGTAAATTAATATCATAAAAATGTTAATGATTCGATTCTGGATAAGAATAATCAAAGCCTATATACTATATGGGGTTTATATTCAAGTCTAATATCTCTCTTTGCATTGGTGTTGTCAGTATTACATAATTTCATCTTATTCATCAATTCGCGCATATATTCCAGCAGGTAAACCGAAATATATGTACCTCTTGTATTCTGATTCATAGATTTTCAGTTTACTGTAATAAAAACTCTTATTGGCAACCGGGACCGACAACTTATTCATGATACCAGTTGAACTGTGGTAGGCCAGTAAACTCCCCGAGTCTCCATGTGTGGTTACTACGTACAATATGTTATTCCGGTCATCCAACTCCACCACACTGGTTGTATCTGCCAAAAATTTGTTTGTAATCAACCTCCAGCTTGATCCACCGTTCTCTGATACGTGTAAGCCTTCATCACTTAATCCAGCATAGATCCTTCCACTGTTTTGGGGGTCTACCAATAGAGCATTGACCAAACTCCCCGTATCCTTCAAACCGGTAAGTTCCCAGGTATCTCCCCCGTCGGCGCTGTGCAACACATCCCCAGACTGAGCCGTACCGACATAAATATGGTCGGGATGGGCCGGATCCATTGCCAGGCTTGTCACACCATTGTCCAGCCGGTTCATATTGTTGCCGAGGTCTTC
>DATFLI010000048.1:0-2140 GCA_035267805.1 Balneolaceae bacterium | reverse complement strand
TCGTAGGCCGAAATTTGTGCTCCCTGCTTGACAAGATCGGGATTCCAGGTCGCGGCCATGCCAATTTGCTGTGGAAAGAGCGTCGATCCCATTACATAGCCGGCGCCGTGGATAGAGTCGATGCCGTACAAGACCGGGATATGAGTAGGTTTTTCATTGACGGCAACATCCTGAATTTTGCGGATGATATTGTGCCAGTGATCCCTGGTATAGGCATGTCCTGATACATTGAGGATAGACCCGACCCGCAAATCAAGTAATACTTTGCGCAGCTTGTCTTCATCGATCTGATGCTGTTTGGTGCCATCTTTCGAAATGGTGTCGATGGTGAGCTGGGTCATTTCGCCCACTTTGTCGGTGAGTGTCATTGTTTGCATCACCGAGTCGACCTTCTGGTTAATTTCGGCTTCGGTAAGCTGAGATGTTCTTTGCGCCCAGGCTGGGGATGTAGATGCTAATATTGATAAGAAAATCAGTGTTAGCCAACGATTAAGATGCTTCATAGGATATTTGATTGATAGTTGTTGTTGAATGTATTGGTAAAAGTAGCGGATCAATTAAGTAAATAGATAATTTACTTTCCGTTAATTCTATTTATCCCCTTTAAAATGCAAATTTGATATCAAGAAAAGGGTGGGGCAAATAATAATCAAGGTTTGTCGCGAGATTTTGGAATATAATTTTGTTCTACATTGTTTCCATTCTTTGTGAAGACTCTGTAAGTTTAGGCATGTTTATAAAAGGAATTAAAATATCTTGCATTATTAGTAAATGAGCGGTGATCAAACTACAGCAATTGATGTGAAAGAGAAGGTAGATCACCTGCCGCTTTCTCCCGGCGTATATATGTTCAAGGACAGCAAGGATCGGCTGCTTTATGTGGGAAAGGCGAAGCGACTGCGAAACCGGGTGCGTTCCTATTTTCAGGATTCGGGAGATCACGACGGACGTATTCGGGTTATGGTGAAAAAGATCGACGATTTGGAAGTCATTGTTACGGATTCGGAATCCGAAGCGCTTATCCTGGAAAATAATCTGATCAAGAAACATCATCCGCGGTATAATATTTTGTACCGGGATGACAAATCTTATCCCTATGTGTGTGTGACTAACGAAGAACGGCCAAGGGTTTTTCCCACGCGAACGGTAATCAATGACGGCAGCAAGTATTTTGGCCCCTACGACAGCGTTACGCAATTAAAGAGGATGTTGGAATCGATTCGCAAAGCCTTTGATTTGTGCACCTGTGCGGTCTCCCGTAAGAACGTAAATCGAGAAAAAGGAGCTCCCCGGTGGCATTCCTGTTTTGATGATTACCTGGAAAGCTGTTCCGGCGACTGGGATTTGGAAGTGTACCAGGATACGATTGAAAAGGTTGAGCGCATGCTGAACGGCCGTACGGATGCGCTGATCCGTGATCTTAAGGAGGAGATGTCGATTGCTGCGGATGCGCTTGAATATGAACAGGCTGCGAGAATCCGCGATCGCATTGAGGCCGTCAAACGGTATAGCGAGAAGATGAAGATGGTAGCCGGCAAGAAAGTCGATCGTGACCTTTTTGCCATCCATGTGGATGAAGAAATCAATGAAGCATGCGGCGTTTTGTTTAAGGTGCGGGAAGGAAAGCTGATCAGTAAATTCCACCGTTTTCTCAAGAACATCAGGCATCTTGAAAAAGGAGAGATGCTTCAGTCGTTTGTGGAAGATTATTATACGGGACAGTTTGCCGGCGCCATTCCCGACGAGGTATATGTGAATGATGAATTGGTGAATGAAGAACCGCTGGCGCAATATTTGTGGGAAGAGCGTGGCAAAAAGGTAAGAATTCATGTCCCTCAGCGCGGTGAAAAAGCCAAGATGATTCGCATGGCCATTTCCAATGCAAAGTTGCTATTGGGAGAACGAAAACTCGAAAAAGAGAAAGCCGCCCGCGAACGCATTCCGCATTCGGTCAAGGAACTTAAAGAACAGCTGGATTTACAACGGCTGCCGCGGCGTATCGAATGTTTTGACAACTCCAACTTGCAGGGCACCGATCCGGTGGCCTCGATGGTCTGTTTTGTGGATGCGCGCACACGAAAGAGCGAATACAAGCGATTTAATATCAAGACGGTGGAAGGCCCCGACGACTTTGCCTCCA
>DATFLI010000047.1:0-5087 GCA_035267805.1 Balneolaceae bacterium | reverse complement strand
TAAGAATTAATGCGGCGATCTCCCAGCGGACCGGATGCCCGGGGACGAATGATGCGAGCTTTGTAGGATTTTGACCCCTTATTTATGGCAACCAATTCGTGAGATTTCTTTGTTACCCCAACCAGATCAAGGCGGTTATCTCCGTCCATATCCCCCAATCCATACACGTATCCTGCAACCCCTTTTGCAGTAGGCTTCAATGAAATCTGATCATCGCTCAGCCAGTAAAGCGTCGTATCGCGCCCTGTGACCATTAGATCCAGGGCAGCATTATTATCCAGATCGGAGACAAAAATTTGCTCGTCAGTACCAAAAGGATTGGATTTGTCCAACTTGAGCAACGTTTGGGTATCCCAGCTCGCCGTTGAATCCGTATAGCCGGTTGCCGAAATGCTATTACCCTGCTGGCTGATAATCTCAAAAAGACCATCGCTGTTTAAATCCCCAAAAGTAACGGCCCCAACCGGACTGCCTGTATCAAAAGTTCGATAGGGTGCAAAATCTCCCGAACGCCGATTACTGTAGTAGTGCAATTCTCCATTTTTGGTCAGCAATACCGCATCAGGATCCCCGTCCTGATCAAAATCCGCCCATAGGAAATCGCGGATAGGCCCGCTGTCAGTAAAATAAGGTCGGGCGTCAAAAGTATCATCCCCGTTGTTTTGCAACATAATCGGCGCGCCGTTTTCAGGAGCCAACAACAAATCCAGATCACCGTCCAGATCCAAATCTTCAGCCCAAATGCCGCTGTAGGACCCGCGTTTGATATCGGAAGGCAGATGCAGGGAATCGGTGACATCCCGAAATGTCGAATCCTCGAGCTGTTTGTAAAGCTTAAATCCACCCGGCCCGGCAAAAGCCAGATCATTAAAAAAATCATAATTATAATCGATCGCAGCAATCGCATTCGGCGATAATTTATCTCCGGATCCGGCAGGAAATGAAAGCTGAACCCTTCCGTTCACAGTAGCAGTTTTCCCCGAAACCTCAATTTCAGCCGGTTGATCATAGCCCAAACCTACGGGTTCAAACAGCTTTACGGTTTTTCCACCGCTCTTCCGGGGATGAAAGGCTAGCTGCTCGTCCGCCGACTCGGCCCGGTGACCGGCTTCGGGCAACCACAGAAAATGCGTAATCAAAAATCCAACCTGGTTGGAAGGCAGCTGTACTTTCTGCAAATCGTTCTGATACTTCGACAGTTGATTCAGATTATTCCGTAAGAAAGCCAGCTCGAAGGTAATATTCCCTCCTTGTTTCTCCAGGATTGTTGATTTCAGCTCTCCAAATCGCTGTTTCAACTGCTCGGGCCAATCCACCGACTGATCTTCCAACTGATCCAGCGATTTTTTCAATATTGTTTTGTCATCCCACTTCGCTGCGGTTCGAACCCGTTCCAACAATACCGCCATGTTGTTAGGATCCTGTGCAAGAATTCGCTGAAATAGAGACTCAATTTCTTTGGCATTCGCTTTCGGATCCTGCCGCTCAAGTTCATCCGCCAAAGAATACAGCAGCTTGGGATTGGTAGAATCTATTTTCGCTGCCTTATTCAGATGCTTCAGTGCGGCCTCAATATTTCCTTTACGACTTTCCAGTATTCCCTCCAAAAACTGGATATTGCCGTTGTCGGGAGCCCGCTCCTCGGCTTTTGCCAGCTGTTTGGTAGCCAATTCAAAATTTCCCTGTCGCATAGCAAAAACGCCCAGGTTAGCCCAGGCTGCCGGTTCCGCCGGATAGATATCTGCCACTTGCTTCATCTTTTTAACGGCATAGAGTGCATGATCAGATTGAATAGCTGCCAATCCCAGATAAAAATTGGAAACGGCCTGTTTATATTTTTCCGATTGGGTATCCGGTTTTTGAGGTTTAGATGAACATGCAACGAGTATTGTTAAAGCAACAATCAGAAATTTGCTTGCCAAGCTTTGATATGTGACATCGAAATTCATATTAAATATTAGTCAAGTGGCCGGTTAAGCGGTTAAAATCTATTTATAGTGCCATATGTCATCCCAATTAGCCGGGAGCTATTCCAACGGCGAGGGAACCTAAATATAATATGACATTAACTTTAATAAATGTTCATTGTTTTATTACGTCCGGGGTGCTAAAGTGAACGTTTTTGTGATCCGTCAGCCAATATTTTAGAGCCTAAACACATCTTCAATAATGTAAAAACATAGGACTTTTATCGTTAATACCAATCACGATTGTCGGCGGATTATTTTTTTTACCCTGAAGGGCTAAAATTTTTCGGATCTGTCCGTTTACATAAATACCACTTTTCGAAGGGTTCAACACCGAGAAAGTACCGTCATCGCTCCCATCCAACAGCCACCCGTAACTGGCATCATATGGACCGCCGTAAACGGGCTGAACCTTAAGCTGGTTCCCGCCTGTTAAAATATCTTCGTGTCCATCCTTATTAAAATCCCCGGTATAAAAGGCATAAATAGGGGCGGCCTGCGCTTTACGCGGCAACACATGCTTTTTAAACGACCCCTCACCCTTGTTCTCAAAATAGAAGGAAGCCAATTCATTGACCGATTTCTGTTGTGCTTTCTGAAGGATTTTAGTAGAAAAAATCTGTGACAGTGTTTTGCCTGCAAACGAGCGGTACGTCGGAAACTTTTTTTTCAGATACGGCATGGAATTCAGTAACATATCGCGATCGACAACCGGATACACTTTACCGTTTTCTGTTCGGCCGATCACCGGATCGGCAGCTCCATCCCCGTTAAAGTCGCCGAGATACATCTTCATGGGGTTTTGCCTGCTGGCCCCCAGCGTGGTATTCATTCCCATATTCCCTGCCAGGATGTCAATATCTCCATCCTGATCAATATCAGCGGCATAAACACTTTGCCACAGCCCATTGCCGGATTGCAGTATATTTGTTTTTGAGAGCTTCCCATTCTCATTGATAAACGCAGTAACCGGCATCCAATCGCCGGCAACAATTAGGTCGGGTTGACCGTCTCCGTTAATATCCGCTGCTGTAGCATCACTAATCATCCCCAGATCTTTAAGTCCGGGAGCCACGGCATCGGTAACTTCTTTGAAGGTGCCATCGCCTTGGTTCTCGAACAGATAACTATACGGGGTAACTCCGTAATTTTTAGGGACCGACCGGCTGCCTACGAACACATCGAGATCCCCGTCCACATCATAATCAAAGGGCACAACCACAGATCCGTTAGCGCCAAACGTCGGGAAGGCATCGGTCACCCGTGCAAAATTACCATGGCCGTCATTCAGATAGAAACGATCATATAAATTAGGAGAATTGACTGTGTATTCATCTCCGCCGCTTACTACATAAAGGTCCAGCGCTCCGTCATTGTTGGCATCAAAAAAGGCGGCATCCGTATCCTCAAAACCATCATCTTGATCAAACGCACTAACTTCCCGCTTTTTAAAGGTTCCATCGGGTTGTTGGATATAAAGCGATCCACTTTGCCATTTGCCCCCCCCGATATACAAGTCCTCAAGTCCGTCGCCGTTGACATCACCCGAGGCCATTGCAGGACCTTCGTTAGATAGTTGATACGGCACTAAAGGCTGCTGTTCAAATTCACTATAACTATCCTCCTGATGTCGGTATGATGGCGACAAGGGGTCTTTAACTTTTTTGAAAATCGTTTTTTCATTTTTGGAATCCTTAGCCGTTGCCACCTTTGCAGAAGATTGATCGATCGTCAGATGTTGGTTCGCGTCGATGTTTGTCCGAACTGTCTCTCTGCCATCCGGCCAGATAATTTTCAGAGAATCCACGACTTTTGCATCCCCAAGACCAAAAAACAGGAAAGGCTCGACAGAAGACTGAAATCCACGAGTGGACATCAGTTCGGCCAGCTGCCTGTGACCGCCCGCCGAAATAATAGCTTTGCTGCCGATTCCCCGCGTATTGGCTTTGTTGCCCTTCAATTTGATTGTAAGAAATGATGAGTGATCCTGTTCAACCGTCTCATTCTGATAAATAGAAGCCTGCCCGTTCACATTATTGACGACCAGATCCAAATCGCCGTCATTGTCCAGGTCGCCATAAGCTGCTCCATTGGAATAGCCCGGTGAAGCAAGTCCCCACTTACCGGATTGATCGCTGAATGACAAGTCTCCGTCATTCCGGAACGCCTTATTCGGAATTTTTACATGAGGCATACTGTCTACCAGCCCCATATTTTTTGGATTTATGCCTTGATTCAGGGAACGCTGGTTTTCCTTTCCGCCTACCATATTCAAATAATCCCAATCGTTGGGTCGACGATAAACCCCATTGGTGATAAACAAATCCTTGCGGCCGTCATTATCCATGTCGAAAAAGAGTGATGACCAACTCCAGTCGGTTGCATAGACGCCGGCCATTGGAGCAATATCTGAAAATACCGGGGTCCCGTTAGAGTTTTCGCCCAAATTCAACTGCAGCGTATTCCTGATAAGCTGGGGATGATACCCATAATCCCGCTGGATATTATAGACTTTGGTAAGTTCTGTACTAACTGATGTTTTCCTGCCTTTTTCGGTATAAGGCAGCATGTCAAGAACGGTGATATCCGGTTTCAAATCATTATTGATATCAGCAACGTCGCTCCCCATCGAAGCACGGCTCGTGTGTGGCATACTTTGTGGAAGCACGTCTTTGAACGTGCCATCCCCTTGGTTTAGATATAGGTAATCATTTTCATGAAAATCGTTTGTGACATATAAATCCTGGTAATTGTCGCCATTTATATCGCTGACTGTCACGGACAAGCCGTATCCGAGAAGGCTACTGTGAATACCCGACTTTTGTGTAACATCCGTAAACTTTCCACCATCATTCCGATAAAGCCGATCGCCGGCATTGGGATCCGAAATTTTAAGTCCCTCCGCACGGCGGACGAATGATTTTTTGGTATGAACTGAGTGATTAAGCAAAAACATATCCAGATCACCATCATTATCCATATCAAAAAAAACAGCCTGTTTGGAATAGCCGCTGAAATCCAACCCGTACTCTTTTGCGCGGTCGGTAAACGTTGAATCCCCGTTATTAATAAATAGCTGATTTTTCCCCTTCTGCGATAGATAATTGACATGACAAACGT
>DATFLI010000046.1:0-5878 GCA_035267805.1 Balneolaceae bacterium | reverse complement strand
CCGGTTCGCACGATATTCCTGATAGCCGAGCACTATCAAGGCGCCCAATAATGGCAGGATATAATAAATAATTCGGTAGACAACAAGAATACCCAAGACCTCTGACCCCGGCATAAAACTAGACAGGTAAAGCAACATCACGGACTCAAACACGCCAAGTCCTCCCGGAACCTGGCTAAAAAGTCCAATAATCTGGGCAATTAAAAAGACACCTAAAAAACTAAAAAAATTAGCCGTTGAATCGGGGAGCAACACATACAAAACAGAAGCAGCTAAAATCCAATCGACGGAGGCGATGGCAACCTGTTTTAAAGAGAGCTTTAAGCTTGGAAATGTAAATGTCCAGTTTTTAAATGTAATTTCCTTCTTGACCTTGGCACTGGCCCAAACGTATCCTACAACCATCAACAAGAGAATGACTCCCAGCACGCGCAAAGAAACAAAAGGTAAAGTAACATCACTAGGCAAATTGGGTGTGGCGAAAAGCATTGACAAGCCCCCGACGGTACAAAAGCCAATCCACAGAGTGAAGGCACTGAAACCTACGATCTGGGTTACCTGAAATCCCGAAAATCCCCAGGTTGAATAAATCCGATAGCGGATCGATCCTCCCGTGATAAGCGCAAGCCCAATGTTGTGGCTAAAAGCATATCCAACGTAACCGGCCCGGATTATTTTACCGGGAGGCAAATCCTCACCAATATAACGCACGCCCAACGCATCATATCCGGTAAGTACCAGGTAACTAAGAAAAGATAATACCAGGGACAATAATATAAAGTGATTCGGAATCTGGGACAGTTGGGCGGTTATTTCCGAAAACTTATACTTGTGTAGCTCGTCGCTTAAAAACCATAAAGCAAACCCAAAGAAAACAATGCTAATAAGTGGGGTTAATTTTTTGAGCGTTTTCTTCATGAAATTGATGAACCGCTATATGCTGATCTAATTTGAAAAAACTATGGTTAAGTCTCCGGTTAAACCTTGTTTTACAGGAACCTGAGTTTGGATAAAATAAGGTTCTGGTTTTACAAATGGAGAAATTTGTCCAAAGTCCCAACTGCCGTTGGAATTCTGATCCTGATACGCAATAACTTTATACTTCAAAGGTGGTAATTTAGAAATTTCAACTTCCCCATTAAAAAGAGTATCCCGCACAATATCCGATTCCTCATTTTCTACGCGTAACCTAATATTTTTAGCCGTAGAGTCCTCGAGCATCACATGAAGCGAGCCCATCTGTGAGTCATGCCAAATCTGGGGCTCAAAACTCCTGTAATCATTGATCAACGGATCCCAGACCTGTACCTGATATTCAATTCCATCTTTCCAGGTATCTTTAGGCAAAATGCGGAATATATTACGCTTTATTTCAACATTCGGCCATTTTTTTACCATTTCCTTGCCTTCTACAATCTTCAGCGAATCCCGGATTGCCGGATCTTCTATTGGCTTAGCATAAGTAATTGCTATGGGATCCGAGGGATAATAGCCCGACAGGCTATTCCTCTTAACTATTCTCTGTTTGGTGGTATCTTCTTGGGATGAGCCCGTGAAGGTCTGTGAAAATTTCTTAACCGGATTGCCGGCATCATCTACCACCCCTTTGAGGGCAATGCTGTAACTGGCTGAAGGCTGCAGTGGCTGTCGGCTATGGGCAAACAGGATAAACGGCTGATCGGGCTCAATGTAAAGAGGATAGACACTACCCAGTACGGTACCCGTAGTATCCGTTATGTTCATCTTGGTACTGTCGGTGAGTTGTATATTTTCACTGAATCGCATTCTCAACCTTTGGGATGAAAAGAGTCCCACCCCATCCAATCTCGGTCTTGTAGTGTCTACTGTCGTATAATAAATAACGCCTAAAGAATCTGTCGCGGCCGAGTCGGATCGAGTGGAATCAATACCCGTCGAATCGCTTCCGGATTTCGAAAGATTTATAAATTCTTTGCTAAACGGCTGGGCACGTTCATTTTCGGGATCCCACTTTTTATTCCGATTTCGATCATCAACCCAAAAAGCTTTGTACTTACCCACACGCAGGTATGAAAACTGAAACTGGCCGCTGGTATCGGTTGAAGCGATGTAATTAGCTCGCTGAGTTAAATCCACGGGTGCTCGATAAAGTAGGATCTTCTGGTCTTCATCCCCTTTTCCGGTTTTTGCATTGACGACTCTGCCAAACAATTTACCCTTATCAATCTCCGGACCGGTAGAAACAGCCACCTTATAAGGTTTTGCCATCCCGTTACCGTGCGTATCCTTAAAATCAGTGCCAACGGTAATAATAAGTGTCGTCAGATCAGGAATATCATCGTCAAATACGATACTCGCGGATTTCCGGCCCCAGTCTATCTTGAAGTCAATACCAATATCTGGTTCGACCACAATGGCGGGACGTAATGATGAGCGATTTACAAATTCCGAAAAATGTAAAGTAATACTGCGTCCCGAAAAATTAGTCGTGCCTGTCTTCGGCTCGGTATTAACAATGTGTGGTCCCTCCTTGTCGGGCGGACCGCCTGTTGGAGATGAAGGTGTAGCACATCCCCCGGCTACAAGAATTAAAAGCCACAAAACGGAATTAAACCACCTGTATTTATTCACAAAAATTAAAGATGCTTAAAATTCATTTTGGCTTAAGATACAAATTTTTGGATGCCTTTATACTGCCAAAAATGGAATCCTTTCCGCAACAGAATAGTTATCGCTTATCCTTTGTATTATGTATCTTTGGGAGGATCATTTATTTAGCTGTTTAGATCTGTTTACAGTCCAGTATCTGGTCCTGATAACCTGCTATTGAAGTATGGTCGAGAAGAAAAAAGGATCTTAAAATGATTTCATAACATTATTAGTTTTAATCATGAAAAGGGCTTTTTAAACATTTGAAATCCCTCTCGGCCAACCGGCAACTGGGGATGTCTACAAAAATGTTTCTTACAGTTTATTAACCTGTGTTATTTAAAACCGCTAAATTAGTTTTAGATAGAATAATTGTAATCAGAATAACCTTATGGATCTGCTCAAACAGAAAGAATCCACTTCGCTGCTAAAACGACCTGCCTTATATACCGACTATTATGAGCTTACGATGGCACAAGGTTATTTCTTGTCGGGTCGAAAGAATGAACGTGCCTGCTTCGATTATTTTTTCAGAGATACGCCATTCGGCGGGGGTTATGTTGTTTTTGCAGGTCTTTCGGATCTCCTCGATATTCTGAAAAATTTTCGTTTTCACGAGGACGAATTGGAGTACCTTGCCGGCCAGGGATTTCGATCGGAATTTCTTAACTACCTCCGTGATTTTCAACTCAAGTCTGATATTTTTGCGGTTCGAGAGGGCGAGATTGTATTTCCGAGGGAAACGCTGGTGCGGGTAGAAGGAACCCTGATTGAGACACAAATTTTGGAAACGCTGCTGTTAAACATCCTAAATTTTGAGTCACTGATTGCTACAAAATCGGCTCGTATGAAATATGCCGCCGGTGATCACAAGGTACTGGACTTTGGCTTGCGGCGTGCCCAAGGATTTGGCGGTATTCAGGCCAGCAAAGCCGCAATTATTGGCGGCGTGGAGGCCACATCAAATGTTTATTCGTCGTTTGTGCACGGCACCCCTGCAAGCGGCACGATGGCTCACTCCTGGATCCAGTCCTTTCCGGACGAACTTACTGCTTTCCGAAAATATGCTGAATACTATCCCCAAAACTGCATCTTGCTTGTGGATACCTATGATACTCTGGCCAGCGGTATTCCGAATGCCATCAAAGTAGCCAAGGAACTGGAAAACGACGGGTATAAAATGAATGGGATTCGTCTTGACAGCGGAGACCTTGCATATTTCTCACGCAAGGCCAGGAATATGCTTGACCGGGCCGGCCTCGATTATGTTAAAATCGCAGTCTCGAACCAGTTGGATGAACGTTTGATCAAAAGTTTGTTAAGCCAGGAAGCCCCTATCGACTTGTTCGGTGTAGGTACACGATTAGTTACCGGGCACGAAAGTCCGGCATTGGACGGGGTCTATAAATTATCTTCGGTAAACAATGAGCCCAAGCTAAAACTCTCCGAGAATATCGAAAAAATAACTCTGCCCGGCCGCAAGAAAGTGCTGCGCTATACCGGCAACGATGGGACGTTTTATGGGGATGGAATTGTGCTTGCAAATGAAGATAAAGTGGATACAATCTATCATCCCCTCTATCCGGCAAAACACGCTAATGTTGACAATTTTGACTCAGAAATGCTGCTGCAACAAGTCATGCATAACGGGGAACAAACAAACAGGATGCCTACTCCTTTGGAAAGCGCCGAATATGCAAAGCAGCGTTTGAAAAAATTAAATCCCGAACACAAACGTTTTGATAATCCCCATATCTACAAAGTAGGTATCAGCAAGAAGCTAATGGATCTTCGCGATCAAATCGCACAAAATTTAAAACAAAGTTGACATCATATTTATGAAAGCACTTTTAATTGTTGATGTTCAAAATGATTTTTGTCCCGGAGGAGCCCTTGAAGTCCCCGGCGGAGATGCTATCATTCCGGTGATCAATAAATTATCTCAACAATTTGATGCTGTCATCCAAACGCAGGACTGGCATCCTAAAGGTCACTCCTCCTTTGCATCCAGCCATGAAGGGAAAAATCCCTTTGATACTATCCGGATGTCTTACGGTGAGCAGGTACTCTGGCCTGACCATTGTGTACAGGGAAGCGACGGTGCTAACTTTCATCCCGATTTAAAAACCGAGCCCTCACAGCTTATTATTCGCAAAGGATTTCGTAAAAATATCGACTCTTATTCGGCTTTTTACGAAAACGATAACCAAACAACTACCGGCCTCACCGGCTACCTTCAGCAACGAAATATTGACACTCTTTACGTGGTTGGCCTGGCTACCGATTTCTGCGTTAAATGGTCGGTTTTGGATGGTATCAAAGAAGGATTCAAACTTCATGTTGTTGAAGATGCCGTCAAGGGCATCGATATAGAGGGTTCAGTAAATGAAGCCTGGTCGGAAATGCTAAAAGCCGGTGCAAAAAAAATCAATTCTAAAGAACTATTATCCTAGCAAATGAGTCAACAGGTTGATTTTTGCATTCTCGGGGCAGGCATCGCAGGCTTGTCTCTGGCGGATGCCCTGCAGGGACATGATTTTAAAACGACAGTGATTGAAAAAAGCTCTGTAGCATCCGGGGCTTCCGGAACACCGGGCGGACTCGTCAATCCCGCAACCGGTCGCAGAGCTACCAAAACCTGGAAAGCCGAACAGTGCTACGAAAACATTGCAGCCAACCTCAAAAAAGTACAGACCCGGACCGACAAAACTTTTTATCAGAATAATGGCCTGCTGCGTCCCGCTCTCTTGGACAAGATGGCCCGAAAAATGAAAGAGCAGCACAATAAGACGAGCTGGCCGGAAGGCTGGTGCCAGTGGAAAACCGAGGAGGAGATCAAAGAGATACATCCCGGGATTCGATGTGTAGACGGTGGACTCTGGTTGCCCATCGGCCTTTCAGTGGATGTGGGAAAATATCTACAGGCATATGCCGATTTTTTGCGACATGAAGGCGTAGGAATTTTAGTGCATCATCCGCCCAAGAATATCCACCTGGAAAAGGAATGGGTTGTCGAACTTGAAGACGATACCGTTCAAGCCCAAAATTTAGTTTTTGCTACCGGCCACAGCACGGTCGAATCCCGTTTTTGGGATTGGCTACCGTTGCATCTTATCAAGGGACAAGTCGCAAAATTTAGAACAAGAGATCGTACTCTGTCTTTTTCACATTCGATTTCGAGCCTTGGATATATGGCGCGTACCGGCGACCCGTTTACTTTTGTACAAGGCAGCACGTATGAACACGACTT
>DATFLI010000045.1:0-11508 GCA_035267805.1 Balneolaceae bacterium | reverse complement strand
CTGCCTGCGGCACTCCTTTGCCACTCATGTCCTATCGAACCAAGGCGACCTGTATGCTGTAAGCAAGATCATGGGTCACTCCACCACCATGGTAACCCAGCTGTTTTATGATCATACCTCAGGACTAAATTTCCGGGATACGATGGAGCTGATTTAAACCATTCATTTTATCCTACTCCCTTACTTTAAATGCCCCTATCAAATAGTTTCGATAGGGGCATTTAAGTATAAAATTAATTGTCAATTGCTCGCAATGAATTGTATTTATTTTGATATAGAGATTGCGATACCTAATCTGTCGAAACACAATAACCTATCTCTATACTTATGAAGCTCACCTTAAAAAGGGAAACACTCTACGAAGAAGTTTGGTCCACACCTAAGAAAAAGCTCACAAAAAAATATGGAATCTCCTATTACCGTCGGCTTGGCTATCGAGGGCTACCAATCATGCTGACCGATTAAATCCCATTAATAGGACCCTTCAATCAATTCTTGAATAGCTTTAAAGTTATTATTTCTAGCAGATTTTCTTCGAGTGCTCAAAGTTAAGAATCATAAAGAAAGGAATGCTTTTAGATACGGTTTCATGACGGTTTTTACCCGGCATATTTTCATGTAGTGTTGGAGCTTATTTACATTAGCCTCGGGAAGACTTAGATAGTTTTTTAGCCCTTCAAGAGCTAGGTCCTCTCCCAGTTTGTTCCGATACCGAAACATATCACACACAGTCTTTTCTCGATTATAAATCCTAACTGTATGCCCCTGAATATTTATCTCATCTATTCCTGTTTCATATGGTCTTTCCCGAAAGTAATATACCTCAACCGGAGGGAAATTAAGCTTAGGAGGCTTGGAATCGTTGGGGATAGCCAGATGGACTTTAGAAGGATTAAAGGTCGTGAGCTCATAATATGCAAGGGCTGAAGCAAGTGCGATTACGGCTTGCGGGATGGCTTTACTCACATCTACGAAACCAGAGGTAACATCACTATCGCTAAGTTTATACAGACCCGGCTGTACCTTTTCCAGTGTACCTTCGCTAAAGAGCTTAGAAATGTCTCGTGATTGGAAACCATGCTCACGCAGCTCTGTTTGCCGGGCGTATCCACCTTTATCTTTGATATATTGGACTATTTCATTCATATGAATCAATATTTCTGTCAATAATATATAATGACAGAGTACTTGATTCAATAATAAAGTGCTATGTCTCACTATTTAAGGAAACAGCTAATTCCTAAAAAAGAGATTGGCTTATTTATGTCTTAAGCTCTTTAATCTAGCAAAAGTGCATATAGAGAATATGCTAACATGATTTAAAAATTTGTACTTGTTATCATATTATGGTCCCTCTTGATCCGATCATATTTTTTTATTCCACTTAATTCGTACAGACTTTTAATCTGCTCTAATAAAAAAGCCCTACCCAATTTTTTTAACTCATCAAAGGCTTGCATATGACAGTTTCTAAACAAGTTGTCACTACCACAAAAACACTTGTTGCTGCGATTTAACCTATCATTATTTGCTATATAATGCATTAAAGCCAGCGTTTTCCGCATATCATTATCCGTCTCTAGTTTTTCAGAATAAAACTCGTAGACCCCAACCCACCCATGAGAATAACCTGAATTAACATAATATCCTTCAACTCTCCGGTAGGTTTGGTTAAACAGGTATGGCAACAATTCATGATCTATAAAATCTATTATGGTTATACCATCTCTACATTTTATTATTTCTGATGGTTCTACATCTATACAACAAGATTCATCATTATAAATATGCCAATCGGCAATTTTGGGGATTTTATCACTTGTTTCAAATACTTTAGGAAATCGATATGGAAATCCCTTCTTATATTTTATTTCCACTTGATATGACTCCCACTGTTTTCCTTCCCCATCTACAATGTCTAAATTTCCTTGAAGAAACTTTTCTCCATTCTCAGAGACTATCTTAAGATGAGGATACTTTTCTGCAGTGGGATCCAATTGGTCGATAAAAGTAGAATATCCTTTTCCCATCTTAATTTGCCCATGGATTTGAAGATGCAGCACCAGCTGCTAAAGCACCTGTATGTTTCTTTCCTTTTTCATTTTTAGCGTTACTGCATGAAAACCTATCGCCGAATATTTTCTGCCAGTATTTACAGGCTTCTTTTTGGTTTTCTTCTTGAAGCGCCTTCTTAGCTCGTTCAATAAATTTCGCAAGCATCTTCATGAAATACTCTGCGTGGGCATAATCTTCAAATAGGTCTTCTCCCTTCGGTGTAGTTGGTCGCTCGCATTTAAATTCACCAAACAAAGCTGCCTGTATATTGATTAGGGTTTCCTTTAAGGCAATATCATCACGCTCATGGCTGTAGTAATTATTGATTGCAAGAATTGTCATAATAAACCCACTGGGCATCTTTATTGATGAATTAGTAAACTCTCGATAATCACACCAAGCTTTTAGGTACCTAATGAGCCTTACAAGCTGTTCAATGTCGCCAACCTCTTCCTCAAACCACTCAATAAATTCTTTCGGATCACTATAAATCCAACTTTCTGCCTTATGAGCAAGCTCCGGAGTGCCTTCTTTTTTATAGTAAATGGGCAAATCAATATGATGCCCATCAGCAAAAACAACTCGGACACAAGTATTTTTATCTATTGGCTTTTGAGAAGTATGTCCATCTACAGCTTGACAGATCCAATTATGATAGGTCTGAATAGTTTTTCTTTCCTCTTCTGATTCCTCTCCGATAAAGTAAATACCATCATCAATATCGTACTTATACAATGTTTGTTCTTCACCATCGATCTCTTCTACCCGAGGTATCGGGTTTACAATAGTATCTGTCTCCATTGAACCTTGACTGGAAAATTTTGGAGTAATTTCATCCGATCTTTCCTCAGAAAAATACTTGCGTATTTTTTTCCGGAGGTCGTTTCGGGAAGTTATTAAACTAGCTTTTCTAGCTTTGGTTAACCTTATTGTAGAATCAAATTCGTGTAATAAATCAGTGCAGTTTGCCATGGTTATATATTGTTTAGAATTCGTGTTTTAGGTCTGTTGATTGAAAATTTACTTCGATTTTGCCTCTTGTTTGCTCTTGGCGGTTTGTAAAATAATTGCCGGTTAATTTTCTGGGTTCATTACCATTCATAAGGACCTTTAGTTTATTTGCCCCCTCATGACAATCCAGATAATCATTGACGTTCGTGCCAGAATTAAAGTAGAAGAAGTAAATGACGTAGTGTCCATTTTCTGCCCTTATATCCTCGACAAGACTTTTCGAATAGGTGTTTTCATGGCTCTTACTATTGAAATAAGTATTTATCTGAATTTCAGATGCCGTTTGAATAACCTCCACAACTGTATCCATTCTATTTTTCTCACCATTTCTCTCGTATTCGATGTGGCCGGTGTATCTCCCATTTAGGTTTGGTACTCTGACGAGCTTATTAAGTATTGGGTATTTCCATAAGTATTTATCGTAGAAAACTAAAAAGCTGGCAATTATTGCAGTATTCGTTGGAGCCCTAAGAAATAATTCACCGCCCTGATGTAGATAACCCCGAATGAATTCAAAGCCTATATCAATACCGAATGCCAAAGCCAAAATTGTCACTATTAATATTTTTGTTTTATAATACCTGAACGATAATTTCATAAATCGTAAATTTTACGTTGAGCTTTCACTTAGAATACCCAAAAGCGTTACTAACGGTTTTGGGTATATATAATGAAGAGAGTACATGAATTGGGAAGAATTTAAAGATGAGACCACGGAGGATTTGATCGAGTTTGTCAAATTCAAAGAAGATCCAGACTATCTGGAAGAAGCAAAGGCTGCGTTTATCGTTTTAACAAAACGATTTGAAAACGACCTCTTAGAGAAATGCACTGTTATCTGTAGAAACTGGGGATATTCCGATGTAGATGCTTTTGAGATAGCAGAAAGAGCATTTAAAAAATTTTGGCAGACCCATTCATTTGATATAGAAAAAAGTAATGTTTCTGACGTAGATCTGGCATTTAAAATATATCTATATAGAATTGCCGAAAATGAATTAAAGCAGGCATATTCAGATAAAGACTATCCTTATGATGGATCAGAACAAATTATCACTTCATTTGATGACCTGGATACTGGTAGCAGTTCTGAAAAATTATCTGAGCTAAGAAAGGCAATGGATATTATAGATAAGGCAATGAAAAAATTAACACCAAAGCATAAAATTATTTATCTCACTTACATGATTCATCAAGAAGAGGGAAGAAAACTTCCTAGAAAACTATTGAAGGAATTACGAGAACGCTTAGACCTAACTCAAAACACTATAAGAGTATACAAAAGTGAAGCAATTGAAGAAGTACAAAGGACAATAAGTAATGGGTAAAAATAAATTCAATATCACACAAGACAATATCATAGAATGGCTTCGTTCTACGGGATACCTTTTTCCCAAGAATAAACGAGAACTATCTCGCTTTGAAAAGCTTTATCCGAAAGTCAATAGAGAAACTAAAAATACTTCCATCGATCCATTCGCAATTATTGAAGGGTCAAGAAAACCCAAAAAGATCCAAATACAGTTTGAGAAAGATGACAACAAAGAATATTCAGATTTAAGAATGGCCGCCAGGAAATTTGAGAATCTGCCAGATCATATTAGGGAAAAGATAAAGCAGAATCATAAAAATAATGGTGGAGATAAATCCGAAAACTAAGCAACTAATTTACAAACATACTAAGTCTCTTGCTGAAGAATTTCATGAAGGAAACGCTACAGACCTTCTGAAAATCATAGAGGATGAAGAATTAAATCTTCACATTGATGATTATGAAGATCATTTTGATGGTATGTTGGTATGGGATCAACCACAGTTTCATATCCATCTAAATGAGACAAAGGGAAATTTGCCTACTACAAAAAGAGGACGTTTTACCTTAGCTCATGAGTTAGGACATTATTTTATTGAACCGCACAGACAGGGATTGAAACGAGGTTTATTATCTCCCCACCCATCTAATTTATCCTTAATACATTCAGAACGAATTGAAAAGGAAGCCGACAAATTTGCTGCTTCTCTCTTGATGCCTCGAAAAAGGTTACGGGACTTTACGGGAGGAAGAGAATTCTCATTTGAAATAATCAAACAGATCTCAAATGAATTCCAAGTAAGTCTTACCTCAGCTGTTATTCGATTTGCAGAAATAGGCACCCATGAGATACTGGCTGTTTTTAGTAGTGAAAACCAAGTTAAATGGTTTTGCAAGAGCGATGATTTTCCATATCTGAAATTTAAATTTGAAGTTGGGGGTGAACTACCTCCAACCACCGTTGCAGGAGAATTTTATAGAAAATCTGGGAGTAAATATACAGGGGTTGAGCTGGTAGAGATTGAAGATTGGTTTTACTTGAGAGAAGGAGCTCCTGAATATCAAATGCATGAACAATGCTTTTACTCAGATATTTATGAATTTACTATTAGTCTTATTTGGTTTGAATAAATAAATGAAAATATCTCTGAGAGATACCAGCTCTATGAAGAATTATGGTCCTACCCCCAGAACAAGCTAATTGAAAAGTAAAAAAATATTTTTCCAACCAGTACTTTTAACATGTGGCTCTTCTATGATCTGAAACTCTGGACAACTTTTCGAAAGGCGTTTCTCCAATAGTATAAAAAGGTAAACCATCTCCTGTTCCTAATGAAGGCAGTGCTATTTTAGACTCTGAACTTAAATTCATAATAGTTCATTTTGTGAGATTTTTTGGGGAGTATTAATCTATCAATATAGCCTTCTGCATCAGCATCTGACTGTTTGAGTAAAAAGGAACATCAGTTGATCCTAAAATGCTTTGTGGTATTGTAGCCAATTCTTGCAGATTATCCATAGGTGATATTACCGTCTTAGCACCGTTTTCAGAAAGCATCGTCACCTTGTCGCTGAAGTTGTTTGAGTGTTGAATTGCTCCGCCGATAGAAATATTGCCAAGGACAGCTAACCCCGGTTTTAAATTCTTTTTATATAAGGCTGATAGTAGCGCAATATAACTGGCCGATCCTAATCCGGTTCCTATATTTGATCCCAATAAACTCGATACTTGAACATGTACATCAAAACTTAAAAGGCTATGCTGGTCATTCAGAATCTTACCCTCATTGGCCTTTATATACTGATAGGTGTTCTTGATATCCTCTTTTACAGCTTTAGTTGAGGTCCCAGATATATTTAATTTTCCACTACCTTCAGTTGTGACCACTTCTAGTCTCACCAAAGAAAAATTCTCACCATCTCCTGTACACGTATAGCAAACACCAGGCTTTAGGGGAGTGTTTTCAATCAGATGCGATCCTTTTTCTTCAGGTAGACCAACAAATGTCTCTTCTTGATTTTCTTTATCAATGAATGAAAAATTGGTATCCCAAAACTCCATTCCACCTATGCGTTTCAGTTGCTCCTTCACTCTGCGACGCATCTCAATAGCAATGGTCAAATATTCCCGGATATCCTCTTTGGTGTAGTTACCATCAGGATGAATTAGTTTTATAAAACCGGAAACCGCTTTTTTAACCGGCTTGGTATCCCGCTGCCGCAAATGTGATCCCAGCGAGAAATACTCATCCAATGCATCTGTGTGATTAACTCTTCGCATGGCTTTGAGGACCTCAGAGAAGTAATCCGTACTGAATCCAAAGTTGGACGTAAAATTAGAGGGCTTAAATTTAATCATTTCCCAACCAGGCAGATAAAAATGGATACGATCCAGAAAAGCGGTATCGCTATTTACTTCGTCGGATAAAGGGCTAAATAAATGGGAAGTTTGAAGTACGGTTTCAACCGGTTGATTGATGTTACCGTTTAATATAATCGAAGCGTTACCCGTGATTTCCCCACCGGATCCAGCTCTTGAAAAGGAACCCGATTCTAGGTAGTCCTTCATCAATGGGATTGCGTCTTTATCCTTGAAAAGCTTGTCTGTGGCTTCATCAAAACAGATGGTGTCCCATTGGCCTACCGCTCCGACACGCCCCGTTGTACCGTGAACAAACAGTTTGGCAACGGTTCCCTGTCCACCAGAGACCAGCATAGCATAGGGAGAGAGTTCTTTGTAGACAAAAGACTTACCTGTTGACCTTGGTCCGAGTTCCACGAGGTTAAAATTGGACTCTACCAATGGTATCAATCGGGATAATAGTAGCATTTTAACCCGATCAGTCATTCCTTCAGAAGACGGTTCGTACCCACTGCTTCGCAGCAGCAGATCTACCCATTCTTGTTTACTAAATTCTTCACGCTTATGTTTTACTTTTGAAACATCAAATGAGGAAAGTTGTATCGGTTTAATGTCTCTGATTACAAAGGGATAAATCGTATTACCCACTTTAATATTGGGATCGTATTCAACATCCATGATGGCCCATATACCCCCCATGAGCATTTTATCATGATCCAAAACCAACGAATCACGTATAACAGCGTCCTTGATGTTACTGTTATGCAGATAAGCCCAGTATTTATCTCTTTTGGCGTCTAATTTAACCTCGATTTTATCAATGATCTTGTAGCTGCCGGCTTCTCTGATTTTAGAATGGATCAGGTCACTCTCTTCAGGATTCACATAATGCTGCGAAAGGATGTTTTTCACATTCTCCATTCCCTCTTTAATTTTCTCTTCATCGTTGGTAGAGCAAGAATTGGCAATCAGGTATTCCAACACAAATACCGGAACGTTCGCCCCAACCTTAACCCGTCGTACAAGGTCTTTCTTTACTACAAAGCCTCGAAAATGTTCTAATAGTTTTTCGTCTAAACTGTCTAATGCGATCATAATATTTTGTTTATAATAATCCGCCTAAATCCCGGCCCGATGATTTCGTTACCGTTACTTTATCAAGATGCTCTTTAGTTTCAGCATCGATAACATGGGCTTGTACTTCCTTATTCCCATCAAATGAAAATTCCCGCTTTGCAGAGTCTCCGGCTTCCAGATGAATGACATCACTGGAAGCAATTTCTTCCTCACCAGCATATATGAGAACTCTGCATTTTCTTTCGAGTGAAAACAGATCCTGCCCGCCTTTTGGCGTTTGTAACTTAATCTCAAAATATTCGCCTTCAACCTGGTCGAGATCTGCTTTGTTAGCAATCTCAATCTTCAACTTTTCAACCGTGGTATTACTTGTAAACTTGAAGCAGGGTACAAGCAATTCTTGTGGGGAAGCTCCACCATGAGCAAAGCCATAAACCCCGGTTGTTTTGAATGATCGCAAATTCCTGGATACCACCAAGTGGTCGTATTCCAAATAGGATTTCTCAATACAAAAGAGACTATTCGGCAACTGTGGCTTTTCTTTCAGGGCCATATACCGTTCTGCTTTAGAAAAGTCACCACTCGCACTATATTCGATCTTGTCAGATTCTTTTAAGATGCCGGTTAAAACAAAGCCGTGATCCGATACCAGGTAGATGTTTTGGAAACCCAGTTTCTCCAATTCCACAATCTTTTCTGCAAGCGTATCTTTAATTGTATTCAGATACTTCAGGGCTTTTTGCTGCATCTTCTCACCGATATCATCAATATCCTTGTAACTGCAAATAACCACATCAAAATCTGATATAGAGTGATTGATATGCTCAAGATCAACGAAGGTGATTCGCTTATCTGAGAATTCCTTTTTGAGAAACTCTTCACGTTTGGCCTTTTGATTGGTCCAGCTGCCGTCCGACATATACATTCTACTCATATTATTGTCGGTCACTGAGGGTAGGTCAGCCAACATCGTATCCTTTTCGACCTTCAGCTTGTGATCTACACTTGCTACGATTTCCTCTGCAATTTCATAGGTAATGCCATCTCCAACGATAATAGCCAGCGATTCTGAATGTTTCTCAATCAACTGTTTGAAAAGCCCTGTTTGCTCTTCTTCATAGCCCTCAAAATGGCTAAACCATTTGTCCAACAACTCGTTGACCATAGAGGTGTAGCGTTCTTGCAACGGCTGCATCAACTCCTCATCGTGCAGGAATTCTGCATAAAGGTTCCGAACTGAACGATCTAACTTATAGAAAGTTTGCGTGTAGTATGCTTTAGCCTCTTCAAATGAGTTGATGGTCTTAATTCCAGAATAATCGAATTTGATAACCCCAAGTACACTTGACCACCAGTCTATTCCACATAGATGGGCATATTGGTTCTTAGCTCTTCGTTTGATATAAGGAATTTTTTCTTTGACCAAATCCTCATCTCCCAAATTCGACACGATTTGCCTGAGCTGCTCTCTGTCCACCTTTTCAAACGGATGATCCGGGTGCACTGACCAAATATTTGCAATCTCTTTCTGCGAAAAATGGTCTAAATACCTGTTGAATGATTTTCGATAGGTCGTACTGTCGATCCATTGCCGGTAAACATCCAGCATCAGGTCATCAATGTTATGATTCGCCAAGCCGTTGAGCATAAACCGAACCGTCTCTTCGGCGACCGTTTCTGCAGGCTTCGACATGGGTTGCTGGCCAATTGCTTTCTGAACCTTTTCCAAAAATGCTTCTTTTACCTCCGGGTCCATATCACTCACATACGCCTTCGGACTATCCAGAAATTCGACCAGCATAGTCGAAAGATCGAAGATTTCTCCCGATCCTTTTCGGCTCAAATTCAGCCAGTAATCTTTCTTATTCCCAACAGAGACTTTAGCTGCCGTCAGCAATTCGTCTTTTCCCAGATCAAGATTTAGCCCAATTTTTTGATGCACTTTTTTCTTGATGTAGTGATGGAACTGTGCCAAGTCCAAATACCCGTTAATTTGCGCATACTCCATTAAAAAGGTGAGCTCATCAGCAGGAATAGTGGAATAAATAACGACCTTTTCACCCTTTGCTAATTTTTCAATCTCATACTTGGCCTTCAGCTCTTCTATCTCAGTTGATGCTTCATATGCCTTCCAGTTTGACGGAAGGCTTTTCAGCAGGTATTTGCCCAGTCTATTGGGATCACAGACTACAAACCGATCACCGGATTGATCAAATGCTTTTTGAATGTCTTCTTTAAACCAGGTTTCTATCATATCAACTGTTTTTCGAGCTTTGAAGGGCATTCAGTCCCTTCTTGGTCGTTTTATACTTTTGATTGGGGCTTTTAGGTTTATCCGGCACAGTTAATTCCAGCCAATTCCGTTCTAACAGTGGTTCAATATGGCGCTGATAATTGTATTGGTGATTACTTAAACCCAGCTCCTCTAATATTTCCTTTCGAGAATGCGGTTGTCTACAGAGTTCTAACACCTTCAATTCTTGGTCAGTAGCTTGGTCACCATCTTGGTCAGTAGCTTGGTCACTATCTTGGTCACTTTGACCTAAAATCAGTTCAGGGTGCGAATAAAGCACGGTTAAGAAGTACGTACAGGCTTCATCCGTTTTAAAGTCTGGTTCCGGGGAACCGTTCTTTTCCATCACGTCATAGATGATAGGGATACCGGTACCACGGCCTTCGGTCAGATGCAGTTCTTTAAGAAAATCTCCAACTCTGCGGTTCCGGTAGTCCCGTGCTACAATCCGGCGATGTTCCTCCAGTATCTTAGCATCGACAGGAGGTACCGGGCCGGGATAACTGAGAATCTCCATGCGATTCGGCCATATCTGCACTTCAATGGGACTGCCTAACTCATAGCTTTTATGATACACCGCATTGGCAAGGGCTTCTTCCACCGCTTCAAACGGATAGTTTACGAATCGCCGGGCTTCGGCCTGACCTTCAATTTTCTGCGTCTTTTCTTCGATAATATTCGACTTGATAAAGCCCAGGGCATCCTGAAGCTGCTTGTGAAGCGGACCTTTGAAATACTTCTCCGTAAATTCGGTCCCGGCTTCATCCGTTCTAAGCACAACCTCAATCCACGCTCGTTTGAAAAAGCGATGCGGCTCCTTGCAGAAAAACATTAGTCCGGCATTGATGGGCTTTAGCGCTTCATCGGGACCTTTGGCAATGGCCATTTGTCGGCAAAGATCTTCGAAAGGCATAGATGCACTTTCTTCATATAACTCACTGCCAATATCTTGTAGAAACTCACGTATTACCCCAAGATTCAGGTCATTGAGTTCGGCTTCGTGATTGATCCGGTCATCAAAGGGAATGCGTGCTGCTAAGGCCTGAAGCTGCCTTAAAGATTCGCCTCGTGCCGCTACGGTATTCGAACTTTTGCGGATGTAGTAATTTCGGTTCTTACTGCTTTTCTTGCCCAAGCCCTCGGGTGCTGAGTAAGGCCTTACATCTCCGGCGGGGGCATAAGCCACCAATATATGCTTCCCATCTTTCACATAAGGCTGTACAATGGGCATGTAGTTGGGCTGAATTTTATGAGAAATTTCCAGCAGCTTTTTCTGGATATCATCAATCGTATTGGGATCCAACCCGGTCGGTGGTAAGACGGGACGGCCATTTTTTTCGGCAACTCCCACAATAATATACCCGCCACCCCAATTGTTCACATCGTTGGCGAACGCAC
>DATFLI010000044.1:0-4192 GCA_035267805.1 Balneolaceae bacterium | reverse complement strand
AAAAGCTGAACCATATTTTGCAGATTGTAACCAAAAGCCGTGGCATGTTCAGCCATCGTTTTAGCCAATCGCTCCAGTGAATTTTGCGCAAGGCTAATATAATCGAGCTCACCGCTCAGATGTCCGACCCTGATAAATGCCGCTATAGAAGCTGAGGTTCCACTTGGAATTGCATTATCAAAAGTCTGACGTGGATTGGAGATGAGTTGTTCGTGATCTTTCGTAACATAATCGAAAGCCTGTTTGGAAGCATCGTAAAATCGTTCTCTGATGTCCTGAGCGAGTTTCATTGAGATCTGTAGATATTTTTCGCTACCCGTAATCTCAAACAGATACGTTAAGGCCTCAGAGAAAAGAGCATAATCATCTAAATATCCCAAATGACGGGCCTGATCTCTGTTAAATGACCGGTATAAGATTCCATCTTTATAAAGTTTACTTAGTAGGAACTCTCCGTTATTAACAGCGAGTTGTTTCCATTCCTCTATACCAAAACATTTGTATGCTTTGCATAATCCTTTTAATACCAGTGCATTCCAGGATGTGATAATTTTTTCATCTTTGCCGGGCGGGATGCGGTTTGACCGTTCTTTTAAAAGCTTACCGAGAGCGGATTGTTTAAGTTTTTCAAATTTTTCAATCGTCATTCCTAACGTTTGGGCCGATTTATCCGGTGATTTTACAACGTGAAGAATGATGTTCCCATCCCATAGCGGTTCGTTCGTAATCTGAAAATGTTCGGATATTACATTCCATTCCTCATCCGTCAATAGTTTTTTTATTTGCTCATGAGTCCAGACGTAATAGCGACCTTCTTCACCTTCACTATCAGCATCCAATGCAGAATAAAATCCTCCATCGGGATGCAACATATCTCTTTTAAGGAACTCAATAGTCATTGTTAGAGCGTTTTTAAATGCAGACTCATGATTAACCTGAAATCCGTCACATAAAGCTGATAGCAACAGGCCGTTATCGTAGAGCATTTTTTCGAAATGAGGAACGAACCATTGACTATCGGTACTATATCGATGAATTCCGCCGCCGACTTGATCATAGATACCACCCAAAACCATGCTGCGTAGCGTGTTGAGAGCCATGTTGCGGGCATCCGTATTTTGTGTCACTGAATAATAACGCAGAAGGAATTCTATCCCCATGGAAGCTGGAAACTTAGGAGCTCCTGAAAAACCACCTTCTTTAAAATCGTAATTTTCTTTGTAGGCATTATAAGCGTGTTTCAATAAATCATCGGTAAGGGTAGACGCTTCAAGATGGTCGTAAAGATCAGCTTGTAGCGCATCTTTAAGATAATTAACACGTTCGTAAATTTGATCGGGTTCCTGTTCATATAATTCAACCAAGCGTCTCAGAACCGTAAGAAATCCCGGCCGGTTATAAGCGGATTCTACCGGGAAGTAGGTTCCTCCGAAAATGGGCATTTGATCGGGGGTCAACCACACATTCAACGGCCAGCCGCCCTGTCCCGACATAAATTGTAAAGCTTCCATATAAATGGCATCCAAATCGGGACGCTCTTCACGATCCACTTTTATGTTGATAAAATGCTCGTTCAGAAAACTGGCGATTTCTTCATTTTCAAACGATTCGTGAGCCATGACATGGCACCAATGACAACTGGAATAGCCGATGCTCAGGAAAATCATTTTATTTTCTTCCCGAGCTCTGTTCAATGCTTCCTCACCCCAAGGATACCAATCAACAGGGTTATGAGCATGTTGAAGCAGGTAAGGTGATGTCTCATGAATCAGGTGATTCGTAAATTTTTCGGAAGCCATGAATTATAACAGTTTTTGTATGATTAAAGAAAACAGGCAGATATTCAATAGAATACTGCCCGTTTAAATGTACATTAATTCGAATGATCAACTTTCAGTAGTTGGTTCTTCCTCACCAAAAATCTCTTTTTGTCTGCGGCGATATGTTACTTTACTTATCCAGACACCGACTTGATATAGAAAAATCAGAGGAATGGCAACAAGAGCTTGAGATAGGGGATCAGGAGGCGTAAGTGCAGCGCCTAATACAAAACAAACAACAATCGCATGTCGACGATATTGCTTTAAAAATGTAGGCGTCAGCAGTCCGATCTTGGTTAAAAAGTAAGTGACCATCGGAAGCTGAAACAGAATACCACAGGCCAGAATCCACATGGCCAGGGAACTGAAATATTCATTTATATCAAAAAAGTTTTGGACGACATTTGATATTTTGAATTGTGTAAAGAATTGCAATGCGAATGGCGTGAGAATCAGATACCCAAAAGAAACGCCGATAATAAAAAGCAAGGAAATAAAAAATACAATTCCCCGTGTTCTCTTTTTACCATGCGCTCCCAATGCCGGTTGTATAAAAGCATAAAATTGGTAGAAGAAAATGGGCGCACCGGCAATAGCTCCCATTACGATCAATGTTCCCCAATAGGTGAAAAACTGTCCCGGAAGTTTCCGGCTTTGCAGAATGACATCAACCGCATGGATATGCAGAAGTTTATATATGAAAAAATCTTTGTGGGTGGGACCCAGAAGAACTTTACTGATTACAAAATTGGAAAAAATAAGGGCAAGTAAGATGCCGATCACGAGACCGATCAATCCCTTAATAATTCTCCAGCGAAATTCCTCCAGGTGATCCAGAAATGGCATTTCCGCATCATTTTTGGAAGGTTCGGCCTTCGGGGGATCCCCTTTCATTATTTGTCGTTTTTGAGCAAAGTTAAAGCCCATAAGTAACTCTTAAACAAAATTTTGGATAAACCTGTTTTCCAGGAAATTCAGGTTATAATAACGTACAACATTTAAAAAGGTTGTACGCTATTACACCGGTTAAAAGAATAGGAATAAGATACGGAATTAAAATAAAGGTGTTGAGATAAATTATTTTAAACCGTTACAAAGTCATACAACGGAAATTGTGCACAAATATCAAGAACTTCATCGGAAACTTTCTTCAGGACCGATTCATTTTCAGGATCTTGCAGTACCTGATCGATGAGTTTGGCAATATGCTTAAATTCTTCTGTGCCAAGTCCACGTGTCGTCATTGCCGGAGTTCCGATGCGAATACCTGAAGTCACGAATGGACTTTCCGTATCGAAAGGAACCATGTTTTTATTTACGGTGATTTTTGCCCGGCCTAAGGCTTCTTCAGCAATTTTACCTGTCAACTCTTTGTTTCTGAGATCGATAAGCATTAAATGATTATCGGTTCCGCCACTTACCAGGTTGTATCCCATTTTCATGAATTCAGCAGCCATGGTTTGTGCATTGTCAAGTATTTGCTGCTGATACGTTTTAAATTCGGGTTGTAATGCTTCGCCAAAAGCAACGGCTTTGGCAGCAATTACGTGCATCAACGGACCGCCTTGTGTTCCAGGAAAAACAGCCGAATTTACCAGTTCACTCCAATTTTTAACCCGTCCGGATTTACGTGCTACTTTACCAATGGTATTTTCTCCATCTTTACCGATAAGAATCATACCACCTCTTGGGCCACGTAACGTTTTATGTGTTGTAGTGGAAACCACATGACAGTGGGGAAGCGGGTCATTCAATAAGTCCGTGGCGATGAGTCCGGCAGTGTGTGCCATATCCATCCAGAGAAAAGCTCCAACTTCGTCAGCGATGCTGCGAAAAGCTTCATAATCAAAATCCCGGGGATAAGCCGATGCACCGATAGAAATCATTTTGGGATTCACTTTCTTCGCCTTCTCCCTGATCTGATCCATATCCAGGCGACCGGTTTCTTTACTGACGCCATAAAATTTGGCATTATAATTCAAACCGGAAAAATTAACCGGAGAACCGTGAGTCAGGTGTCCGCCGTGCGCTAAATCAAGGCCTAAAAAGGTATCACCAGGTTTCAGAAACGTGAGATAAACGGCTGCATTCGCTGTGGCACCGGAGTGAGGCTGAACATTTGCATAGTCAGCACTAAAAAGTTTCTTGGCCCGGTCACGTGCCAGATCTTCGGCGATGTCCACGACTTCGCACCCTCCGTAGTACCGTTTTCCCGGATATCCTTCCGCATATTTATTGGTCAGAACCGATCCCATTGCCGAAATAACGGCTCTTGAAGCAAAATTTTCAGATGCGATCAATTCAAGATTATTATTCTGACGGTCGGTCTCCTTTTCAAGAATCTGATAGATTTCCGGATCCTGTTCCTTTAA
>DATFLI010000043.1:0-4322 GCA_035267805.1 Balneolaceae bacterium | reverse complement strand
TGCTTCATTGTTTTGGTCTTTATGTGACGAAATTTCACAAATTTTTCATTCAAGGCAAACTGTTCTTTGTGTGCCTGAAAATAAGATCGTGCTTCAGAATCAGAAATTGTCGTATCTTCTTTTTTGGATGCAATTACATATTCTTTCAAGGCTTGTCGCAACACTTCTTCGCGAGCTCGTTGCAACTTCCGGCGAACATTCTCTTTTTGACTTAATCCCAGTCGATTTGCCTCTTCCAGGACAAGTTGATTTTGAATCCATTGATCCCGATAGCGTTTCAAAGCAATGGCACTGTCCTGCTTAAAAATGAAATTCGGTATCTCTTCTTTTGCCTTCTCGACAGTTAAGTAGTGGTTACCTACCCGTGCAAGGGTATTTTGGGGATGATGGGGCGGAGGCTGTTTACAGGCAGAGCTCATAAGAGCAATCCCAAGGGAACCAACAAGTAAGAATGTATTCTTTAGACGTTTCATGATAAGTTAAAATAACATACCGGCAATCGTGGCGGTCATCAAGTTTGCAAGTGTCCCCGCTAATACTGCTCTAAGTCCGAACTTTGCCAGCTCTGACTTGCGGCTCGGAGCCAGACCGCCAATACCGCCAATCTGAATGGCAATGGAAGAGAAGTTAGCAAATCCGCAAAGTGCAAAAGTAGCCATTCTGATTGTTTTTGGGGATATGGCTGAATTACTCACCATAGTTGACAGCTTAGTATAAGCAACAAACTCATTCAACACTACTTTAGTACCTAAAAGGGAACCGAGATTAATAGCATCTTTCCAGGGCACGCCAACAACATAGGCAATAGGTGAAAGAATCCAGCCTAATAATTTCTCAATTCTAAGTCCTCCGTTGGGTATCATGGCATTAATTCCGGTAATACCGCCCAGATGCTCCAAAAAATAATTTCCCATCGCAAGTAATGCTATGAATGCCAGTAACATAGCACCAACATTTGCAGCTAATTTAAGACCCGTGGTAGCACCGCTTGCAGCCGCATCAATGCCGTTGGCGTCTTTCTTTTCAATCTTAATATCCACATCTCCTTTGGTAACCGGTTCGTCCACCTCGGGATATAAAATCTTGGCAATCACAAGTGCGGCGGGAGCAGCCATCAGACTGGCACCCAGCAGCTGTTGAGCAAACATCAGGCGTCCCGTATCGAGCGCCACGTGGTGCGCCTGTGCGTAAGAATGACCCAGCATCTGTACATAGGCCGCCATCACACCTCCGGCAATTGTGGCCATCCCGCCCGTCATAACCGCAAGTATTTCCGACTTGGTCATATCTTTGATATAAGGTTCAACAACCAGCGGGGCCTCAGTCTGTCCCACAAATATATTTGAAATTACCGATAACGACTCGGCCCCGGAAGTACCCATAAGCTTCTGCATCCCTTTGGCCATAAATTCCACAATTTTCTGCATGATGCCGTAGTGATACAAAATAGAAGTAAGGGAGGCAAAGAAAACGATTGTCGGGAGCACCTGAAATGCAAAGAAGCTGCCCATACTGTTTTCCGTGCCCGGACTTTTGGCCAAATCTCCAAAAACGAATTTGGCACCTTCGGTGGTAAAATTCAGGACGATTACAAAAAAGGATGAAACCCAGCTGAAAAATGCTTTCGGCCAGCCCAACGGACTCCAGAAATCAGCCATGGCAGAACCTTTAAGAATGAAAATAGCCAATACAAATTGAATCCCCAGTCCAATCGCTACTAGTCGCCAGTTAATATCTTTTTTGTTCTGACTAAAAGCGTATGCAATGCCGACAATTGCCGCCATGCCGATAATACCTCGAAGTATGCCAATCATGATTTATTCGTTTTCTTCTGTTTGAGTATTTCTTTTATGTAAAGGAGGGATGGGGCGACCTCGACGTTTGTCTATCGGCGGTCGAAAACAATGACGGGCACGGGGCTCATAAGCTTCTGCTTCGCCCACGAGTACGCGATCCTGGCTCTCGACTACACGCTGGGAATAATGAGCCATGGTACCGCTTTCAGAGCAAATGGCATGGAGCTTGGTAATATATTCTGCTATGGCCAGCATCTGGGGCATCGGCTCAAAAGGCTTGCCCTCGAAATCCATATCCAGACCGGCCACAATAACCCTTTTGCCGTCATTGGCAAGTGTATTTGTCACATTCATAAGCTGCCGGTCGAAGAATTGTGCT
The DNA here is from genome assembly GCA_035267805.1 of Balneolaceae bacterium. Taxonomy (GTDB): domain Bacteria; phylum Bacteroidota; class Rhodothermia; order Balneolales; family Balneolaceae; genus Fodinibius. The sequence goes on along the minus strand of DATFLI010000043.1, from coordinate 2,147 downwards.
TCATCAATACATACTACCTGGGCTTCGCCGGTAAGTAGGACGATCTGATCTGCCGTGTCGACCACCAGGCTGGGCAACGCATTTTCATTATGGGATACGATATCCTCTTCGCTATAACGATTATCCACCTTGGGTTTTACAACCACTACTTTTTGTCCGGCAATATGAGCACGTTTGGCTCGGCGAATAAGTTCTTCCGTCTTACCGCTAAACATTCCACCACAAATAACCTCGATCCATCCAACTTTTTGTGGTACAAATGACGGTTCATTGAGCATACGTTAAGATCTGTCGTAAATATTTTATTGTTGCCAGTTAAAGCATGGAATATATCTGTGTGAGCCTAAAAATAAAAAGACGAAATAAAGTAATTTTTGGAAGGGTCCCTGTTTTCGAATGGGGATTGATCCGGCAGGAGTTCTGCTCCAAAATAATAAACCGAAGCCTATTTTAGTTCGAAATGACGCGGAATATTATATGCCCATGCTTAATACTTTGTACTCTACAGCATGGGCGCAACGCACAATTGTGTGAAAAAACAAAAAATCTGCTATACTTGGTCACTAATGACCGAACAACAAACTTGGATATCATTATTTATTAAAAAGTTTTCAGAACTCCTGCCTGAAGGGATTGCCTTATTTTGCGTACTGTTATTAGTACGTGGCTACGAAATCATTATGGCGTACACCAATCACGTTCTTCCGAATGGAGCAGCGCTCTGGTTTATCAACGGGTTACTGGTTGATATTACGTTTGCGTCAATGATCGTCTTCATATTGTTGCTTGTTTGCACCTTACTTTCCTTCATACATAATAAAGTCGATCGCTATATCTTTTTACTGATGGGAATTTTCTTGCTCATCAGCTATATCAGCGTGTCTGAGTATTTTGCCTACACCTTGTTGCCCGCCGGACGCAATATCTTCGGTTATACCGGTACCGAGCTTTCAGATACTATTGCAACTGCCATCTCTCCATCATTTGGGGTCATTTTTCCTTTTGTGTTTTTTCTGGTCGTTTTCGGATGGGGGATATGGCAATTCAACCGCTGGGAAGTCGGTAGTAAACATTCATTCAAAATAATTGGAGCATTGTCCGTTCTTGCTATCGCATTTTGGATTATCAATCCCTCGGAGGCGAATTATCAAAAAGAGATTAGATATTATATTACTGCAAACAAGGCCGAAATATTGCTTTCGAGTATGGCATCAGAAGTATCGGAAGCTGCTCAAACCCGGCAAAAGTGGCAGGGCAAAGAATATCCACTGCTCAAAACATCAAATTATAAAGATGTGTTGGGACCGTATTTCAAAAAGTCCGACCAAAAGCCCAATATTGTTTTTATCATTGTAGAGGGGTTGGGACGTGCTTTTGCCGGCCCCGGGGCCCAATACGGAGGATTTACTCCTTTTTTGGATTCCCTTTCACAGAAAGGACTTTGGTTTAAAAATGTACTTAGCGGCTCAGGACGTTCGTTTGGATTGCATCCTACCATCCTTGGATCGCTGCCTTTTGCTCAGAAAGGATTTATGGAACTCGGTGCCGACATGCCCGAACACCGGACCCTCATCAGTCTGCTAAATAAAAATGGCTATCAATCTGATTATTTTTGCGGATATAACAGCCACTTTGATAATATTGATGTGTTTCTGGAGCGCCAGCAGATCGATTACATTATGGACGAGTCGGATTTTGACTCCACCTACAAGAAAATGGATTCGATCAAAGGGGGTTTTACCTGGGGATACGGGGACAAGGCCTTATTTGAGGAATCGCTTAAAAAATTGGATCAACGCGGGAACAGGCAACCGCGGGTAGATATGTATTTTACCCTGAATACGCATGAGCCTTTTATAATCCCAAACGAAAAAGAATATCTGCAGCGCGTTGACCATCGGCTGGCACACATGAAAGTTGATGATCAGAAGAAAGAAATTTTCACAAACTATAAAAAGATATTCGCGAGTTTATTGTACTCCGATGATGCGATAAGGAAATTTATCCAAAACTATAAAAAGCGCCCGGAATACGATCATACAATCTTTATCATCACGGGTGACCATCGGATGGGGCCCATTCCTCATGCTTCCAAGATCGACCGGTTCCGTGTATTCTTTACGATCTATTCGCCGATGCTCAAATCG
>DATFLI010000042.1:0-7299 GCA_035267805.1 Balneolaceae bacterium | reverse complement strand
GGGATCCGGTCAGGGGGGACGTGTTTCCAAGAATGATATTATGAGTTATTTGGAAGATCGCAAAGCCGGCAAAACCCAACAGGCCCCACAACCGGCTGCTCAAACTCGGCAACAACCTTCCGGTGGACTTAGCAAGCCTGCCACACAACAGCAAGCACCTGCACAAGGTGAGCAGCGATCAATTTCGGCCGGTGAGCTCGATATTCAGCGCCCATCCGAAAATGTGGAAACCATTAAAATGGATCGCATGCGCAAGATGATTGCCGAGCACATGGTTCGGTCCAAGCAGACCTCGGCGCATGTTACCACCTTCTCGGAAGTGGATGTAACCAAGCTTGTTAAATGGCGTGAAGCCAATAAAGCTAAGTTTCAAGAGCGGGCAGGCGTTAAGCTGACATTTACACCGCTGTTTATAGAAAAGATCATTCAAGCCATGCGGGAGTTTCCGCTGATCAATAGTTCGGTGGATACTGAAAATGATCAGATATTGGTTAAGCGGGATATCAATTTCGGTCTGGCTGTAGCGCTGGGCGAAGGCGGCAAAGGCGGGCTGATTGTCCCGGTGATTAAGCAGGCGCAGGAAAAGAATCTTGTTGGCCTGGCAAAAGCGGTTAACGGGCTGGCCCAAAAAGCACGAAACAAGAATTTAAATCCCGATGACTTGGTGGGCGGTACTATTACGCTTACAAATTACGGCAGTGTTGGCAACCTGATGGGAACTCCCATCATCAACCAACCGCAAGTGGCTATTCTTGGAACGGGTGTCATCGAAAAACGCCCGGTTGTTCGCGAAACTCCGGAGGGCGATGTCATTGCGATTCGCCATATGATGTATCTCTCCATGAGCTATGATCATCGCATTATTGATGGCGCCCATGGCGGAGCTTTTCTGAATCGCGTGAAACAACTGCTGGAAGATTTTGATCCCAATCGGGAAGTATAAGCTTACAACAAATTATAATATTTGTTAAGTAGGGGTTTATTACGATAAACCCCTACTTTTTTTCTTATCGATTATGAAAGCGATAAAAAATATTTCTGAAATTCGAGAGAAGGTTAAGGCCCTTAAGCAAGAGGGAAAAACGATCGGTTTTGTACCGACGATGGGGGCTCTTCACGAAGGACATTTGTCGCTTTTTCGACTGGAGCAGGAATATGTGGATGAAGTTGTAGCTTCCATTTATGTTAATCCCAAGCAATTTGGTCCCAATGAGGATTTTGATGAGTATCCCCGGGAACTGGAAGAGGATATTGAAAAATGTAAGATGGAGGGCGTAAGCCTTGTCTTTGCGCCGACGGATAAAATTATGTATCCCGCTAATCAATTTTTGCGGATCGAGATTGACGAAATTAACGAGCATATGGATGGCGGTTCGCGTCCCGGCTTTTTCGAAGGGATTGTGACCGTAGTAAACAAGCTGTTTAACATCATCCGCCCGGATGTGGCCGTCTTTGGTCAAAAGGATATTCAACAGTTTCGCATCCTACAGCAAATGGTTAAGGAATTTAATCATGAAGTTAATTTGTTAATGGGCCCTATCAAACGGGCCAATGACGGATTGGCACTTAGCAGCCGAAATAAGTACCTGGATGATGAGCAGCGGAAATTGGCTCCCGGTTTATACCGGTCTCTTCGTTACGTGAAGAAGCAAATTGCGGGGGGCGCTCAAAATGTCGATTTGCTCCTGGATCACCAAAAGAGCGAACTAGAGGCAAAAGGTTTTAAAATTGATTATCTTAACTTGTTTTCATTCGATAAGATGAAACCGGTAGCAGACGCCAATGAAGGCAGCAAATATATTTTGGCCGGCGCCGTTTATTTAGGTGAGACCCGATTAATTGATAATATCATTATTGAAACTGATTAGCGACTATGAAATTGACGATGTTCAAATCGAAGTTACATCAAATGAAGGTTACCGAAGCCAATCTTCATTATGAGGGAAGTATTACTATTGATCGGGAACTGCTGGATAAGGCCGGTATCCTTCCCTATGAAAAAGTACAGGTCGTCAATATTACCAATGGTTCTCGATTGGAAACGTATACGATTCCGGGGGATTCCGGTTCTCGTGTTTGTTGCCTGAATGGGGCGGCAGCCCGTTTGACCCAGATCGGGGATCGCATTATTGTTATTTCGTATGCTGAGATGACTCCGAAGGAGGCTAAAAATTTTAAACCGAAAGTGGTGATTGTGGATGAGAACAACAATCCCAAAACAATCATCGATGAAACAGAATATGCCACAAAATATGATTTAGAGACCGGAATGGTGGATAATACGGTTATCGATTCGTAAAGATCAGCAATTTGCGCCCTTCTTCACGATCACAATAGTTGTAAAAGTTTTTCAAAAATACATTTGTACTGTACCAAGAGGGTTTCTTTTTCGTAATACCATGCGTATTCTATATTAATACTACTATCATAATAATTGAGAGGTCGTTGGTAGTTACATCATTGTTGATCAAAGCCGGGAAATTCATCCAGCTAACATGCCGATCGTCTTCATCGCAGTTGTTTATTAAAATTGACTACTTACTAACATGAATTTTTTACAAAATAAAAAGTATCTCTATTGGGCAGGCGGTTTTGTGATTCTTATTGTATTCTGGCTTGCATTCGGCAGCGATTCCAGTGAGTCGACTGCGATTTATACAACCCCGGAAACCGGAACTTTCAGTGTGAATGTGACCACCACGGGGGAGCTCCGTGCTAAAAGTTCAACCAGCATTCGCGGGCCGGAAGGCATTCGCGATTTCCGGATCTTTAATGTTCCGATTCAGCGCCTGATTCCTGAAGGTACCGTTGTAAAGAAAGGAGATTTTGTTGCCCAGCTTGATCGTTCTGAAATTTCAAGCTCACTACAAGATGCCCAGCTTGATCTTCAGGAAGTTCAATCTAAATATGAAAGTGCCCAGTTGGACAGTACACTTACCTTGTCAAAGGCGCGAGATAATTTGGTAAATCTCAAGTATTCCTTGCAGGAAGCCCAAATTAAGGTTGAACAGTCAAAGTATGAATCTCCTGCTACCCAGCGTCAGGTTAAAATAGATTATCAAAAAGCGCAACGCGCACTCGAGCAGGCACAGAAGAACTATAAAACCCAGGTTCGTCAGGCCGAAGTAAATCTTAAAAAAATTGAAACCGACCTGAAACAGGAGCAAAGAAAGATTCAGCATATTAAAGACGTCATGAAGAAGTTTACGATATATGCTCCTGAAAATGGCATGGTCATTTACAGGCGTCACAGGGATGGCTCGAAGGTTACCGAGGGAAGTTCAATTAGTGCGTGGGATCCTGTGGTGGCAGAGCTGCCCGACTTTAGCGTGATGAACTCCGAGACCTACGTCAACGAAGTTGATATCCAAAATGTAAGGGTAGGTCAAAAGGTTGATATTGGACTGGATGCCATGCCTGATAAAAAGTTAACCGGTATGGTAACGGATGTTGCTAATATCGGTGAACAACGACCTAATTCTGATTCTAAAGTATTTCAGGTGACTATACAGGTAAATCAGTCCGACTCAACCCTGCGGCCGGCGATGACGACGAGTAATACCATTCATGTGAGTTCGGTAGATAGTGCGCTTTTTGTGCCTTTGGAAACGATTCATACGCAAGATTCACTCAATTTTGTATTTAAGAGGGATGGGTTGGAGCCTGTAATGCAGCAGGTGATTTTAGGATTGATGAATGATAATGATGTGATCATTCACGCGGGAGTTTCTCCCAATGATCGGCTTTACCTGTCGACGCCTGAAGATACTGCGGGGATCCGTAAAAAATATCTGGCAGAGGATGTGCTTAAGAAGTACCAAAAAGAGAAGTTGGAGGAACAGCCCCGGGAGAAGCCGGATCAAAACCCAAAAACTGACCTCTCGAACCGGAGAAACAAGTTTGATCGAAATAATTCAGGTAGGTCCCGACGTAATAATGATAGCCAGTAGCTATTCTTTTAAAATTTAATCCATGTAAGAGCCCTCATTTTGCTACAAATTATTCTGTATAATTTGGATATTGCCCTCGAGGCGATCCGCCAAAATACGATGCGGTCATTTTTGACATCGCTCGGTATAATATTTGGTGTTGCTTCAGTGATAGCCATGCTTGCCATAGGACGCGGTGCCCAAGAAGAGGTGCTGAACCAGATGAAACTTTTGGGGACGAATAATGTGATTGTTGAGCCGGTCATTAAACAGATGGATGAGAATGTTTCCGATCAGGCAGCCATAAAACAGCAGCAAAACAAATATTCCCCCGGTCTCACCTTGGAGGATATGAAAAGTATCCGAAATAAAATACCGCATGTGACATCAGAGAGCCCTGAAATTGTTTATGAGACATCCTTCATCAGAGAAGGACGATTGCGGACGGGAAAGCTGGTTGGGGTCAATAAGGATTATCTGGACATCAACAATTTTGAAGTAGCCCAGGGCTCACCCTTTACCCCGTTGCAGATTAAAAATGCAGAACCGGTTTGTGTAATCGGATCAGAAATCAAGGCGAAATTCTTTGCAGGACAGAATCCGATAGGAAAAGAGATTAAGGCCGGAGATGTATGGTTAACGGTGGTTGGCGTGTTAAAAGAGCGTGATTTAAGCACAGATAATATTCAGAATCTGGGCATTCGGAATTATAATTTGGATGTTTATTTGCCGGCGACGACGGCATTATTGCGATATAAGAATCGGGCATTGGTGACCAGCCAGGAGATTCAAAAAGCAGCAGCCCAGCGTAATCAAAATAACAACGATGACAATTCGGATAATCAAAGTCAGCAACCGAATTACCACCAGGTGGATAAGCTAATTGTACATGTCAGTGATTCAAAATACAGTGTGCCGATTGCCGATATTCTCCGGCGGATGTTAAAGCGTCGCCATAACGGGGTAGTCGATTTTGAAGTTGTTGTCCCCGAAATGCTGTTAAAGCAACAGCGCCGCACGCAGGAAATTTTTAATATTGTACTCTCATCCATCGCTTCCATCTCGCTGATTGTCGGGGGTATTGGAATCATGAATATTATGTTGGCTTCGGTAGTCGAACGTTATCGTGAAATTGGTGTCCGGCGTGCTGTCGGGGCCCATCGCAGAGATATTCAGCTTCAGTTTTTGACCGAAGCATTAGCTATCAGTATCACCGGAGGTGTGATTGGAATTATCCTTGGTATTGCCCTCAGTTATGTTATTGAACTCACCGCCGGTATTGCCACGATCGTAACCCTTACCTCAATAATAATTTCGTTTGGAGTAGCCATGGCTATTGGTGTAGTTTTTGGCTATTTCCCCGCTCAAAGAGCGGCAAAACAAGACCCAGTCCATGCTTTACGACATGAATAAACACATCTGCAGAATATTTTTCGTCATCCTATTTACAGCTGCATTTTATGGGGAGGCGGCAGCTCAATCCCAAAATGCACAAGATTTGGGTACGCTAAGTTTGGATCAGTGCATTAATATTGCCCAAGATCAGAGTTCTGTTGCCAAGGCGGCACGTTATGCGCTTATTTCCAGTAAATGGCAGTATAAGTCGTTCCAGGCAGATCTATTGCCAAGTCTCTCCTTTTCGGGTGAAGCTCCTAACTATGGCCGTACGTTTACAAAGGATTACGTTAATGGTAAGACCAATTATTTTTACCAGACACAATCCGAAACTTCTGTTCAGATGGCAATAGATCAGAATATTTTACCTACCGGTGGTACGTTATCTCTTTCTTCGGGGATAGCCCGTGATGGTATTTTTTTCGGTGAAGATACTTACTTATGGAGAAGTACTCCTTTGGTTTTGGGACTGAGTCAGCCTCTATTTCAATTCAACAGTTTAAAATGGCGCAACAGAACGGAACCGTTACAATACCAAATTGCCAAAAAACAGTACGTGGAGGATATGGAGGATATTTCTCTAACGGTGGCCCAACGTTTTTTTGGGGTTTATTTGGCGAAGATCAATCTGCAGAATGCCAAGTTTAATGTGACCCGTAACGATTCAATCTACCAGATTTCAAAAGGTCGTTATAATGTGGGTAGTATTGCAGAAAACGATCTTTTACAAACGGAATTGGCACTTCGGAACGCCGAATCAGCCTTGACATCCGCACAGATCGAATATAATCGGCAGTTGAATGAATTCAAGATTTTTTTGGGATATCCCACAGATGTCAAACTTAATTTGAAAGAGCCCAAACGGCTGCCTAAGATTTCGGTGGATATAGAAAAGGCCAAACAATTAGCGCTGAAAAATAATAGTGAATCGCTGACTTATCGACTCAATGAAATTCAGGCAAACCGGGATTTGGCACAAGCCCAAAGTGGAGCCAGATTTAATGCCACACTGAATATTAATTATGGTTTGAATCAGACATCTCAACAATTATCAGGATTGTACAAGAATCCTAAAAATCAGCAATTTATCAATGTAGGATTCAACGTGCCTATTTTTAACTGGGGTAAAGAGCGGGCACAGATTAATGCGGCTAAGAACCAGCAGCGCGAGGTAGCGAATAATATCCAGTACCAGCGGCGGGAGTTTTTGCAGCAGGTTGATTATAACGTCAGCCAGTTTCTGCAGCTTCGACAACAAGTATTACTTGCAGCCAAAGCCGATACCATTGCACAGCGCCGATACCAAGTGGCTCAAAATCGGTATTTGATCGGGAAAATTGATATTACCAATCTTTTTATCGCTCAGAATGAGAAAGATCAAGCCCGCCAAGCTTATATTCGGGCATTGCGCACGTTCTGGACGGGTTTGTACCAACTGCGTAAACTTACGCTTTTCGATTTTAAAGATGACAAACCTATAACATACGATTTGTAATCTCTTCCCATATTTAGCAATGAAATCGGTTTTTTAGTTCTAAAAAAAACTGTTTATTAGGAGCTTAATCTTATAAAAAGGTCGCCTTTCTGTTTTTTTATTTACCTGAAAAGATTTTTGAATCGATTTGAAATATTATGGCAAAGCCTGAAAAAGAATATGTTCTTTCTTCATCACCTCAGGGATTAGGGACGTTTGGTGGGGTTTTTACGCCCTCAATCCTTACTATCCTGGGCGTAATCATGTATCTGCGTTTCGGATGGGTTGTCGGTAATGTCGGCTTAATCGGCACACTTCTGATAGTGACGCTTTCGACTGCGATTACGTTTCTAACTGCTCTTTCGATTGCTGCTATTGCTACCGATCAGCGAGTACGTATTGGCGGAGCCTATTACATGATCAGCCGTTCACTGGGTATTGAGTCAGGCGGTGCAATCGGGATTCCACTTTACCTTGCCCAGGCATTATCGGTAGCACTTT
>DATFLI010000041.1:0-3003 GCA_035267805.1 Balneolaceae bacterium | reverse complement strand
CCGTTTTCACCTACAGATAATGTTTCGGCAAAAACCAAAGGGGCCAGACTGCTTCCTCCCATTCCCATATGTACCACTTGCCTGATTCCATCCTTTTTCACTTCATTACGGAATTGTTCAAGACGAGGAATGGCTTTGATCATGTGTTCGGATACATCAATCCAGCCCATCGCATTTTTAATGATTTCGGCATCGGATTTATCTTCTTTCCATAAGGTTGGATCCTTTTCCCAGAATCTATTTAGAAAAGAATCATTCTGCATTTTTCCCATTTGGGATTGTACCGCTTCATCGACAGATCCCATAGACAGATCCATATTATTTAGCGAAACTTCAGGCTCAACATTACATTTTTCCTGTAAGGTATCCATGAGCTGATCGAAAGGTTTGATAAATTTATCAACACCTTCATCTTCCAATTTTTGTGTTACATCATCAATATCGATATTCAGTTTATGAAGCATTTTGAACGCTTCTACTGCATCTTCGAGTCCTTTTTCGAGGCTCAATTCAGGATTTCCGTGATCCCGGTAGGCATCGAGTGTTTCCATCGGAATGGTATTCACCGTTTGAGGACCAATCAACGCCTCGACGTATTTCACATCGCTATAATCCGGATTTTTGGTGCTGGTACTTGCCCATAAAAGACGCTGAACGTTTGCCCCTTTTTTATTGAGTTTTTTAAAGCGATCTTTAGCGAATTCATCTTTAAAAATTTGATAAGCCTGTTTGGCACTGGCAATAGCGACCTGACCGTGCAGCTTTTCAGCCATTTTCGCATTTTCATCAGAACCATTCTGCATGATATCTTCAAACATGGGATCAACCATGACATCAATCCGGCTTAGGAAAAAGCTGGCGACCGATGCGATATTATTAATAGGCTTACTTTGTTCCAGACGGTCTTCCAGTCCCGATAGATAGGCTTCGGTTACTTTTCGATACCGATCTAAACCGAATAACAACGTTACGTTGATATTTACGCCTTCGCTGATCAGCTGCCGGATAGCGGGAAGTCCTTCCTGTGTACCTGGTACTTTTATCATCACATTCGGGCGGTCAACTTTTTTCCAAAGACGACGTGCTTCCTCTATCGTTTTTTCAGTGTCATGCGCCAGATGAGGGGAGACCTCCAGGCTCACAAAGCCATCGGTACCATCAGACTTGTCATAGACGGAGCGGAATAGATCCGTAGCCTGTTGTACGTCTTCAATAGTAAGGGCTTCGTACACTTCATCCGGCGATTTACCAGCCATGACCAAGAGGTCTATGGCATCGTCATAATCGTTGCTGTTGTCAATAGCTTTTTCAAATATTGCCGGATTCGATGTGACGCCACGGAGGCTATCTTCATCAATCAATTTCTTCAGATCTCCGTTCACTAAAATACCACGTCGGATGAAATCCAGCCAAATACTTTGATCTAATTTCCGTACTTTGTTTAAAGGATTGTTATTCATATAATTAACTCCTTTTATAATCTTTGACTTTTCTAATTCTTCTTAAATGTCTTTCTTGTCCACTAAATTCTGCTTTCAAAAAGGCATCAACTAATTCTTTCGCAAGTGATGGACCCGTAACTCGTCCACCAAAACAAATAATATTCATGTTATCATCTTCAACGCCCTGATGTGCAGAAAAAATATCATGAATCAGGGCGGCTCGTACGCCTTCAATTTTGTTTGCGGTTATGGATGCTCCGACTCCGCTGCCACAAATAGCAATACCGCGTTCCACTTCACCGGATGCCACTGCTTCAGCCAACGGAATGATGTAATCCGGATAATCATCGCCGGGATTCAGCTCATAAGCGCCAAAATCCTCGATCTCATAACTTTTAGATTTTAAATAATGTTCTATAACAGTCTTGAGATCAAAACCGCCATGATCTGTTGCAATTCCAATTTTCATAATGTGATTACCGTAATACGTTTTATTTTTTATTGTTGAATAACTGCATGGCCAAAGCCGCTGCACCGATAACGCCGGAATCGTTATGTAAATCTGCAGGTACGACTTTTAGATCTTTTGTTGAGACTTTTAATGCTCTCTCTTTTATAATGCTTTTTACCCGGTCAATCATTTCAGGCATTCCCTCAATAACCCCACCGCCGAGCACCAAATATTCAGGATTAAACGCATTTACCATGCTTATTAAGCCTGAAGCGAGGTCGTTAGTGACTTTGCTCATTAAGTGATTAGCTGCGGCATCTCCCTCGTGGTAAGACTCAACAACCATTTTTGCTGTGATATCTTCCATGTTTCCTGATGCTTTTTCGATAATGGCTGAATTATGATATTTTTCTTCCTGTAACATATTTTGAGCTCGTTGAGCAATGGCCCAGCCACCGGCTAACGCTTCAAAACAACCACGGTTTCCGCAGTGACATTTTGGTCCGTCGACAGAAATGGTCATATGGCCAATTTCACCTGCGCTGTTACTATGTCCCGTCAACATTCTGCCGCCACTGACAATACCGCCACCGATACCGGTTCCGACAAATACACACACCATATCGCTGCTGTTTTTTCCCGAACCATGCAGCCATTCGCCCCAGGCTGCAGCACGGACATCGTTAATGACATCAACAGGTAGCTTTAATCCGTTTTCAATATTTTCTTTCAGAGGAACATCCGACCAGTTAAGATTAGGGGCATAAATTACCTTCCCGGTATCTTTTTCTATCTGTCCGGCAACACCAATGCCCACGCCAACAGGTTCTGTTTCCTTCTTATCTTCAAGAACCTGTCTGACAACTTGTACGAGTTGTTTCTGTATGGATTTCACTCCATCTTTTACATCGGTTTTTACACGAACGCGGTGTTCTATTACACCATTACCATTGACCAAAGCGGCTTCAATTTTTGTTCCTCCAAGATCAACTCCGATTGCCCATTGTTTGGTAGCCATTGTTCTCTCCTTAATAATTATTTAAAGCTCTTATTTTTCATAAATAGTAACGCGAGTTCGATTTAATCATAAGTGCTAAATATTAGCTGTTT
>DATFLI010000040.1:0-3330 GCA_035267805.1 Balneolaceae bacterium | reverse complement strand
GAAACTCCAGCCACCTGACCAATATGTAGGTCCGCTATAACTTCGTGGACCAACCATTTCCGTGTACAAATTACCTAAGAAACCCGGCCAGTTACCCCATCCGGCATTTTGAGCCTGAGTATGGGTGATTTCAAAGATAGACTCCGCATTAAATTTATTATCAGGACTAAATATATCGCTGAAATTATTTAATAAATGATATGCGGGAGACGTATTTACTTTTTCCAACCAATCGGCAGCTTCTTGTAATTTAGCCTTATCACTATTATTTGGACCAGCTTCCCACATGAGGGTTTTGGCAAGAAATGCCTCAGCAGCTCCTTTGGTTGCCCGCCCTTCCTCATTGGTCGGAAGCGGTGCAGACGGCAGATCCGGAATAGCAGCTCTGAAATCACTTTCAATCTGAGCATAAATAGAATCCGGCGATGCCTGAACCTGATTATAAATTTGATCGGTCGTCAACGGTTTGGTAATAAGCGGTACATTTTTGAACAACCGAACTAACCAGAAGTAATAATAACCTCTGAGAAATTTTGCCTCAGCAATGTATCTCTTCTTCGTAGCGGCATCCATACCCTTTACACCATCAATCTTTTGCAGAAACAGATTGCTTCTGTAAATACCGGTATAACTTCTGTCCCAAAATCCAGCCTGGGGGCCAACGGCACCACTCAGATCATATTTATTCCAAGCTTGCCAGCCGGGCATATCCGTAGGGCCACCGCCTCCAGCATAACATGCATCAGAAGCACTATTTAGCGGTCCCAGTAATGGAACATATGTATTATCACTTCCGCCAGCTTCCCAACTAACGGGATTGTAAATAGCTGTCAATGCGGAAAAAGCCTGATCTGGAGTTTGATAATAATTTGACTCTAACTGCAGACCTTTGGGCTTAACATCCAAAATATTGCTGCAAGAACTAAATTGAATCAGTCCCGCAAAACACAACAGATATAAAAAAATCTTTTTCATTGGTTTTCCCATTAAAATCGTTAAAAATTGATATTCCATCCGATCATAAAGGATCGTGCCTGCGGGTAAATACCACGGTCAATACCATAGCTACTACCACCAATTTCAGGATCATAACCCGTGTAATTAGTAAATGTCACAAGATTATTGCCACTGATATAGACCCGAGAGCCTGTGCCCAATCCAATTTTATTTGCAAAATCGGATGGTATCGTATATCCAAGCTGAATCGTTTTAATTCTGAAATAAGAACCATCAGATAAGTAGAAAGAGGATGGATAGGTGAAGTTGTGATTCGGATCAGCATCATCCAGTCTCGGGAAGGTATTGGATGTGCCGGGACCGGTCCAGCGTCCTAAAGCAGCCGTTGTATAGTTGGCCGTTAGGATGTCCAGACGACGTAATCCCTGGAATATTTTATTGCCATAGACACCTTGTCCAAACACTCTGATATCAAATTGTTTGTAAGATGCCGATGCCGTTAAACCGAAGGTCCATGGCGGAGTCGGATTACCAAGAAATGTACGGTCTGCACTTGTAATCTGTCCGTCACCATTTAAATCGGCCCATTTGAAATCACCGGGTTTGGCACTCGGTTGAATCAGCTGACCTGATTTACTTTTATAGGCATCAACTTGAGCTTGCGATTGGAAAACACCTAAAGTCTTGAATCCATAGAATTCACCAATTGGTTCGCCAACCTGAGTACGACTTATTTCATAGGCACTTGCCTGGAATGTTGCCCCAGTGATATAAGCCTGATCGCCGATATTGGTAATGGTATTTTCAACATACGATGCATTTCCATTAAAATTCACATTAACATCGCCTATTTGTTTTTGATAACCTAACTCAAGTCCAAAACCTTTGTCAGTAAGACTGGCAACATTACCAAACGGTTCTCCGGTAGCTCCAACATATCCGGGGATTTGTACCTGACGTAACATACCGCTGGTTTTCTTGTTGAAGTAATCGAATGTTAAAGTAAAATCATTAAACAAGCTGGCATCAAATCCAACATCGAGCTGACTCGTTTGTTCCCATTTGAGGTTCGGGTTAGAGGGTGCATTCGGACTGTAACCGGTATAAATTGTACCCGGACCGTATACATAGTCACGGCCACCGCCAATCGTTGATTCATATTGAAAATCTCCTAACGACTGATCATTACCGTTTACACCATATGATGCACGAATTTTCAGGAAGTTGATCACCTTATTTTGTGGCCAGAAGTTCTCAAGCGTTGGAACCCACCCAGCTGAAATTGAAGGGAATCGACCATATCGATTCGCACTACCAAAACGGGTAGAACCGTCTACACGCAAAATAGCAGTCAACAGATATTTACTTTCATAATTGTAAGTAACACGTCCGAAGTAGGAATTAAGTGCATAAGGCTGATTTTCATAACCGCCTGCGATTCTGTGATCGGTAGGCACGGAAAAGTTCATGGAAGCCTGATTAAACGTATTAACCGGGATACCCTGATATGTTCCATTTACACCGTCAGCACTATTTTTTTGAGCACTGGTTCCTAACAGGAACTTCATGTGATTTTCACCAAAATCTTTAGTGAAGGTAACCGTATTATCCCAGTTCCAGATCAAGCCTTGTTGCATCGCCCGATAATAGTTGGCATTCACAAGATTTTCATTCGTTGCACTTAGATAGAAGAGGGGTGTAAAACTATCGTTACCCCAGAATGCTTGTTTAGCACCAATATTGGATTTAATCTGTAACCCTTTAATCGGTTCAATTTGTGCATAAACATTACCAACAATATTATGTGACCAACCATAGTTACCCAATTGCGTCTGGATATAAGCTAACGGATTTGTCATTTCCTGGCCAACGATAGAAGAAATACCATAAGGCTGTCCCTGTGCGTTTCTAATAACCGGATTGTTACTATATGGGTTACTATTAGCTGCTTTGGGATCAGTAACCACTAATGGCGTGATGGGATCCAGATTAATTGCTGAACTTAACGGTCCGCCAAATTCGCTATTGGTATTTAAACTTCCTCTGGTTTTATCATAGGTGTAACTGAAATTTTCACCGAATTTCAACCAGCTCTTTACATTAAGAGTGGTATTCAACATGGCAGTAAACTTCTTATCATGCGAAATCGGACTGGCAACGATACCTTGCTGATCAAAATATCCGAGTGAAGCGTAATACGTTATTTTATTGGTACCGCCACTTAAACTTATATTTTGATTCAAGATGGCTGCATGATTATTAAAAATCGCATTTTGCCAATCTGTACCTTTACCCAGTGCTTGTGGATTTGGAAATATAATTCCATTACCTGCCGCTATTGAAGATTCGTTTCTTAGCGTAGCATATTGAGTA
>DATFLI010000039.1:0-4989 GCA_035267805.1 Balneolaceae bacterium | reverse complement strand
CGGTGCTTTTGAATGGACTGGGTTCATTGTTTCCCGTTTGAGATTCCTCTCCGCCTGGTGGCGGCTCGGAATGACAAATCAGGTTTGTTGATTATGAATGAGCCAGTTATTGCCAATGGAGCAGGATTGTTACGATTATATCTCCTTATTGTAAACCAATCCCGTAAAGTCATCCCGAACGCATGAGGGATCCGCCAGGAGTCGGACACGGTCTCAAATGCTGATTAAGGGCTAAGACACTATTCGTGTCATCCTGAACAGCCGGCCGGGGACATAGAAAATGTCTGAAAGTGTGATGGGCTGATTCAGGATCTGTAGCACAATTTGTGAAGAAGCGTCGCCCGGGCCAACGACCGCCGCAGTTTGAAGCGTCGTTGATCATGTCGGTGCTTTTGAATGGACTGGGTTCATTGTTTCCCGTTTGAGATTCCTCTCCGCCTGGTGGCGGCTCGGAATGACGGTCTAGTTTTGATATCGTGGATAGGCTGTTAACTGCAAAAGGAGCGAGGACAATCACCGTGATGGTACCTTCTTATTCCGGATTTACCTCGTAAAGTCATCCCTAACGACCCTTCCTTCGCCCTATCACATGAAGTGATTGCCAATGCCCTTCTGCTCATCCTTGTCGAACTGAATACTGAAAATCGTTCCTTCGCCATTAGCTTTATAGTCATAATCGGCCTCCAGCTGTTCAGTCAACACGTCGATAAGGCTTAACCCCAGCGAGCTGCTTTCCCGGCTGGAAATACTGCGGGGCAGGCCGACCCCGTTGTCGGTAATGACAAGACATACATGTTCGGTTGCCTGATCTTTAGAAAGGCTAATCACAACGTGGCCCTTATCCATATCCGGAAACGCATGTTTAAAAATGTTGGTCACAACCTCATTGACAATCAGTGAGCATGGGATCGCCTGGTTAATATTCAGCTGGATAGAATCGCAGTCGAATTCAATGGAGATATCCGTTTTCGACTGCAGCGTTTGCTTAATACTCATGACCAGCGACTTGATGTTTTCTGAAAATTCCAGTTTTGAAAAACTATTCGACTGGTAAAGCTGCTCGTGAATGTTCGCCATGGTCTTAATGCGTACGATACTGTCAAACAGGCGTTCCTTGATGCCGTCATCCTTCTCTTCGGTAGCCTGGAGCTGCATCATCCCCGAGACCACCGCCAGATTATTTTTGACCCGGTGATGGATTTCCGCTAAAAGCGTTTCTTTCTCTTTTAAAGATTCTTCATTTTTCTGCTGCTGTTTGATCTGAGTTGTTACATCCCGTGAATTGGCAACCAGGCCGCCCACCGCCGGATCTTCGGTCATGTTGGTCAGGGTGGTCTCAATCCATCGCCAGTCGCCCTCGGCATCTTTAAACCGGTAGGGCGGGATGTTAATGCGTTCATCGTTCGGCAGCTCGTTCAGCAGTTTCATAAGATGCTCTTTATCATCCTCATGGATGTAGTCAAAAACGTTGGTACCGATAAACTGTTCGGCCGGTATTCCGAGAATAGATTCCGAAGTCGGACTGACATATTTGTAATTGGCCTCGTTATCCAGGATGGCAATTAAATCGGATCCATCCTGCACCATCGATTTAAATCGCCGCTCGCTCAATAGCAGGTCTTCTTCGGCCTGCCGCCGGGCGGTTACATTCTGGCTGATGCCGTAAAAACGTGTGCAAACACCCTCTTCGTTGTAGTCGGGTTCGCCGGTGGCCCGAATCCATCGCTCGTCTCCCTGGCCGCTGATGATTTTCAGTTCTACGTCGAAAGGTTTTTCGTGTTCTATGGCATCCATGGCCGCCTTGGCAAACTGCTCCCGGTCCGGGCCTTCTTTGAACAGGGCAATCGTACTTTCAACGTCGGGATCATAATCCTGCCCAAACCCGTGGACCTCTTTGGTTACAGGCGACCAATGCAGATCGTGTTTCTGCATGTCAAATTCCCAGGATCCGATGCGCGCCAGTTGATAAGCCTTGTCCAGCAGTTCCTGTTTCTCCCTGATCTCCTGTTGCGACAGTACCTGGTCCATTTTTAATTCCAGGTAACTTATTATCATTTCCAGCAGCCTCTTTTCCTCTGCCGGGAAGGGGCCCTCACCGCAGCACGGAGGTTCTTCAAGGTATGTAACTTTTACTGTAAGAAGGCGGCCCGTTCTTATTTCCGTTTCTTCTTTCAGGCACCATTGGGTTTCGGTAAAACGGGGAGTTGCATAGGTCTCCCCATCAAACATAATGGCTGCCTGAGCTATATCGGGGTACTGAAAGCTCTTGGGGATCAGGTTTGCTACTTTTGTCAGGAGCTCGTCCAGCGATAAAGCTTTATGATTCAATTTTGATATTTTATATAAACAAGACTGCTTTTTTATGCGTTTCTGAAGCATAGACGTTCCATCGTCCCGCTGCTCGTGGCTTGGCGTTGATTGATGCGACATTTTTAAATGAATTTAGAGAGCAAGTAAAGCTAAGGGGAAATATTCTCTGTATGACCGCTGACTTGTGAACTTATAATATGGACATTTTTAACTATTTATAAAGCATAAAATACGACGCTTTTATTACATTTATCGCATTTTTTTTGGATTTGCTTGAATTCACAAAAGGATTTCTGTGCTTTTGTCACATATCTTGATATCTACCTCGTAAAGTCATCCCGAACGCATGAGTAGGAATCCGCCGGGAGTCGGACACGATCTCAAGTATTGATTAAGGGCTAAGACACTATTCAGGATCTGTAGCACAATTTGTGAATAAGCGCCGCCCGCGCCAATGACCACCGCAGCTCGAAGCGTCTTTGATCATGTCGGTGCTTTTGAATGGACTAGGTCTGTTGTTTCCCGTTTGAGATTCCTCGTCACGGGCTCCTCGGAATGAGGATCTAGTTTTGATATCGTGGATAGGCTATTAACTGCAAAAGGAGTGGGGCAATCACCGTGATGGTACCTTCTTATTCCGGACCTACCCCGTAAAGTCATCCCGAACGCATGAGTAGGAATCCGCCGGGAGTCGGACACGGTCTCAAGTATTGATTAAGGGCTAAGACACTATTCGTGTCATCCTGAACAGC
Organism: Balneolaceae bacterium; assembly: GCA_035267805.1. GTDB lineage: Bacteria > Bacteroidota > Rhodothermia > Balneolales > Balneolaceae > Fodinibius. The sequence goes on along the minus strand of DATFLI010000039.1, from coordinate 1,927 downwards.
CGGCCGGGATACAGAAAACGGCTACAAGCGTGATGGTTGATTCAGGATCTGTTGCACTATGTGTGAAGAAGCATCACCCGGGCCAACGACCGCCGCGGATATCATTTGAGATTCCTCGTCACGGGTTCCTCGGAATGACGATCTAGTTTTGATATCGTGGATAGGCTATTAACTGCAAAAGGAGCGAGGACAATCACCGTGATGGTACCTTCTTATTCCGGAGCTACCTCGTAAAGTCATCCCGAACGTATGTGAGGGATCTCAAATGTTAGTCAATACGTAAAACCTAGAAAAGAAGGCTGCCCAGTAATAACTTTTCTGAAACCCATCCTGTCAGCCTGGCATTTGAATAGCATAATGAACGCATCAATAACTTACTAATACCATAAAACCAAATATTAAATTTTTTGTAAGGATAAGAGAGTCTAAACGGTCTTACCAATAAAAAGTGAGTTATAGGAAATATTACGTTTATATGCTGAGTAATGCTTCTAAAATGATTTATACAGGAGTTACCAACGATTTGGGACGCAGAGTTAAGGAGCACCAGAATAAATTTATAGAAGGATTTACCAAGAAATATAATCTGCATGTGTTGGTGTATTATGAAGTTTTTCAAAATCCCAATAAAGCAATTGCCAGAGAGAAAGAAATCAAAGGTTGGCGAAGAGAGAAAAAGGTTCAACTGATTGAAAATTATAATCCTGACTGGAAAGATTTGAGCAAATCACAAAGGTGAAAGAAACATCCGAAGCTACCCAAATATGTGTGAGGGATTTCAAATCAGATTAACTTAAAGAAAGAACCGTGTCAAGATTACTTTTGAGATTCCTCGTCACAGGTTCCTCGGAATGACAGATCAGGTTTGTTGATTATGAATGAGCCAGTCATTGCGAATGGAGCAGGATTGTTACGATTATACCTTCTTATTCCGGATCTACCTCGTAAAGTCATCCCGAACGCATGAGTAGGAATCTGCCGGGAGTCGGACACGGTCTCAAGTATTGATTAAGGGCTAAGACACTATTCGTGTCATCCTGAACAGCCGGCCGGGCTACAGAAAACGGCTACAAACGTGATGGCTGATTCAGGATCTGTTGCACTATGTATGAAGAAGCGCCGCCCGCGCCAACGATCGCCGCGGATACCATTTGAGATTTCTCGTCACGGGCTCCCCAGAATGACGATTCAATTGTTTGATTCCATGTATGAGCTTATTTCCGATCCCTTATATGTCAATTTGCTTCCGCAGCAGCTCCCACTTTGGAATAATGTGATCAAGCATCTTATTCAATGTTCGGAAGCGCGTATAGGCATCGTCCCCCGGATGTTGATCCGCCGAACTTGTCATGCGATAAAGATAATTCAACTGATCGATAAGCATCGGCGGGGGATAGCTGCCCTTTTTCGAAGTGACGATGCTGTCATAAAGGTTATCCAGCTTATTTATAGCAGCGGCTTTATCCTTTTTACTCAAATCCGAGGCTTTCACCTTCTTGCGGAGCGTATCGATACCGGCAGCTATGCGGTGTGCTTTGCCCAGCGCATCCCGTATCTTGAGATTCAGATCCAGCTGGGCTTGCAGGTCATCGGTAGTGATGCCAATGGATTTCACTCGCGGATCGATCTTCACCCGAAGGTTTTGCGTCTGACTCCAATCGCCCACAGAAAGCCGTACCTTGTAACTGCCCGGCGTTGCCAAGGGGCCATAATCCGCTCCGAAATAAGTTTTTTCATCTGCACCAGGGATTACCTTGTCCGGATATCGCAGATTCCAGGTAAAACGGTTGTGCCCGGGGTGGACATCAATAGAATCGGGTTTGCCGTAAGGTTTTGGTTCCTCCCCTATGTTTTTCATTGTTGATGCTTCAGCTGATGCGCTGTCTTTTTTCAGTTTTCCAACATAACGCTTCAAGATAGAGCCGTC
>DATFLI010000038.1:0-17982 GCA_035267805.1 Balneolaceae bacterium | reverse complement strand
GAATCGATACTGCTCAGTGCTATCGCTTTTCTCATCGCTATAGCCGGTGCACAGGTAGCGATTCCCTATTTCAATGAATTATCGGGCAAGACGTTTGAAACGTCAGTCTTTCTAAATCCGGAACTATTGGCCTGTTTAATTATTACGGCTTTGGTGATTGGGCTGCTGGCAGGGATTTATCCGGCCTTCTTTTTGTCTTCTTTTGAGCCGATTAAAGTATTGAAGGGAAAGATTGCCCGCGGTACCAAGAGCGGAACGCTAAGGAGTGTATTAGTAGTCGTACAGTTCACTATTTCTATTGTCTTGATTATCGGCACTGTCGTGATTTACCAGCAGATGCAGTACATCCAAAAGAAAAACTTAGGCTATAAAAAAGACCAGGTACTGGTTTTGGAGAATGCCTATGTGTTGGGAAATAACCTGCAGGTTTTTAAGCAAAATATGAAGCAAAGTGCTCAAGTTACCAACGTGACGGTCACGAGCTATTTGCCGGTGCCTTCATCCCGCAGTGATACGCCTTTTTATACCGGGGCCCAAATGACCAACGACAACAGTGTGTCCATGCAGTATTGGAGGGTGGATTATGATTATATCCCGACGATGAAAATGAATATCGTGAAGGGGCGTAATTTCAGCCGGGATATGCCCACGGATTCTTCGGCAATGATCATTAACCAAAAGGCGGCAGACTTGTTTGGATTCAAGGATCCGATTGGCAAGAAACTTAGAACGTTGAATGGAATCAACCCGGAAGATGGCTATACGGCCTACCATGTCATCGGGGTGGTGAAGAATTTTCATTATGAATCGCTTCGTCAAAATATCGGTGCCCTGTGTCTGACGTTGGGACATAGCCGTGGCCTTGTGGCTGTGCGATTTAATGCGGCCAGTGCTTCGGGCATCATCCAAAAAGCAAAAACCGAGTGGAAGAAGCTGGCGCCCAACGAACCTTTCAACTACACGTTTATGAGTAGCCGCTTTGATTCGGTTTACCGGTCTGAAAATAGAGTGGGTGAAATTGTGGCCATCTTTACCGTGCTGGCTATTTTTGTAGCCTGTCTCGGACTATTTGCGATGGCTTCCTATACCGCCGAACAGCGAACAAAAGAGATCGGGGTCCGCAAGGTATTGGGCGCTAGCGTACTGGATATCATTAAACTCTTGTCCACAGATTACGTAAGGCTTGTGTTAGTGGGATTTGCAGTTGCCCTGCCGTTGGCCTGGTATTCGATGCATGAGTGGTTGCAGGAATTTGCATATCGCATCGATTTAAATCTCTGGGTCTTTGTCGGGGCCGGTGTGATAACGCTGCTTGTTGCGCTGTTGACGGTAAGTTGGCAGTCGATAAGGGCAGCACTGATTAATCCTGTTAACAGTTTACGAAGTGAATGACAAGACGGGAAGCATGAGACGTCAGCTGTCAAAAACGTTTTGTTCTCAGATGTGGCGCTTTCGAGTTTTATTTGAATCATAATTTTAACTAGCTGTGAATAGCTTAAAACTGAAGCTAATCAAGTATGTTAAAAAATTATCTCAAAATAGCCTGGCGCAATCTTTTTAAGCATAAGGGATACACCTTTATCAATATCATTGGGCTGGCGGTAGGTATCGCCGTTTGCACCTTGATTTTCAAGTACGTTCATTATGAACTTTCGTATGATACCTTCCACCAGAAGGCCAATCGGACCTACCGGTTGACGATGGATCTCAATAAATCGCACATTGCGGTTACGCCGTCATTGCTGTTGCCTACGATGACCAAGTATCCAGAAGTGGAGACGGGGGTACGGCTGTATCCCGCATCGAACTATAGTTCGTTCGCGGTTCGCTATAAAAATAAAGTATTCGAAGAAAAGCGCTTTGCCTATGCCGATTCTACTTTTTTCGATGTGTTCAGCTTTAAACTGTTAAAAGGGAATCCGGAAACGGCGCTTGTTCGTCCAAATACGGTTGTAATTACCAAAGCCATGGCAAAGAAATATTTTGGGGATAGGGATCCCATGGGCAAGACGCTGACGATTAACAACGATCGGAAGTTTGAGGTAACGGGGGTGATGGCAAATATGCCGGATAACAGTCACTTCCGGATGGATTTTATCGCGTCGTTGATTACCCGTTCTTCGTGGTCACAACTGACAGATACCCAAATGCAGGGTGCGCAATTTTATACCTATCTGGTGTTGGATAATCCCCGGGCAAGGATGAAGGTGGATCATAAGATCAATCATTTTTTAAGCTCCCGATTACCGGATCGGTTAACAGCCAGCGTCGGCTTGCAACCGCTCACCGATATTCATCTGTATTCTGATCTTAAGGCTGAGATTCAGCCGCAGAGCGACATTACTTATGTATGGGCCGCTTCGGCTATTGCCCTGTTGATTTTGATTATTGCCTGCATCAATTATATGAACCTGGCAACTGCGCGATCGGCTCGGCGCTCGCAGGAGGTCGGAATACGAAAAGTACTCGGTTCAGATCGCAAACGTCTGATTGCCCAATTCTACGGGGAATCGGCCCTTATAACATGTTTGGCGATCGTTTGTTCGATACTGTTGATTGAGCTGTTTAATCCCTGGTTTAATCAGCTGATAGGTGAACAATTAGACGTTTCTTTTACCTCGCCGGTTATATGGGGTCTGTTACTTGGGATGGGGTTGATTATCACGCTGTTGGCCGGTAGCTACCCGGCTTTGATGCTATCATCTTTCCGCCCGGCGGCAGTACTTGAGGGCGCCCGTTCCCAAAAACGAAATGATGTTTTGCGCAAAGGTTTGGTGATCTTTCAGTTTGCCGTATCAATTTTGTTGATTATTGGCACACTGGTGATTTATCGACAGGTGCAATATATGCAACATAAAAAACTAGGCTACCATAAAAAGAATGTGCTGGTACTTACTTCGCATGATCAGGTAGAAAACCATTTCGATACCTTTAAGTCTTTGCTGCGTCAAAATTCCGGTGTAAAGCAGGCCACGATGGTCAGCGAGACGCCCACCAATATATTAGGGGCCTATTCTATTAACGTAGAAGGCACATCAATATCTAAAAAATCAAAGGGCAAAATGGTTTCCGGATTGCGGATTCACAATGATTTTACGGAAACGCTGGATATTGATATGGTTGCCGGAAGATCGTTGACGAAGACGGATGATCGACAGGTCAATAGGAAAAGCGGTAAAAAGAGATATAGTTTTCTCGTTAATCAGGCAATGGCGAGGTATTTGGAGGTTAGTCCTAAGAAGCTGATTGGACGACGAACCAAAGTGAGCGGGAGAGTGGGCCGGATTGTTGGCGTGGTTAAAGACTTTCACTTCGCACCGCTGGATAAAAAGATCAGCCCGCTGGTTATGTTCCCGAGTAATGGGTTTAACAAGCTATTGATACGTTTCAATACCGACAATATGCAACAAGCGTTGCAAAATACACATAAAACCTGGCAGAAGTTATTCCCAAACTATCCCTTCGATTATGAATTTTTGAACCAGGAATACGACGCATTATATAAGCAAGAAACACGTGCCGGTCAGGTGTTCAGTCGATTTGCCTTTTTTGCCATTTTTGTGGCTTGCCTCGGCTTGCTGGGGCTTTCGGCTTATACCGTTGAACAGCGAACCAAAGAGATTGGGATTCGAAAAGTTTTGGGGGCTTCCTCCTCGCAGCTGGTAGTGCTGCTTTCCAAAGATTTTACCAAGCTGGTGCTTATCTCCATTTTGATTGCCATTCCGGTTGGCTGGTGGATGATGAGCAACTGGCTGCGGGATTTTGCCTACCATATCGATATTAAGGTTTGGCAATTTGCCATTGCAGGTGGTGCCGCGCTGGTGGTTGCCTGGCTGACGGTCGGGTGGGTATCGATCCGTGCGGCTTTAGCGAATCCCGTTAACAGTTTGAGGAGTGAATAATAAAATATGAAATGTGAGACGGCAGACGTGAAAATGAGCAATATTTTCACGTCTTACGTTTGCCGTCTGCCTTCGAATAATGAGCTATCTAATATTAATATTCGGTTCTTAATCTCTTCACTTTGTCCGCATAAAATTTTGAGAAGCCGTCAATCGGTTTTCGGCAGAGATAAACCTGCATGCCATGCTCTCTTGCATTCGGGTCTGTAATTTTTCCTTCCAATGTTACATTCTGAAACAGTTTTCGAATGTCGGTAGTCTCGTTATTTACATAGATGAGTATTGAACCGGAAACGGAGTCGGGCGCCCAAGAGAGGAAGCTGTCGTTAAAGCTGATCGGTTCCGGTATTTGTTTGTTCTTGTTGAAATAGTGAATTGCACCGGCCTCTCCGTAATTTTCTGCATAAATGCCGGTTTTCCTTTGTTCTTCCGGTGAAAGAGAATGCCAAGTTGAATCTACGATATCAGCCAGCTCTTTCCACCCTGTCATGTCGGCGTAATCCTGAGGGAGCGGATGTATTGTTCCATCCTCCCAGCGAAGCACGTCTTGCATACCCCATTGGGAAACAACCCGATCATACTTGATCATTTTCGGAAAGGATAAAACAGGCAGGCTAACAGGTAGGATAGGCAGAAGCAAAAGTATCATGAGCCCGCCAAGGCTGGGTCGAATCCATTGATAAGTACCTCGGGTATAACGAGTAATGGCGATCCCGCCAAAGGCAAAAAAGACCGGATAAATACCAAGCGTATAGTATGATTTCCCGCTAAGGATTATCATCAGCGCAAGTAGAGAAATATAGGTCCAGCCAAGGGAGCGAAATTTTTGCATCGATTTGTCAACCAGTACAAAATAAAAACCTGCAAAAAAGATGGGAACCGCTGTAAAAATCATGAATAACTGCATGATGAAGAAATCGGATATCCGGACGTGGATAAGCTGGTTATTACTCAGTTGTGCCATATGATGTACTACTGGCCAGCCCTGCCGGTATTGCCAGAGCAGGTTGGGAAACATGATAAGGAGTGCAGCGACAAGGCCCCATAATACCCAGACTGACCGCAATAAGGTACGTTGTTTTGTAAGCGATAACCCGATGACAAAGGATAACGCCGGAAATGCAATGCTGTATTTATTCAGAAATCCGAATCCGAGAATTATCCCCAAAATCAGCCACCATCTTTGATCTTCTGAATTCAGCAAACGTACTATCGCCCACGTTCCTAAAGTCCAGAAAAAGATGTCGAAAGTGACCGGTTGGAAAAGGGTATTAGATCGTAAAAAGGCAGGTGAAACCAAATATGCCAAACAGGCCAACACGGTTGGCCATGTTCCCCCGCCCAAGTCTTCTACAATCTTACCGACAAGCAGGATACAAAGTACGCCAATTGTCGCAGGGATCAATCGAATTGCGAATACCGAGGATCCGAATAGTATTTGCCAGAGATGAGCGACAACCGGTGTTAATGGTGGTATAGATAAATACCCCCATGCAAGATGATTAGATTCGGCCAGATATAAATATGCATCCCGGTGCAACTCATAATGGGTGCTAACCAGCATATGTATGACTAGAGTCGCAAGGGCAAAAATACAAGTGATGAGCAACCCGTTATCGCGGGATTCAGGCATAGATTTTAAATTTATCGGTGTGGTAGTGTAATATTCTCAAAAAAATTATGAATTCATACGAAATGAATCTTTGAGGGTTGCGACTGTCTCGATTGCATCTTTAACTGTTCGCTTTCGTACACATGTGATGTCTTACCGAACACTTTTAAAAAAATAAATGCACTTGAATAGCCAAAAAAGCAGGTTTTCTTTTTTGGTATGATTGTTGAAATCATCAATCAATAAAACAACTGCGGCTAGGGTTTAGCTTTTAAAGGAAAGGCTATTCCCGGCCACTTACAGCTGAAATCTGGCAGCTATGGTAAAAAATTATCTTAAAATTGCGTTTCGTAACATTCGAAAGAATCCGGCCTATTCTTTTATTAATATTTTTGGGTTGGCGCTGGGGATGGGGGTCGCTATCCTGATATTGCTTTATGTGCAGGACGAGCTGAGTTATGATACCTATCACAAAAACGCGGATCGCATCGTGCGGGTGTCGCGCGAGTGGTTTAATGACGATGGAAAAACCAGCTTGCACCTGGGACACGTGGCACCGCCTTTTGGTCCGCTGTTGCAACAGGATTTTCCACAGGTTCAGGAAGCGGTACGCTTTTTCCAGGTAAATCCGCTGATTAAATTCGGGGATAAATCTTTTGTTGAAAATCGTTTCTTTTTTGCCGATCCGAATGTATTCAAAGTATTTTCATGGAAGATGCTTAAGGGGGATCCGTCTACAGCACTCACATATCCGGATGGAATTGTACTCACTAAAAGTACCGCCAGAAAATATTTTGGGAGCCGGGATCCCATGGGCAAGATGTTGCAATTTGAATACCGGGGCGTAACTTTCCCATTACAGGTTAAAGGCGTGATGCAGGATGTGCCTCAAAACTCGCATTTCCATTTTGATTTTCTGGCATCAATGGATCCTGTAATAAAGTTTTATGGCGGACAGAAACAGTTTATGCAAAACTACGGAAGTAATAATTTTGCGACGTATTTACTGCTGCCGAAAGGATACGATTATCACCAATTGCAAAAGCAGCTGCCGGACTTTATTGATCATCATCTTGGTACCAATGATCAGGGGCAGAAGGCTTCTGAAGGAACCCGGCTTGATTTAATGCCACTGACCGATATTCACCTGCATTCGCACCTGGATTCCGAAATTGAAGCCAATGGCAGTATCGATAATATCTATATATACTCAGCTATTGCCTTTTTTATTTTACTGATTGCCTGCATCAACTTTATGAATCTTTCAACGGCGCGGTCAGCAAAACGTGCGGTAGAGGTGGGGCTGCGGAAAGTGATTGGGGCTGATCGCGGAGCATTGGTCCGTCAGTTTATCGGGGAATCGATGTTGCTATCTTTACTAGGGTTGGTAGGTGCCGTTCTACTGGTTGAATTGGCCTTGCCGTACTTCAACGATTTTGTAGATAAAAGTCTGCATTTGGGATACTTGCACAACTGGAGCCACCTGTTGTCCCTCATAGGAATTGCACTATTTGTGGGCCTTGTTGCCGGCAGTTATCCTGCTTTTTTTCTTTCGGGATTTGAGCCTGCCAGTGTCCTGAAAGGATCCTATAAAACAGGAGGCATTCATAAGCGATTCCGGTCGGTGCTCGTGGTGCTGCAATTTACGATTTCCATCGCCCTGATTGTCTGCATGGGGGTGGTATACAATCAGTTGGATTATATGCAGCATAAGGATCTCGGTTTCGACAAAGAAAATATTGTAGTACTGCCGGCAAGTAATAAAATTACGTCTAATTATGAGAACGTCCGCAAGCAGTTGCTAAAGAATCCCGGGATCATTAATGTTTCCGAGCAAAGCAGGGTACCGTCGGGTCGCCTGTTGGATTCGCAGGGTGGAGCAGCTGAAGTGAATGGGCAGTTGCAGGATCTTAAAGTGCGCGTCGCTGATATTCATGTGAGCTACCATTTTATGGATACATTCGGGATCAAACTTGTTACCGGTCGGAATTTCAATTTTGACCTGGCCAGCGATTCGTTGCACTCGTTTATCCTGAACAAAGCGGCTGTGGAAGCCATCGGATGGTCATCTCCGGAAGAAGCCCTTGGCAAGGAGTTTAACTACGGGGGGCGCAGGGGCAAGATTATTGGTGTGACAACCAATTTTAATTTTGAGTCGCTTCATCAGAAAATTGCCCCGATCGTATTTATGATTCCCAAGGATCGGATTTCAAATGTGGCCGTAAAATTCCGGGAAGGCATGCGCGAAGAGGTGCTCTCTTTCCTGAAGGATAAGTGGGCATACTTGCGTCCCGATTTCCCGTTTTCCTATTATTTTGTTGCCCAAAATTTTGATTCGCAATATGCCTCTGAGCGTACATTGGGACAAATTTTTGGATTTTTCTCATTGCTTGCTATCATTATTGCATCGCTCGGATTATTTGGGCTGGCTTCGTTTACGGCCCAGCAGCGAATCAAAGAAATCGGCATTCGTAAAGCGTTGGGAGCTACGGTATCGCAAATTGTGATGTTGTTGTCCAAACGATTTACGTTATTGGTTATATTAAGTATTGTGCTGGCAACGCCCATTGCTTGGTATGCCATGAGCACCTGGCTACAAACGTTTGCGTATAGAATTCAGGTGCCGGTGCTGGCTTTTGTCTTGGCGGGAACCATTGCGCTGGTGATTGCATGGGCGACAATCTCTTATCAATCAGTGAAAGCCGCGCGGGTAAACCCGGTAGAAAGTTTGAAGAATGAATAGCAAGACGTGAAATGTGAGCGGCAGAAGTGAAGAATACGTTTCACGTCTCACTTTTGCCGTCCTCTTAAATGAAAGCTTATACAAATATGATCAAATTACGCGGTATAGATAAATACATCGACAAGCGATTTCAACGGACCTTCATTCTGAAAGGCATTGACCTGGATATAGAAGAAGGAGAATTTGTTACAGTAATGGGACCTAGCGGAGCCGGCAAGTCGACATTGTTGAATATTTTGGGATTCCTGGATGATCCTTCCGAAGGAGAATATCAATTTTTGGGAGAGCCTGTTCACGATCTCAGTGAGAAGCAGAAGTCCAATTACCACAAATCGCATATTGGCTTTGTATTTCAAGCGTATCACCTGATCGATGAAATGACGGTTTATGAAAATATCGAGATGCCCCTATTGTATCGAAAGGTGAAAGGGAAAAAGCGTAAAGCGATGGTGGCAGACATGCTTGACCGGTTCAATATCGTGGCTAAGAAAGACCTGTTCCCGCCTCAACTGTCCGGTGGTCAGCAACAGGTTGTTGGGGTTGCGCGGGCATTGATTGGTAATCCTAAGTTGATTTTAGCCGATGAACCTACGGGCAATTTGCATTCGGAGCAGAGTGAGCAAATTATGGAATTGTTTAAAAAGCTAAACAAAGATGACGGGGTCACAATCATCCAGGTTACACACTCAGAGAAGATGGCTTCCTATGGTAATCGAATCATCAACCTGAAAGACGGGGCGGTTGTCGAAGAGAATCCCTATGAGGATGATGAAGTGAATGTTTAAATAATAAAATGAATTTTCCGTTTATACGAGTCAGTCTCTTAGCCGCAAGTAAATCAAGAGGATAAGTTCATAATGCCGAGTGTTTCTATGTAGCCTCTAGGATATCCTATATGCAATTCTGTTAGATTTAACGCAAACCGGTTTCAAATTATATTGCTTTACATTGGACTTCTATGTATAATGGATAAAGATACATTGAACCTCTATGTAAAAATTGATCAATGATTTCAAAAGAACTAATGGCTGCCTCTACTAAGCCACTGATTTTGACCATCCTTAAAAAAGGCGAAAGTTACGGTTACCAGATTATACAGGACGTAAAAGAACTGTCGGGCGGCACCCTGGAGTGGTCAGATGGCATGCTTTATCCGGTGTTGCACAAAATGGATAAGGAAGGGTTGATACAGTCGCGTTGGGATGTGTCGGATGAAGGGCGCCGCCGAAAATACTATTCGATCACCGATGAAGGAAGGAAAGAACTGGCTTCGGCAAAACAGCAATGGCTCAATGTGCATGAAGTCCTACGGAAGTTATGGGGACCTAGTCCACAGTGGGTCTAACAAGCAATCAGCTCTCGGTCGTCAGCTCTCACATTAGTTGGCTGCTGAATGCTGACGGCTGAAAGCTTAAAAAATATGTTCAATCTTGAAGAATCAATACAAGCCTGGAAAAGTAAACTGAGACGGAGTCCCGCTTTTGAAGACGGCGATATTGCTGAGCTGGAATCGCACCTGCGGGAAGAGATTGACAGGTTAAAATCGAAAGGATTATCTCAAGAAGAAGCGTTTGGGAAAGCATCCAAAGAAATTGGTGAGCCTGAGAGTTTGGGATTGGAATTGTATAAGACACGGGCAACCAAAGTTGATGCCGTGCCTTCCTGGAAGCAGTTATCATGGATCCCTTCGTTGTTGCCCAATTATTTAAAATTGGCATTCAGAAGGTTTAAACGGCATCGGGGTTATACTTTTATCAATGTTTTAGGATTAGCAGTAGGATTAGCTTGCTGTCTTTTGATCTATCTATTTGTGCAGCTTGAAGTTAGCTACGATCAGTTTCACAGCAAAAGTGATCGCATTTACCGGGTGGTAACAGATATCAATCAAGCGGGCCAGACACGCAAGTTGGCTTGGTCAAGCCCGCCCCTGGCAAATGCACTTCTTAGCGATTTTCCGGAGGTTCAGCAAGCGGTGCGAATCCATCGCCCGGGCGGTACTATGCGAAGTGATGAGGAAAGTCAGGTTGTTGATGTGAGCTTTGTCGATTCCACCTTCTTCGATGTTTTCGATTTTAAACTGCTAAAGGGTAATCCCAAAACTGCTCTTAGCAAGCCCGGCTGTATAGTTTTGACGCAGGAACAGGCTGATCGTTTTTTTAAGAATGAAGATCCTATGCACAACACCTTAACCTTTGCCGATACGCTTCAGTTTGAGGTCACCGGTATTCTGGCTGATATCCCCCCTAATTCACATTTCCGTCCCCAGTTTTTAGCTAACCTGCAAACGCTTCCTCCGCAGCGATTTCAACGGTGGGGTGGGATGAATCTATGGACATATATCGTACTCAATAAGAAAACATCAGGGAAAGAGTTAGAATCGAAATTACCGGGATTTATTGAAGCACGCCTGGGGAAAACATGGGCTAGCCTTATGACGTTGCATTTACAGCCGTTAACGTCAATTTATTTCAACTCCCATCGTTTGCCTGAGATCGGTCCAACCGGAGATTTAAGCTACGTTTATATCTTCTCGGCGATTGGTATTTTTGTATTGCTTATCGCTTGCATCAATTTCATGAACCTTTCGACGGCCCAATCGCTCCAAAGAGCCCGGGAGGTTGGAGTCCGCAAAGTGCTCGGGGTATCGCGCGGACAGTTGATCCGCCAGTTTTTGGGAGAGTCTATATTACTGGCGTTTTTGGCAATGATTCTAGCTTTGATCATAGCACAATTGGCACTGCCGGTATTTGGTGAATTGTCGGGATATGAATTATCGGGGGTGATGTTCTTTAAACCTTCAATAATCACTGGATTGTTGGGCACGGTTATTATAATTGGAATACTTTCGGGATTATATCCGGCTTTTATTTTGTCAGCGTTCAAGCCATCAGCAGTATTAAGCGGAAACGTGTCGCTTGGGTCGTCCTATCTCGGTGTTAAGTCTTCTAATAACTTATTACAGCGGGGATTGATAATCCTGCAATTTAGTATCTCTATAATTCTGCTTATAGGGACCGGTGTCATCAGCAACCAATTGGATTACATTCAAAACAAAGACCTCGGTTTTAACAAAGATCAGATAATGGTAGTGCGCCTGAACGATGACTTGCGCAATAATTACGATGCTTTTAAACAAAAATTAACCCAATATTCCGATATCCGGAGTGTCGGGGCCTCATCGCAGGTCCCCGGCATACCTATTGCTCCGCAAGGTTATCGGCCGGAAGGAATGACGGAAGGTAATCTGTTGACAAACACTATTTTTGTTGATGAAGATTATCTGAATACGATGGAGATCAAGCTTATTGCAGGTCGTGGGTTTTCCTCCAATCGCCCCACGGATTTGGACGAAGGATTTTTACTCAACAAGGCGGCAGTAAGCCATTTCGGGTGGACTGATGCCAAAGAAGCAATAGGGAAAACAATCCGCGCCGTAGGGGAACATGGAGTTGACGGAAAGGTTATCGGTATTGTACAGGATTTTAATTACGAATCACTCTATAACCAAGTCAAACCACTTGTTCTGAGGTACAGAGATTTTGAAAATATGCTGTCGATTCGGATGACAGGTGAACACATCAGGCAAACCAGGGATTATATTGAAGATCAGTGGGATACTTTGAGACCCAATGAGCCTTTTGTTTCTTGGTTTTTGGATGAGCAGTTACAAACTCTTTATGATTCAGCAACACGAATGAGTACGTTATTCCGATATTTTTCAGGGATAGCTATTTTTATTGCTTGTCTGGGTTTGTTTGGTCTTGCTTCTTTTACTATTCAAAGAAGAACCAAAGAAATCGGCATTCGAAAAGTACTGGGAGCTTCTTTAAACCGACTTTTAATTTTGCTTTCCAAAGAGTATACCGTGCTTGTATTACTGGCCAATATTGTGGCTTGGCCGTTGGCTTATCTTGTAATGAGCAATTGGCTTGGAGATTTTGCTTACAGAGTTTCCTTGAAGCCCTGGATATTTTTCGGAACCGGGTTTCTCGTTGTTTTCATTGCCTTAGTGACCGTTGGTTTCCACTCACTTAGAGTAGCCAGAATGAATCCTGTTAAGAGTTTAAAAAACGAATAACTTGGGCAGTTGTGTAGCGTTATTAGTGTTAAAACTAAGCAAAAGCAGCAAACCCATAGCAATGTAGAGAATGTTGGATTTAAAATGCCATAACAAATTGGAAAAAGAATCCGGCTTTTGAAGACGGAGCAATTGTCGAGGAGAATCCTTACGAAGAGCAGGTAAATTAATCTATGATGTTTTTTGGGATTTCAAAAGGTGGCTTTAACCTTAAAAGGCCGCCTCATGTCATCCTGAACTTGTTTCAGGATCTGTTGCACCATTTGTGAAGAAGCAATTCTTATATCAGTAGGCACCGAAATATGGGGAGCTTTGATAGCCAACGATAAACACTCGTATGCCGGGGTGATGAACTGAAAACAAATTTTACCTTAAACAAGCTAATCTGCATTAAAAAATTGGGGACATGCTATAAACATGTCCCCAATTTGTATTTTTAATGTTTATGCCCGCGGCCTCTTTTTCTGCTTCGATTTCGCTGCCGCTTTGGTTTGTGCGAATGTGGCTTTCTGTTTTTGTGAATTCTGCCACGGCTATGACCTTTATTCACATTTCTATTGCGGGATCTTCGTTTGTTGACAACCCTTGTGCGATGTTTTTGGGATCGATTTGTCCTTTTGTGGTATGATGACTTGAATCGCCCCCTGGTACCGACACGTTTTTCTTGAACTCGTTTGTGATTGTATGAGGTCCTTCTCCGGTTTTGTCTCCTGGTTTTGTTCATCTTTTGTCGGTATCCGCGAATCCGGCTTTTGAACCTTCGTTCAATATTGGATGTACTGTAATAATCGTCATAATCCTTGCGGTGCGATCGGTGACTCATCCATTGTCGATAACGTTTTAAATGGGGGTGAGCCCGGCGTCGCCACTCACGGGGAAGTCGACGTTCCGGAGCTTTTAAGAAAGCCAGAGATAAGTTATCCAGCCAAATTCGAACGGCATAAGTTGGGGCGTAGTAATCATCATAATCAAATCGATGGCGTACATACCATCTCTGTCCCCGCAAACGAATCAGCAAGGCTCGATCACGAAAGCCATCCCTGTAACCCGACCGGTAAGCGTGTATATTTCGATTCATGTTGATAAAACGATGACGGTAATAATACTGATCGTTTACACCGTCCATATATCCCTGAAGATAGGTTGATTCATAGGAGTTATAATTTCGGCGGAAGTTGTTAACATCGAGCTGAAAATGAATAAATGGCCGAAAGGACTGGTAGGTCAACTGAATATGGGCAGATTGTGCCGCCAGCGGTGCGTTTAAAATGATTAATAATCCTAATAAAATGGATAACTTTTTCAACATAAGAACCTCCTGTGATTTGTTAGGAACTACTTACTAAATATTGATTAAAGGGCAGGAGGCCAATAACATGATCATGTGTGACATGATCATGTTAGACAGAATTATTATGCAAAGAAGTGTTTCCCAAAACTCACCGATAAATATTGAAAGGTTTGATCTTCTTTTGTCACACTAAATCTGTTCGTTTTTGAACATTAAGTGTAATATTTCGAACAGTTTGGGGTAATTATGTTATTGTTTAAGTACCTGCCAAGGGTATTTTCGGTCTTGGTACGATTATTGATCAATTATAAGTTGGCGTGGCCAAAAATTAGATTACGGTGATACATATTTTTGGGTAAAGCAAGAAAATCTGTAATGGGTTGATCGACATTTGGAAGCTATGGTTAAAAACTATATCAAAATAGCATTTCGTAATGTTCGGAGGAGTCCGATTTATTCGGTCATTAACATTTTGGGCTTGGCTATCGGCCTGGCCAGTGCAATCGTGATTGGGTTGTGGGTACATCGCGAAAGCAGTTATGATCAACAGTTCGATCATTCGGATCGTATTTACCGGGTGGGTGTTTCATTTATGAATATTGGGCGTATGGCACCGGGTCCCGAGCAATTTAATGAGTTCGCCCGAAAAATGTCCCAGGTAGAACTTACTGCAAGTCTTTCCAGTCACGGATCGCAGACGGTTTATGTGGGATCCGATATCTTTAAGCAGTCCAATATTTTTTATGCAGACTCCACCTTTTTCGACCTTTTTTCATACAACTTTTTAGCAGGCAATCGCGAAACGGCCCTCGATAATCCCAATACCGTAGTGCTGACGCAGAAGATTGCCGACAAATATTTTTCGGATGGACAAGCTTTGGGAAAGACCATTAAGCTGGGTGATGATAAAAAGGCTTATACGGTAACCGGGGTAATTAAGAATGTGGGAAATTCGCATATACCGGCACAACTCTTTTTTCACTTTGATCCGGCCCAACAGACTAACTGGCTGTCAGCCCGCTACTACAATTATGTATTGCTGAGGAAAGGAGTCACAAAAGCCGAATTTCAGCATCGGTTGAATCAGTTGGTAAAGAATACGGTATTTCCAACTTTGAATATTAAGCAATCCTATCAAAAGTGGATAAAAACTGATGCTGCCTATCATTTTATCCCGATGCCGATCACCGATATTTATCTGAAATCCAATCTAAGGTTCGATCTGAATACAGGCGGCGATGAGATGAATGTTTTTATTTTCGCAATCGTATCTATTTTTATCCTGCTTATTGCTGCGGTTAATTTCATCAATATCACGACGGCACGGGCCTCAAATCGAGCAAAGGAAGTAGGTGTGCGGAAATCACTCGGCGGGCGACGTTCATCATTAGTGGGAAAATTTTTAGCAGAGTCGGTCATTACGAGCTTGATTGCACTGTTGATTTCACTGGGTATGGCAGAATTATTCCTTGCATTATTTGAAAAATTCACCGGTGTTCATTTGATTAGCACTATTTGGGCAAGTACCAGTCAAATCCTGATAATTTCGGGGGCTGCAGTTTTAATTGGGATGGCAGCTGGATTATACCCTGCATTTTATTTGTCATCATTCCGTCCGACAGAAGTGCTTAAAGGAAAGGTCTCGATATCCGGGAATAGTGGATTCCGAAACCTGCTGGTCGTCTTACAATTTATGATTGCCATATGCTTATTAGCTTGTACCGGGCTGGTTTATCAACAGCTGAAATTTATGCGCACCAAGGATTTGGGACTGAATACCCGCAATGTGCTCGTAATTTCAAATCCGGAGCAAATTGGCAATCAGACCGATTCTTTTAAGCAGCAGTTGCTACAATTAAGTGGAGTTGAATCGGTCAGCTATAATGTTCGGATTCCCGCAGGGAATGGGGTTTGGATCAATACGTTTAGAACCCAGGGGATGAAGGATGGGATCCCGTTTCAGTCGTTTGAAGGCGATTATGATTTCGTTAAAACGATGGGGTTTCAGCTATTAAAAGGACGAGATTTTTCAAAGGATATCGCAGGAGATACGGCAGGCGTTATTTTGAACCGGGCAGCCGTCAAAAAGCTGGAACTCAAACACCCAATTGGAGCTCACCTGAACGATCATGAGAAGGTTATCGGAGTCGTTTCGAATTTCAATTTTGAAAGTCTCCGTCATGTTATCGAGCCGGTAGCCATCAAGCTGAACCAATCATCGCACCGCCGATTGGCTGTGAAAATGAACACAGCTAATGTAACCGGACTGATAGCTCAGGTACAAAAAATTTGGCAGTCGTTTGGAGTGGCAAAGCCGCTCGATTACTACTTTCTGGATCAGAATTATCAAAAAATGAGATCCAAAGAACGAGTCCTGGTTAAAGCAGTATTTCTGTTTTCAATTCTGGCTATCATTATTTCGTGCCTGGGATTGTACGGATTGTCGGCCTATATGTGTGAGTTGCGAACTAAAGAAATCGGCATTCGAAAAGTGTTGGGGGCTTCTGTATCCGACATCATCATACGACTGACCAAAGATTTTACTAAACCGGTTGTCATAGCGATGATTCTGGCTATTCCTACCGCTTTCATTATTATGCATCAATGGTTGAATCATTTTGCCTATAAAATTGACATCGGCCCATGGATATTTTTCGAAGCTTGCTCGGCAGGCCTCATCGTCGCATGGTTGACGGTGAGTTGGCAATCCTTAAAAACGGCACTGATGAACCCGATAAAAAGTCTGAGAAATGAATAATTTATAAAGCCGTCGGCAATCAGTTTTTGGTTAGGAACAAACCGCTTTTAATTGACAGCTGATTGTTTAAAACCGATAAATGAGGTAACCATGCAAAATGTACGAGTTGAATTAACAATCCCGAATGTAGAAAATGTGGCAAACCTCGATGTAATCGTTAATGGAGAACACCGTCACCTGCGGTTTAGAGTCGAGCGTTTTGACTGGAATTCCGAAACCGGCAGCTCCGAAGATTTAATTATCCAGTTACGTGATCGTATCAAGCATTACGATCGCGACTGGGTTCTGTATCATATCGGGGCGCCCCATGAAAATAAAATCCCCATCACGTTCAAGTACAACCCACTCAGGATATAAATTTAAGTAACGGCCGGATAATCAATTCCATATTTATTACAAATCACGATTATCCCGAACTTAGGTAATACGCTCCTTTTCGGTTCGGCTTTGCACGCCTCCCAATCGCAACATTAGATTTTTTTAATAAAGTTCTTCTTGTTGTAACAAACGCCGATTTACATACTCTTCTTTTAAACATCAAGACAAAATGGAACACCTCAAAATCTCACAGTGGCGTAACTTATTGGCATTTTTTAAAGGTATTTTATGCTTAGGAATTATTTAAAGGTCGCCTTACGCAACCTCAGCAAGCGCAAGGGATTTACGTTTATAAATATTGTAGGATTAGCTATTGGGGTAGCTTGTTGCTTACTAATCGCTATCTATGTGTTTCATGAACTGCGTTACGATGAGTTCAATACGAAAGCCAATCGTATTTATCGAATTACCCAAAAAACCGTTACTCCCTCCGACCATGAAAACGGAGCTTCTACGCCTTTTCCTGTTGCAACCGCTTTGAGAACCGATTTCCCGGATCAGATTGATAAGGTGGTTCGTTTCTTTGACATGCAGGAAGATTCCCGCACTATCATGGATACCACGCGCGACAAGCGGTTTGAAGTGGACAATTTCTATTTCGTTGATTCCACTTTCTTTGATGTTTTCAGCGCGCACATGGTTCGTGGAAATCCCCATGAAGCTCTTGCACAGCCCATGTCGGTTGTTATTACCCAGGAACAGGCACATCGTTATTTCGGGGATAAAAATCCGATGGGCCGGATGCTGGATTTTAAAGGGGTCGCTGATCTAACGGTCACGGGAGTCATGGAATCGTTACCTTCCACTTCTCACATCCAAATTGATATGTTGGCCTCGTTCAGCAGTCTCCGGAAGATGTATCATGGTGATTCATATTTGCATAACTGGTTCTGGAACCCGTGCTGGACGTATGTTCTGCTGAAAAAAGGTGCAGACCCTCATAAATTAGAGCAGCAGTTACCCGGTTTTGTAAAAAAGAATTATACCGACCGGGCGCCGGGTGAAAAAATAACGCTTTCCCTGCAGCCTATCACCAGTATACATCTTCATTCACACCTGGACCAAGAGATCCAGCCCAATAACTCAATTTTTTATATCTACCTGTTTTCGGCGGTCGCCGTACTCATCCTGCTAATTGCCTGTATCAATTTCATGAATTTGAGTACAGCCCGCTCTACTGAGCGTGCTCGTGAGGTCGGCATGCGAAAAGTATTGGGAGC
>DATFLI010000037.1:0-2428 GCA_035267805.1 Balneolaceae bacterium | reverse complement strand
TATCATTGAGAGGATAGAATATCAGCATCAACTTAAAGAGGAGAAGGAGTTTTCCGAAGCGGTTATCGACAGCATGCCCGGCCTGTTTTTTATGATTGACAAAAACTTCAATCTGCGAAGATGGAATAATAACCTCGAATGGGTAACCGGCTATTCCGCTTTTGACCTGAGCGTTATGAATTTTTTTGAGCTCTTCAGCGAGCAAGATCATGAGCAGGTTAACGAACAGTGCGAAAAAGCTTTTGAGACCGGGGATATGACCATGGAGGTAAGTGCGGTCAATAAAAAGAATGAAGATATTCAGCTGATTATAACCGGGAAACGACTTTATTACGGTGACCGCTATTTTATTGTAGGCACCGGCATCGATATATCCGACCGGCTTAAAGCCGAGAGAAAATTGGAGCAGGAAAAGGAATTTGAGCAGAATATTATAAACAGCCTGCCCGGTATTTTCTTTTTCTACGATCCGGATCGCGAACAGATAAAAGTGAACGACAAATTTTATGAAGAACTGGGTTACACGCGGGAAGAAGTAGCAGAGGCCGATCCATACGATTTTTTTGCCCCGGATGAACACGAAGAAATTTGCAAACGTATTCAAAAGATCAGCCGGAACGGAGAATCATCCAGTGTCAGGAAGGTAGTTAAGGCCGACGGGTCGGTCGTTAATTATTATTTCGAATCGCGGCGATTTGAGCAAGATGGATCGAAATTTATCATCGGCACCGGAATTGATGTAACAGCGCGCCTGGAAGCGGAGCATAAGTTGGAGGCCTCGCTTGAAGAGAAAAAGGTATTGCTGGCCGAAATACATCACCGGGTGAAGAATAACCTGGCCATTATAACGGGGCTCCTGGAACTGCAGTATTTTTCTACTGAAGATGAAAAGGTGAAAGAGATTCTTCGCGACAGCCAGGCGCGCATCCGTTCTATGGCATTGGTACACGAGCAGTTGTACCAGTTCGAAAACTTCTCGCAAATAAAGCTGGACCAATACCTGGCTCGCCTGCTGGAGTCGGTAACCGAGGCTATTGATATTCAGGATAAAGATATAACCGTTGGTATTGAGTCCGATCCCGTTGAGATGACCATCACCCAGGCGGTACCCTGCGGCTTGATGTTGAGTGAAATTCTGACCAATGCTCACAAGCACGCTTTCAAGGGCCTTTCAAAAGGGCAAATTGATATTGAAGTGCACCAAAATGGACAGGTGGTGAGCATCAGTATTGCCGATAACGGCCGGGGGCTTCCCAAAGATTTTGATATCGAAGATTCAGATTCGCTGGGCATGAGCCTGATCCAGACCCTCGTTCAACAGCTTGATGCCGAACTTACTATCGATCGTCAAGAAGGCAGTTGTTTCTATTTTCAATTTGAGCTTAAGTAGGCCTTTTTACCTAGACCTAAAATGGGTGATTTATGCTATTACAGCTGATATCTAAGCCTCTTATCTTGACTATGGGTTAAACTCAGTTTGCTGAGCGACCCCCTGAGCGTGGTTTTCTCGCCGGATATTGAGATGTTCGTCAATGTTATATTGAATTAAGGCCGACTGAAGATGAATATCCTGATTATTGATTCTTCGGATATTGAACTGTGCACCATAAAAGAAGTAGCCCAATCGCCTAATCGATGGGTTGTTTTGGAAACGACTTTTGAACATATGCTCAACATCGAAGAGCGTGGAAAATTTAATCTGGCCGACGTTTTAGTATTGAATCTGACATCTATAGAAAACGGAATATTCGAGACCGTACAACTATTAAAGTATTTTGATCAACATCAGCCACTGGTCGCACTACATATTTACAGGCAAGTGGAGTTTGTAATGCCATTACTTCAGAAAGGGGTAGATGCTTATATCCCGGTAGAATTTGTAAATGCGGAGTTGGTAGACGCAATTAAGGCTGTTAAAGCCGGATACCCCTTTGAAAGCAGGCACCTTGTGGAAGGATAGCAAATAGTGACCCCCTCATTTTATCTAGACGGTCGATTAACTATTCTTGGCATCATATCTCAGTTGGGAACCGTTTAAGTTCTAACCGTTTATTATTCCGAAGAGGATTTAGTTGGATATTTTACGAAATCGAACTGGGGATTTATCCCTCGATCCCTTTCAAATAATCGATTCTCTTTCTGCTGAAATTGCCGTGATTCAGCGGGATGGAACTATTGTGGCAGTTAACCAGGCGTGGAATGATTTCGCTGTAAATAATAATTCCGGGGCGAGCCGGGGCCTTGGAATAGGGGAAAATTATATCGATATATGTGCCCGGGCGGCAACTTCGGGCGAGGATGAAGCTGCAAAAATACTATGGGGCCTGCAATACATTTTGGAAGGCCGTAAAAGAGTGGTTCGTTTTGAATATCCCTGCCACAGTCCGGGTCGGGAGCGATGGTTTACCCTGCGCATCACTCCTCTAGT
>DATFLI010000036.1:0-9608 GCA_035267805.1 Balneolaceae bacterium | reverse complement strand
AAGAAATAAAAAAACTTATTCCTCATCGATATCCATTTTTGCTGGTTGATCGGGTATTGGAAGTAGAGGAGGGGCGTATACTTTCTTTGAAAAATGTTTCAGCCAATGAAGAATTTTTTAATGGTCATTTCCCGGGTAAATCCCTGATGCCCGGAGTCTTACAGGTAGAGGCCATGGCACAAAGTGGATGTATCATGTTGATGAATGGGCATATCGAGGATGTAAAAAATACGCTCATTGTTTTCACGGGCATCAATAAGGCTAAATTTCGTAAATCAGTTGTTCCCGGAGACCAATTGAAAATGGAGGTCAAATTGGTAAATCAGCGACGTAATTTTGTCACAATGGAAGGCGTAGCCACGGTCGATGAGGAGGTCGTCTGTGAATTGGAAGCCTCCGCCGCAATCGTTTCAAACGAATAAAAATGAGTACACAACAAACATCGGACCGACCCGCTAAAGTTACCACTCAAACTGTCGTTGAGATGAAAGGGAAGGGGCAGAAGATCAGTATGCTTACTGCCTACGACTTTACAATGGCACGGATTATGGATCGCGCTGGTATTGATGTGATTCTTGTAGGCGATTCTTCGAGTAATGTGATGGCTGGTTATGATACGACAATTCCGATGACGATGGAGCATATGATATATCATGCTTCATGCGTGGTACGCGGGGTAGATACCGCCTTGGTGATTGCTGATCTGCCTTTTATGAGTTACCAGGTTACAGCAAAAGAGGCCCTTATCAATGCCGGAAGGATGATGAAAGAGGCGGGTGCTCACGGTGTGAAATTGGAAGGTGGGAAACCGGTGATCAAAACCGTACGGAAGATTGTAGATGCCGGTATTCCGGTTATGGGACATCTTGGATTGACGCCTCAAAGTATTTATAAATTCGGGACCTATAAGGTTCGGGCCACCGAAAAGTTTGAGGCAGAGCAACTCCTGGAAGATGCCAAGAGTTTGGAAGAAGCAGGTTGTTTTGCCTTGGTTCTGGAAAAAATTCCGGCTACACTGGCCGCTCGTGTGACAGAAGAACTGTCGATACCAACTATTGGTATTGGGGCCGGTGCCCATTGCGACGGCCAAGTGCTTGTCGTACACGATATGCTGGGGCTGAATAAAGAATTCAAACCTCGGTTTTTACGCCGCTATGCAGATATGCATAGCATTATGACTGATGCGGTTCAGCATTATATCTCTGATGTCAAGTCAGGTGATTTTCCTAATGAAGATGAGGAGTATGAGTGATTAACTATTGACGGATAAATGATGAGAGCCCCACTTGTTAATGATGTAATATTGGAAATTAAATTCCAGATAGATAATCTAATTAAATGATCGATTCTGAACGTCCCGTAATTCTTATTAGTAATGATGACGGTATTTTTTCGCCGGGAATTCGTGCCTTGGCGGAAGTAGCCTCCGAATTCGGGGAGGTAGTAATTATCGCTCCCGATCGCCAGCAAAGTGCGGTAGGACATGCGGTAACGGTTACAACCCCACTTCGTTCTCGTTCATTTCAAATTGACGGCCGCTTTAGCGGGCAGGCTGTTACCGGAACACCGGCGGATTCTGTGAAGTTGGCTCATGATCAATTGATGAAGCGAAAACCGGATTTGGTAATCAGCGGCATCAATCACGGAAGTAATGCAGGCATCAATATTCTTTATTCGGGAACAGTGAGTGCTGCGACTGAAGGCACTATTCTGGGTTATCCCTCGATAGCTGTGAGCTGTACAGATTACGATGAAGATGCGGACCTTTCTGGCGCTAAAGAAGCTACAAGAAAAGTTATTCAATATGTTCTGAAGGATGGGTTGCCAAAGGGAGTGACGTTAAACTTAAACGTTCCGGCCGGTCCTTTGAAAGGTATCAAGTGGACACGTCAGGCCAACAGTCGCTATGTTGAGGAATTCGAGGGACGAGTGGATCCCAACAACCGTTCTTATTATTGGCTGACCGGGCGGATGGAGTTACTGGATGAGGGCGAAGACATTGATATTAAAGCCCTGGAAAAGGGATATGCATCACTCACTCCCATCCAATATGATATGACTGCTTACACGCTATTAAAGAAAAATGAAGGGCAGGAGCTATAGAACTGAAGAATACCGAATGATAAGCTTCGAAATTCGATATCCATTATGCATCATTCGAAATTCTAATGACCTTTCGATTCCAGCATCTTAATGACGCCCAGCCAAAATTCTTCAAACATTATTTTCCGGTCATCTTTGATTCGCATATTCATTTGTTCCAGATGCGAGAGCGGCGAGGTTTCAATATGTTCACCCCATTTTGAACTTTCTACCGAAACCATTCCGTCATTCAAGCCTTCCTGATCGAAAATATGTCTGTTTTGGTATCGTGTAATTACCCTTATGGGTTGAGAGGTACCCTTGCCCACCGCAGCACTGTACGAGTAGTAGGGCACATCCGGGATGTTGGGAGTCTGGGGGTTAAACACCTCAGTTACATATGTTCGAGTTAGTTGCGAGGCCGAGGCAACAGAATCACTTTTTGTATGGGGATAAATTCGGTCCCCCATCCAATCCAAAAAGTCGGCAAGTTTATCACGAATAGCTTCGGGTGTTTTAAGAGTAAGTTCGGCAAGACTGGTGCCATGATGCGGTGTGCTGATTGTTGTCAATGAAGCTACGTGCTCGGCGATATACAGATTGGACAATGCATATCGAATATCCAGCCCGCCCATACTGTGAGCAATGACGTTAACCTTACCGCCCGGAATATTTTCGGTAAGTTCATTTATGAGCTTAACCCAGCTTTTCGCACGGGTTTCAATTTTGGCGTAAGGTACAATGTTTGGTGCATAGGTAAGCACGTTATGTGAGCGAAGCAGCAAAGCCACATCATATAACGGAGAAGGTTTTACAAGCGAAGCGATGGCTCCATAACCGTGGCAGAGCAGTACCGGATGGTTAAGATGAACTACTTCAGGTTCGGGAAACTCATTCAATTCAAATTTTTTTAGCCATCGGTCGGTATCAAATCGCTCAATCATATCAAAAATGCATTTTCGGAGGGTAGATTATATCCACCCCGGTCTTTTTAAGTTCCGGGATTTTATTGCTTAGCCAAGATACGGTGGTTTCGTTTCCTGTAACCAGCGCCATTGAATGGGAGGGGTCATTTGCCAACTGATCAAGTTCTTCCCGGAACGAAGCTTTGCCCAAATCCTCATGTAACATAAGGGCATTACTCGCATTAACAAAAGAGATATTCGTTCTAGCTACTAGCTTCGGTTCTTTACCAGAATTTCTGTTATTCATCAGTAACATATTGGCGCTAGGCATAACATCTTCCAGTTGTCTTAATTTATTAATCGCCTCTTTGGGATTCGTTTTTATAAGATCGTTTCCATTTTCATCTTGCAGCCAAAATATCAAATGTCGATATTTTGATTTCAGCTGTTTGTTTAACTCATTGGCTTGCATCGGACTGTCAATTGTCAGCACGATTGGGATGGGTTCTCCCAGGCTTTCCAACTGACTGAGCAGTTCATCATCAGGTACTTCGTTGAAAACAATCAGGATGCTTACATTATTCCGATCGGCGACAAGATCGTGATCCGTCTGTATCGAGACAGTACGGATGACTGTGTTGTGATATACCAATTCAATTCGCATATTTTTTTCGGGAAATGAAACCCGCGCCGGCGTTTTTACATCATACTTATAAAAAATTTTGTTCAATTCGGCGTGCAGTTGTGTCTTGGAGAATTGAAACGGTACACCGATATGATATATTTTACGGCTAAAATTGGAATCCACCTTAATTGTTGTTTCTTGCAGCTGCCGGTCCTGAATATTAAATGCGGATAATTCTTTATGGATAAGGGTATCGGCTTGGGCCAGGCTTTGAAGTTGTCGTGGAGCTATATCCGAGCTTTCAAATAGCATATATCCACTAATTACACATGAGATGAACAGCAGTATTACAATAAGCCTTTTTTTCTTTTGTTCCTTCAAGCCAGATATAGATATTTAGTTGGCATTTGAGCCGCATAATAATAGCTGTTATTCTGCTGTAAATCTATCTTTATTTAGCAGAAAAAATCGGCTCGATAATTTTTCAATACGACGATAATTAAAATATGGTTTTGAATTTTATACCTGTTCAATCTTCCGAACAAGTCGATGCTTTTCATGATTTGCCATTTCGGATTTATAAAGACTATCCGCAATGGGCTCCTCCTTTTCGTTTTGAGATTGAAAATATTTTTGATCCTGCCGAAAATTCCTTCTTTGATAAAGGTGAGTGTGAACGTTTCCTGGTAAAACGAGGCCGGCAAGTTGTTGGTCGTTTTGCAGTGATGAATACTCCCGGAAGGGATGAGGTGCTGGATCCTAAAATGGGTGGTTTGGGATTCATCGAGATGGAGAATGACCAAGAAATAGCAGGAGCTATTGTCAATTTTGCAGAGAATTGGCATCAAAAACGCGGCTATAATGCTATGCGGGGACCGATTAATTTCGGGGAAAATGATACGTATTGGGGATTACTGGTCGAAAATTATGACGAGCCGCCTATTTACGGCATGTTTTATCACCCCCCGTATTATAAGGAGCTACTGGAACAGACCGGGGCTCAAAAGCTCGATGATCACTGGAGTTACAAGCGAGATTTTGATCAGCCGATTCCGGAACGTATGCAGCGTATAACAGATCGTATCGAACGTCGTGACAATGTGGACTTTCGTCCCATAGACATGAAAAATATTTACCGGGACGCCGAGTACATTCGCCAAATCTATAATGATGCCTGGAGTAATCAGGATATCTCCGAGCGGGAACATGAGTTTAACGAGCTAACAAGAGATACGGTCGAAGACATGATAAAAAAATTGAAACCGGTGATGATTCCGGATAGCGTACTTTTAGCATTTGTAGATGGAGAACCGGCTTCCTTTATCGTATGCGTGCCCGATTTAAATGAAATATCAAAAGAAACCGACGGGCGTTTGCGTTGGTGGCACTATCCGAAGTTGCTATGGTTTAAGCGACGAGCGAAACATCTGCGAACGCTGGTATACGGCACACGTCCACAGTTTAGAAAGATGGGACTGGAAGCATTGACGTTTACTCGAGGCATCCAATACACCAAGGCTGCTGCTCCCTCATTGGAATACTTGGAAGGGGCCTGGGTGAGCGAAAAAAATTGGCTGATGCAGCGAAGTCTGGAAGCACTTGGTTGCTATCATCACAAGACCCATCGCACTTATAAGTGGGAATTTTAGGCTTCATTTGATTAAGATGCTTTTGAAAAGATCACTATATTGGAGATTCTATTAATTAATATTTTATGGATCAGCTATTATTTGATTTAAATCCCAACCCGGTCCTTATCTATGTTACCGGTGATCTTCGTATCCTGAAGGTAAACAAAGCTTTTCTAGAGAAATATGGTTATGAGGAAGGAGAGCTTGACTCATTGACAATTCGGGATCTACGTCCGAAAGAGGATGTCAAGGAGCTGGAAAACGTACTTGGTAATTTACAGTATGAGGGAATCAATCATTCGGGCGTTGTTCGCCATCAGGCAAAAGATGGTGAGCTGTTTTACGTAAAAGTGAGTTCTCACGCTTATCAATTTAATGAAAAGGATGCTCGGTTGGTGGTAATTCATGATATAACTGACAGGGTTGAGGCAGAACGCAGGGCCAAAAAGGCATTTGAGGAATTAAATCATCATTTTAATAATAGCCCGCTTGCTATGATTAAGTGGGATGCGGATTTCCATATCCTTGAATGGTCAAAACGCGCTGAAGAAATTACCGGGTACTCCAGAGACGCGGTGATGGGAAGAACCCCACATCATTTTCGGTTTTACAGCAATAAAGATTTGCAGGTTGTTGAGAATAATATGGAAGTGCTGATAACCGGTCAGCAAGATAAGACCAATTTCGAAATCGAAATGTATAGCAAAGACGGTACTCTGGTTAATCTCAGTGTACATGCTTCGGCGCTTCGAGAGGATAACGGCTCACTGATTTCGGTGCTCACTTTCATTGAGGATATAACCGAGCAGAAAAAAACCGAATTACGTTATCAGCGTCTGTTTGAGAATGCAAATGACGGTATTTTTATCATGGATGCTTACCAATTCATTGAGTGTAATGACGAGGTTTGTAACATTTTCGGTTGTACAAAGGATGATATTTTAGGCAAAACGCCGATGGATTTTTCGCCGGAATATCAGCCTGATGGTCGCCCTTCCAGAGAAAAGGCACAAGAAAAAGTGGACCTGGCACTTGAAGAGAATCCCCAAGTTTTTGAGTGGAAACACAAGAAGTTAGATGGTACGCTCATAGACGTCGAAGTAAGTCTTAATCGTTTGGAGCTGGCGAATAAGGTTTATGTACAGGCTATAGTGCGGGATTTGACCGAGCAAAAGAAGGCGCAGGAACAACTGCGAAAAAATGAACAACTTTTCCGAAAACTATTTTTGAAAGCGCCGGGAGCCATGATTATGGTGGACAAGGAAAACCGGGTTAAGATGGTCAATCAAAGTTTTGAAGAATTATTCGGCTATACCCAGGAGGAGCTTATAGGCCAGGATCTGGATGAAGTGATTGTGGCTAAGAATGAGTTGGAATCGGTGCCTCGTATGCCGGGGAAAGAATTCAAAGATGGCAAGTTTTATTCGGATGTGGCACGATATACCAAAGCAGGTAAAAAGCTGCACCTGTTGCTGGGAGCAATTCCCGTATTTCTTGATGATGAACCCATTGCCGGGTTTGGCATCTATGTGGATATCACCGAACAAAAAGAATATGAACGAAAGTTGCAGGAATCTGTTAAAGAAAAACAGGTCCTTTTGGAAGAAATTCATCATCGGGTTAAGAATAATCTCGCCATTGTTTCCGGGCTTTTACAAATGCAGGTGCTGAGTGTGGATGATGTGCGGCTTACCAATTTTTTGCAGGTTAGCCAGTTACGGATACAGTCGATGGCGATTGTGCACGAAATGTTGTATCAGTCAAAAAACCTGTCCGAAATACAGATGGATCGGTATGTAGAAAGGTTGGTAGAACAAATTGCTGATACTCTTAATCCCCAGCATCAGGATATTGAAGTGCATATTGAAAGTGATAAATTCGTGCTAAATATTAATCAGGCCATACCTTGTGCTTTAATTATCAATGAGCTTGTAACAAATAGCTTTGAATTTGCTTTCGAAGATCGAAGCATGGGAACAATAGAAGTACTGGTATCTCAAAAAGACGATGTAATCGAAGTAGAAGAACGCGATGATGGACGGGGGCTGCCGGATAATTTCGACGAAATGCGCAAAACCTCGCTCGGAATGTCGCTCATTGAAAATTTGACTAAGCAACTCGGGACGAAAATTAATATAAATACCGGAGATTGGGGGACATCATTTAAATTTTGTTTTACCAAAGCGGATGATCCCGGATCAAGCAGTTCAGGAAGAATTAGCAGTAAGAATGTAGGTTAGCCAATGAAAATATAGTTCAGAACAAGCCTGGCTACTTCTTTTTTGGTACCGGAAAATTCCTGTTCGGTATGATTGCCGATCAGATGCACTGTGTTGGTATCGCTTTCAAAACCCGAATTTTTATCGGTTAATGAGTTGGCTATTATCCAGTCAGCTTTTTTACCGGATAATTTTTGTTTGGCATTTTTGAGGAGATTTTCGGTCTCCATGGCAAAACCGATCAATATTTGGTCATCTTTTTTGTGGTTGCCCAGCCAGGCCAGAATATCCTGCGTCTTACGCAGCTCCAGTGTTGTATCCGCCGAATCCTTTTTTACCTTATGAGTGTGATGTTTTTTGGGAGAAAAATCCGACACTGCTGCTGCCATTATAATCACATCAGCATCCTGATATTTTTTAACCTGTTCGAACAGCTCATCTGTGGTACCAATTTCGATGGTATTAATTCCATCCGGTTTGGGGATATGAACGGGACCATGGATTAGGATTACATCGGCACCCAAATTGTGAGCCGCCTCGGCCATGGCAAAGCCCATTTTGCCCGAACTGGGATTAGAAATAAATCGTACCGGATCGATCGGTTCCCGTGTAGGACCGGCAGTCACCACCACTTTTCTCCCGGAAAGTGGACCTTTGTTGCGGTGCTCTTCAATAATTTGCCGGCTCTTTTCAATGATTATATCTGCTTCAGGCAGACGCCCTTTGCCTTCAAGGCCGCTGGCAAGATAGCCTTCTTCCGGTTCAAGAATATGATAGCCCAATTTTCGAACTGATTTTAGATTCCGTTCTACTGCCGGCGACTTATACATCTCACCATCCATGGTGGGACAAATAAGGATCGGACAACGGGCGGCCAGTATCGTAGCGGTAAGCATATTATCCGAAATACCGTGAGCAATTTTAGCCAGCGTATTAGCCGTACAGGGGGCAACTATAAATAAATCCGCCCATTCCCCCCAGGAAATATGTTGTGTCCACGAATCAGTTGACGCTATATTTTCGGCAAAAACATCAACAGCTACTTCGTGCTTGGAAAGGGAAGAAAATGTTTCAATGCCAACAAAACGAGTAGCATCGGGCGTCATAGTAACGCGAACTTCAGCACCGTTTTTTTGAAAGGTACGTAAAAGAAAAGCAGCCTTATAGGCTGCAATTCCTCCGGTAACACCGAGTATTATCCGTTTTCCGGATAACATAAAGTTATTCTTCGTCTTGCGGGTAGCGGAAATAAACTTCTCCGCGTCGCATCTCGTCAATTGAACGCTGGGTTGCGTGAGGTCGTTTTTCGAATTCTTTTGAGATATTTTCCTGCTCCTCGTTGAACGAGAAGTCATCATCATCTTCAAAGCCCTCAAAATACTTCAGTTTCTCATCCAGCTCCAGCTTTTCCTGTGCGGCAATTTGACGAGCACGCTTCGACATAATCGTAATCAATTCGTATTGATTACCTGTGTCTTTATTAAGCTTTTCAATATCAAGTGTTTTAATAGGCATAAATCAGTTCGGCTTTAATCCGTAATAAAGGGTTCAATAATTGCTTTAACTTCAGCGTAAGCAGTCTCTAAATCATCATTAACGACTGAAAAATCGAAGTTATCAGCATAACTCATTTCCATCTTGGCTCTTTTTAAACGTTTCTGAAGTGAGTTTTCGTTTTCACTTCCACGATTATCTAGCCGTGATTTCAACTCCGTTATCGAAGGAGGTTGAATAAAAATCGAAATGGCATCAGACTTATAGAGCTTTTTAACATTCATCGCTCCTTTAACTTCGATATCAAGCAGAGGAAAATACCCAGATTCCACCAGTTTATCAACTTCTGATCGCAATGTACCGTACCTGTTGCCGCTGTATTCTTCCCATTCCAGAAATGCTTCGTTCTGAACTTTTTGGTCAAATTGGTCTTCTGTCAGAAAAAAGTAATCCTTGCCGTCTACTTCTCCTTTACGCGGAGAGCGTGTGGTTGCAGAGATGGAAAATCTTATTTTAGGATGTTCTTCGAGCAGTCGTTTTGCAATGGTGGTCTTGCCGGCCCCGCTCGGTGCTACGATTATGATAACTTTTCCCTTGGGTTTGTCACTCAACGTTCTGCACCTGTTCTCTGATCTGTTCTAAACTTTCCTTG
>DATFLI010000035.1:0-3890 GCA_035267805.1 Balneolaceae bacterium | reverse complement strand
GGGGTTTTGGGAGCGGTATACGCCTTACATTGGTTGGGCCTGATATCCAGGTCCTACAAGGCATCTCAGATAAAATAAAAAATGTAATGATGCCTGATTCCAATGTTATTTCTGTGGATAACGGTCGCACCGACCCGACTCCGGAGTTGCATTACTTTGTTAACCGGCAGCGGATCAGCCGAATGGGCGCGTCGTTACGACAAGTTGCACAATCGCTGAAGACACAGGTTCAGGGAACAAGGGTTGGATACTTTCGACAAGAGGGACAACGTATCCCTGTAGAAGTTCGGGCTACTAAGAATGCGCTTACAAACCGGAACCAATTGATGGATCTTCAACTGGTTCAAGTAGACAGTCAGCGTGTTCCTGTTTCGGCCATTGGTACATTTAAAAGTGCAAAAGGTGTTGATGAAATATCCAGGAGGAACCGGGAAACGGTACTCGACGTAAATATCCAGGTCAACGGCAATGCGAATAAGTATCGGCAAAAAATTATTAATAAGATTAAAAAAGACGTCGTGCTGCCGGATGGATATCGATATGAATTTACCGGAAATACCAGAGACTCTCAGCAAGGATCACATGAAATTTTATGGGCTTTATTATTTGCCATTGCTCTTACCTATATGATCATGGCATCCCTTTTTGAAAATTTCAGGGATCCTTTCATTATTTGGTTTACGATTCCATTGGCCTTCTTCGGCTCACTCGTTGGGCTTTGGATAACCGGAACGGCGCTGAGTGCTATTGCTTATATTGGAATGTTTATGCTGGTGGGTATCATTGTAAACAATGGTATTGTCCTTGTAGATTACATGCATTTATACACAAAATATAATCAAGAGTCAGACTCTATTTTCAATAACATAATAGAAGCTTGTAAACGAAGACTTCGTCCCATCTTATTAACGGCCTTAACCACCATTTGCTCTATGATCCCCCTTTCTTTAGGGATTGGAACCGGTGCTCAAATTTGGGCTCCGCTGGCACGAGCCGTAATGGGCGGATTATTCTTTGGATCCATATTAACCTTATATGTAGTTCCTGTTTTTGTGATGGGCATTAGCAAGAGCCGTCGTAAAGCAATCAAAGATCATTTAAAAAGTATGGAATAGACGGCTATATCGTTTTTAAAAGAGCGAACTAAATTGCATATTAAAGTAAGGTCCAAAACGTTGTAATCAACAGGCAAATTCAACAAACGCATTCATTTTTGAAAAATAAGATACGGTAGCAATAGGAGATAATATTATGAGCAAATCCAAAGATTTTACTCTCGGCCTAATATCTGGAGCACTGGTAGGGTCTGCACTGGCACTGCTTTATGCCCCTGATAAAGGAAGCAATACCCGCGATATACTCTCATATCGATTAAGCACTTACCTGGATGATTTATCACATCTGATTGAAAAGCTTTCGGAAGAAAAAGCCTCAATATCCGAAGCAAAACGCAAAGGCGATCTTGTGGTGGAGGATGCCCGAAATCGGGCGGAAGACTTAATTCGGGAAGCGGAAGATCTGCTGGATTCTATTGAAAAAACCAAAAAACAAAGTACCGAAAACGGTACCAAAACCGAATCCTAAAGAAATAATGAATCTTTTAAAAGGCTCCTTTACGGGAGCCTTTTTTATTTAGATGTTTTTAACTATCAAGATTCCTACGATATAAGTCGGTCTGTAAATATAATCCTGTATTAGGCTGAGCTTATTTACATCAAAATTTTTCAGTTCGCCTTTCTTAGTTTCCACAATCATAAAATCAGGCCGGCCAATAAAAAAGGCCTGACTCTAAAGCCAGACCTTTTATTTTAAGAAGCATTATAAAATGTTCTAGGAACTTATGACTTGTCTTCTTCAACGTCAGCTTCTGCTTTCGTTTGGGCTTCTCCTTCACCATTAGGTTCGCCCGCTCCACTGAGCTGTTCGAAGACCTTAGCCACTTCTTGTTCTTCCTCATCCAGTTCGGCTTTCTTACCCACGATGAGATCATCGTATTTACGTAAGCCAGTACCGGCCGGTACTTTGTGTCCTACGATCACATTTTCCTTGAGGCCCAGCAGGTTATCTTTCTTGGCCTCAATTGCAGCTTGTGTAAGCACCTTGGTGGTCTCCTGGAAGGACGCAGCCGAGAGCCAGCTTTCCGTAGAAAGCGCGGCACGAGTAATACCAAGCAGAATTGGCTTTGAAATAGCCGGTTCCGCTTCTCGGGTTTCAATCTCTTCTTTGCCTTCCTTAATCAGATCATTATTTATATCTCGGATCTGACGGCGATCAAGAATTGCTCCTTGTTTAAGATCGCTTCCACCTGTTTCGGTGACTACATATTTACCAATGAGTTCATCATTTCTATTGTTTAACTCAAATCGGTCAACTTTATCACCTTCGAGATACATCGTATCACCGGGATCGGTAACCTCAACCTTCTGCATCATCGTGCGAACAATAGTCTCAATGTGCTTATCATTGATTTTCACACCTTGCAGTCGATAAACCTCCTGAATTTCATTCACGAGATAAGACTGTACGGCATAAGGACCGAGAATATTCAAGATCTCTTCAGCAGGAATGGTACCATCAGAAAGTTGCTGACCGGCTTCAACGTAATCATTTTCCTGAACAAGAATATGTTTGGACAGTGAAATGAGATACGTTTTTTCGGTCTTACCGTCTTTACTTTCAACAATTACTTCCTGCTTGCCGCGCTTACGTCCGCCCATGCGGACGATACCGTCAATTTCAGACACCGCAGCAGGATCATTTGGTGAACGAGCCTCAAATAGCTCTGTTACACGCGGCAGACCGGCCGTAATATCTTTCGACTGCCCAGTAGAACGCGGAATCTTGGCAAGAACCTGCCCGGCCGAAACTTTTTCGCCATCATCAACAACTATGTGTGTGTCAACAGGCAACGTTTTTTCACGAACGCGATCATCACTGCCTTTAACAAGCAATGTCGGTACGAGCGAACGATCCTTGGAATCAATAACTACCTTTTCGCGGTGACCGGTTTGACTATCGGTCTCTTCCGAGAAGGTGATATCTTCCATGATATCCTTATACTCGATGGTACCATCGATTTCCGCATAAATATTGGCATTATACGGATCCCAGGTACAAATCGGCACTCCTTTAGGAATTTCATCGCCCTCTTCAACAAGCAGCTCTGAACCGTAGGGGATATTGTACGTCGTAAGAACCTTGCCTTCTTCGTCAACGATTTTGACTTCACCGGCACGACTTAAGACCACATCATGGATTTCTTCGCCATCGTCATATTCTACGACGCGAATATTTTCGAATTCAACCTTACCTTCGAACTTTGTTTTGTGCTGTGATTCAGACTCCATACGGGAGGCCGTACCACCAACGTGGAAAGTTCGCAGCGTAAGCTGGGTACCCGGCTCACCAATCGATTGAGCAGCAATAACACCGACAGCCTCACCAACCTGAACCATCGTACCGCGAGACAGATCGCGTCCGTAACATTTGGAACAAACACCACGTTCGGTTTCACAGGTAAGTACAGACCGAATTTCAACTTCCTCAATAGAAGTCTCGGCAATTTTTTGAGCGACTTCCTCGTCAATCATCTGGTTTGCTTCGCAAATCAGCTCATCAGAAATTGGATCGTAGATGTCATGAAGCGAAACACGACCGAGAATTCGATCTTCTAAACTTTCAATAACATCTTCGTTATCCTTCAGAGCTTTCATCTTAATACCGCGAAGCGTACCGCAGTCAATCTCATTGATGATGATATCCTGTGAAACATCAACAAGACGTCGCGTCAGGTATCCGGCATCGGCTGTTTTAAGGGCCGTATCGGCCAGACCTTTTCGGGCCCCGTGAGTTGAGATAAAGTATTCAAGTACTGTCAAACCCTCTTTAAA
>DATFLI010000034.1:0-6360 GCA_035267805.1 Balneolaceae bacterium | reverse complement strand
CCCTGACTACCGGTTCCCATAACGAGCCTCTAGCTTTGGTTAACAACCGGGATAAATTCACAAGGCGTCAATTTACGCATGTCACCTTGGGGCTCGTTATGGGCCCGGATTTAAGTACGGCGGGATCCATCGCCCATTTTTATGATCCGGGCTACAGATTGGGAGCAACTATAGACTATAATTTTAGTCCTGACTGGGGAATCACCACTGGCATTATTCGAACCAGAACCCGGTATACTGCCGGCAGTGGGGACTACCAACTACCTCAGGGTTACTTGTCTAACAATGAGTCACCAAAAAGAACAAGGGCAGATTGCGTGCTGCTGGATATTCCGGTAAGTCTGAAATACCGGTTCCTGCAGTTCAATCATTCCCGGTTGTATGCTACCGCCGGGGTCTCCTCTTATATCATGCTAAATGAAAAATACCGTTTTACGTACAAAGATTATCAGTCGGGCCTGGCACAGGGCTGGAGCGGAAAGACAGGCACCCGTCACTGGTTGAGTAATGCCAGTTTTTCCATAGGATATGAATTTGACATCCGGGGAAACTGGAGCCTGCGAGCTGAACCCTTCATAAAAATCCCGCTAAAAGAAGTAGGATGGGGAAATGTCAAACTATACTCAATGGGGAGCATCATCTCGCTTAATTATAACTTGAAATAGCACCCCGGTTAAATTCTATTCAGGGCAGGGAATTTAACCACGACATTGAATCTAACCACCATAAATCAACTGAACCTTCTAATCCTTCAATTAGCACAGCACCATGGATATTCAATTAAGTTTAAATAACTGCCTAAGATCTATTTTTACAATTTTTACCGCCTGTCTGATAAGTCTGTTGATAGTGTCGTGCGGTGGCAGCAGTACGGGCTCGTACGGCAACAATAACAATAATAATAACGGTTCAGATATGCCTCGCAATCCTACGTTTGCTAATGTAAGCCAGATTTTCTCTTCACATTGTGCTACCAGTGGGTGTCACGATTCCCAAACTCAGCAAAATGGCGTAGATCTCAGTGGCTATGATGCCGCTACTAACAGCGTGGGTAATCAATACGGCAAAAAGGTTATTCAGCCTAATGATGCGGCTGGTAGTCCTTTAGTTGACAAGATATCTTCAAACGATCCTACATATGGGGTTCGTATGCCGAAGGGCGGATCAGCCTTATCCAGTGACGATATTGATCTGATTAAGCAGTGGATTGATAATGGAGCCAAAAATAACTGATAGATGAGATCCATCCACATAACAACCCTCTCTATAGACGGCTAACCCTTAAACGGAGATTCCTATGGACAAAGTTATTTTATCATATATCGTGTTATTGTTTCTATTTCCGGTCGTATCCCCGGCCCAGGCATTTAAGACTGAAACCGGTCATGTAGAATTTCATTCGACCGTGCCCCTGCATTCGTTTACCGGCAAATCAAATCACCTGGTGGGAAAAATAAGTCTGCCCGATTCAACGGTGGATTTTTATGTGGATGTCCATACCCTGAAAACAGGCATTGGGATGCGCGATGACGATATGATGGAAACCTTAGATGCCGAAAACCATTCTTTTGCAGATTTTTATGGGAAGCTTATCAGCTCATTTGATCCGACATCCTCGAATGTCCAGAAAGCTACGGTGCGAGGCAAATTTTCGGTTCACGGTGTATCTAAACAGGTAATGATTAACGGGACGATGCAACAAACCGAGAAGGGCCTGCAGGTGAAAGCCTCCTGGACATTGGATATGACCGACTATAAGATCAAGCCGCCGAGTATCCTGTTCTATAGAGTCAGCGATACCGTTGATATTTCGATAGATGCTACATTACCCAACGTAAAATAATGCCACCTATGAAACTATCTAAAATAGCTTTACTTAGTTTTGTTTTTCTAGTCTTATGCGTAAGCAACTTGCAAGCTCAAATGAAACGCGAGCGATATCAGACTGTTACAACCTACGATTCGGCGTTTTGGACATCCACGCTGTATGCACAGTCAACCACGCACTTTCTGGAGGCCCGCAATCTCAATGCGACGATCATGCACAGCTTTGGTATCGCTACCTCGGATGTTATCCAAAATCTTTTTGGGTTGGATACGTCTCCCAATGTTCGCCTGGGCGTAGATTATGGGATTACCGATCGCTGGCAGGCGGGATTCGGACGATCCTATTTTTTGAATGTGGTGGACCTGCGTTCTAAATATGCGCTTCTTCGTCAGAAATCGGATGGTTCAGTTCCCCTGAGCCTGGCCATTAAAGGCGATTTGGGTATTGTTACCGAACGAGATCGAAAGCCATTCAAGGATGACCTCAGTACGCTGCTTTCGGCGGTTTTTTCAAGGCGATTTAACGACATGTGGAATTTTCAATTGTCACCGATGTGGGCTCATTTTAGCGATACAGGACAGGGGGAAGTCAATGAACTGTTTTCCATTGGCCTTGGGACCCAGGTCCACCTGTCGAAACGATTCTCTCTTGCTGCCGAATATTACCCGGTACTTGGCGACCGAAATACCGGAACAAAAAATGCCTTTGCCATCGGGCTGGATATCCAAACCGGCGGACATGTGTTTCAACTGTTCCTGACATCCAGTTACTGGCAACTCGAGCAATACGTGCTGGCCCAAAACACCGACCAGTTCTCAGCCGGTGATTTTCGTTTCGGATTTAACATTAACCGCGTTTTCGGACTGTAATTTTCTTTAAGACTAAATTTATAAAAATAATTATTAATCGGGCTCCAAATGGATAAGCACATCACGCAGTTATGGATGTAATTCAAGGAGTTCGTCCTTAACCTCATGACTAACACGATGCCCCTCTTTTACGGAGAGATCTGCAGGCACGCGCAGATGGAAATCCATGAGTATGTCGAAGCCCAGCTTTCGAAGACGGACTTTTTCTATGCTTTTTGCTTCCGGATGCGCCAATGCTATCTTTTCTATCTCATCCCGCCATTCAGGTTCGGGCTGCTCGTCCATGAGCTCTCCAAAAGCCGGACGTGCAATATTCCAGGCATTATACAGAATAATTGCTGAAGCGAATAAGGCTGCCCAGTCATCAGCAATTTCATAGCCTTTACCGCCGATTAACGCGATTGAGATCCCAATAAAAGCGGCCGCAGATGTAATAGCATCGCTACGGTGGTGAAAGGCATCGGCCTGTATCGCATTACTTTCGACCGATTCACCCACACCGGACACATATCGCGATAGCGTTTCTTTGATAATAATAACCCCGGCAAGCACAAGTAACGTCCACCATGCCGGCGGATGATGCCGGGTGGTAAGGTTTCCAATACTTTCAATGGCAATAAATGTGGCTGCGATAAAGAGTCCCAACACCACAACCAATGCAGCAATGGGTTCTGCTTTACCGTGCCCATAGGGATGGTTTTCATCCGGTGGCTCGGCGGCCTTTTTAAGTCCCAAGAACATGACGATGGCTGTAAAAATATCGCCTACCGATTCCACGGCATCGGCGATTAGGGCAAAGGAATTGCCCAAAATACCTGCAGCAGCCTTGCCAATGGCAAGCAGTATACTGGTTATAATCCCAATAAACGTGGTGCGAAATCCCTTTTTAGCGGGATGGGTAGAATTGGGATTGCTGTCTTTATTCATTACCTCTCATTTTGGAACAAAGGTCAGAAGAAAAAGGGATCATACATATTCTATGAAAACCTAAAATGTTAATCGACGTCGCCCATTTTTACCCCACTGGGTTTGACAAGATACCATTCGGCCCCAAATTCCTTTTTGTCCTGTCCGGTGATATCCCCCGCCTTTTTGTCGTCTTCATAATAGTACAGCGGATGTCCGTTGTAGGTTACCTGCAGGGATCCGTCTTTGCGTTTCACCGTCCCCAACATATCCGGGTTTACCCACTGACCGGCGGGAACACCCGTATCATTCACAGTCAGTGACGCCCATTCTTCCGCGCATTCGTTGTAACAGGTACTTTGTCCGGCGGCATCCCGGAGAAACAAATAAAGACTCATTCCGTCTCCATCTGTTAAATATTCTCCATAGGACCCCTTCTCGCTGACCTTAACTTGTTTCGATTGAGCTTGGGCTGTTGTATTCACAGCGGATACTAAGAAAAAAAGAATGGAGGCACAAAATAAGAAATGTAGCTTTTGCATAACGTATAATTGTATTTGGGATAGTTAATTACGCTTGTTGTGAAATATGTTTTTTAGAACCATAATGTTCCGCTACATATTTGCTTCTGAAAGACTTAGCAACTATTAAGATTTTTGCCCGGCCCAAATCTGAAAAACGATATTCCCTCTGATCAGGCAACCAAAATGTCGAGAAGCTTGTATAGGCAAGTACCATAGATTTACTATGAACAATAATAATTTTGGTTGGGAAGCCGAAGTCCTTTTATTATAGACAAGTAATACATGCCAGTTTACATTCACAACATTGCCACCCTGGTACCCGAACAAGCGTATGAGCAACAATTTCTGCGTGATCGTATGAAAGAGTACATCGGCGGTGAAAAGAAAACCGGACGTATCATCCATCGTATTTACTCCAATTCGGGTATAAAAAAGCGCCACACCATTATTAATGATTTTAACAGAAATGGCAGTCCACGATTCCTTTTTCAAAAAAACGGTATATTAAAAACTCCTTCAACTGGAGAGCGAAACAAGTTATATACAAAAAAAGCAAAGAAACTTTTTGTTGAGGTCGCAGAAAAGGCGATCAGGGAAAATCCTTCTGTGGCTCTGAAAGATATAACCCATGTAATTACCGTTTCCTGTACCGGCTTTTTTGCTCCTGGACCCGGTTTCGAGATTATTAAACAGCTGGGACTTTCGTCCGGTACCCGGCGTTTCCATGTGGGGTTTATGGGATGTTTTGCCGCTTTTCCGGCTTTGAAGATGGCCAAATCCTTTTGTGAATCGCAACCGGATGCCAAGGTTCTTGTGGTCTGTCTGGAGTTGTGCAGCCTTCACCTGCAGGACTCCGAGCTCATGGATCATCTTATTTCTGCTTCCGTATTTGCCGATGGCGCTGCCGGATTAATTGTATCTTCTGATAAACCTATTGGGCAGCCCGGGTATGAGCTGGGTCGTTTTTCTTCCGCCATTGCCGAACAAAGCGAAAAGGCAATGGCCTGGACCATCGGGGACACCGGGTTCGAGATGAGCCTTTCGGCTTACGTGCCTGAAATCATAGAATCCAATATTGAAGATGCCCTTTCGTCTCTTTTTGAGGGTTCTGAGCTCTCTTCTCAACGTATTAATCATTGGGCGATTCATCCTGGGGGACGAGCGATCCTTGTAAAGTGCAACAGAGTTTTTCACTATGTGATGAACAACTGGCTTCGTCCCGCAAGGTCCTTGCAAATTATGGCAATATGAGCAGTGCGACTATCCTTTATGTTCTTGAGGATTTGCTAAAGCATCCTACCGAGTCCGATGAAACTGTTTTGGCCATGGCCTTCGGTCCGGGCCTCACCATTGAATCTGGCCTGCTGAAAAAAACCTCTTGAGATACCATTATGTTATTTACAACTATTGTCTTATTTGCTATAGCTGCTGTATTGGGTCTTGTTTTGATCACCAAAGTGTTAAAAGAGGAATCTACTCCCGGCCCGGTAGTTTACAATCATGGAGGTGCTGCTACCATTGCATTAGGGTTATTGATTATTGCTTACGCCAATCAAGGAGATTCCCTGCTCATGACTACGATTTTGGTTTTTGTGATAGCGGCCCTCGGGGGTTTTGTGATGTTCGGAAGGGATCTACTTAACAAGGAACTACCCAAGTGGTTGGCCGTGCTGCATGCCTTGGTTGCCGTCACCGGCTTTATATTGCTGTTGATTGGGGCCTTTGGTGGATAAGGGGGAAGATAACTTTATGTTGATAGCATGACCGGCAAACAGGGTAATGGATGGAGCAAGCCCCTTTATGAATACTGCTGCTCAGGAATAAAATCTGGGAATGAACAGTTTTTAATCAATGTGTAAACAATGGCAGG
Source organism: Balneolaceae bacterium (assembly GCA_035267805.1). Lineage (GTDB taxonomy): Bacteria > Bacteroidota > Rhodothermia > Balneolales > Balneolaceae > Fodinibius. The sequence goes on along the minus strand of DATFLI010000034.1, from coordinate 363 downwards.
GTTTAATCGATCTAAACAGTCACAGTCAGCTAGCGTTAAAGATGAGAAATTCACCCCAATTATTTTCAGGGTTTTCAAAATTGCGACACTGAAATCACATTTTCTTGAATGGCAAAAAACTGGCTGAAGTGTTAGATGTTACGCCTCTAAAGGATCGTTTCGTCGGTAAACCCATTAATGACTTCATTGTCTTGAATTCGTCAGCAGTCTTTTGTGTTTGAAAATTAAATGATAACAAGACAGGGATAAACTATGAGAGAAGTCAAATTATCCGATGTAACCATTGAATTGAAAAGAGGAGATATTGTCAATCAAAATGACATGGATGCCGTCGTTAATGCGGCTAATGCGCAACTTCGAACC